>CAIUAY010000032.1 GCA_903897335.1 uncultured Chromatium sp. | reverse complement strand
GTGACGTTGAGACGCAGTTTGAGTTGGGTTTGGATCATGGCGTCGATCAGCCTCTGTTGATCGGTGTACTGTGATGCGCGTCGTGTGATCGCGTCAAGAAGTCGGCTTGACCCCACGCCTAAAGGCGGGGGATTGCGCCGACAAGAGGTTCAATTATCAATCCGGTAATTCGGTGCCTCCTTGGTGATCTGCACATCATGCACATGCGACTCGCGCATCCCGGCGTTGCTGACGCGCACGAATTCAGGCTTGGTGCGCATCTCCTCGATGGTTGCGCAGCCGGTGTAGCCCATGCTGGAACCCAGTCCGCCGACCAGTTGATGAATGACGTTGATCAGACTGCCTTTATATGGGACGCGCCCTTCGATGCCTTCCGGCACCAGCTTTTCTTTTTCGGTGTCTTCCTGAAAATAGCGGTCGCTGGAGCCTTCATTCGCCCCCATTGCGCCGAGTGAGCCCATGCCACGATAGGATTTATAAGAACGCCCCTGATAAATCTCGACTTCGCCCGGTGCTTCGTCAGTGCCAGCGAACATGCCACCGATCATCACGCTGTGTGCGCCAGCAGCAATGACTTTGGCAACATCGCCCGAATAGCGCAGTCCGCCATCGGCGATCACCGGTACGCCGGTTCCTTCCAGCGCCTCGGTGACATTGGACACTGCCGTGATCTGCGGAACGCCGACGCCAGCAACGATGCGCGTGGTGCAGATTGACCCAGGCCCAATGCCGACCTTCACGCCATCCGCGCCAGCATCGACCAGCGCCCGACCAGCGTCTGCGGTCGCAATATTGCCGCCGATAACCTGGAGATCCGGGTAATGAGTCTTGACCCATTTCACGCGATCAAGCACCCCCTGCGAATGTCCATGCGCGGTATCAACCACGATGACATCGACGCCAGCCTCCGCGAGCGCGGCGACGCGCTCCTCGGTGCCACGGCCAACGCTGACCGCCGCGCCGCAGCGCAGTCGTTCGTGGGTATCCCGCGAGGCTTTAGGGAAGTCCTTGGCTTTCTGAATGTCCTTGACCGTGATCAGCCCGCGCAGCTCGAAACGGTCATTAACCACCAGTACTTTTTCGATCCGGTGTTCATGCAGCAGTTTTACCACATCCGCCCGGCTCGCGCCTTCACGTACCGTCACCAAACGTTCCTGCGGGGTCATCACGGCGGACACTGGCGCATTCATGCGGGTTTCAAAGCGCAGGTCGCGCCCGGTGACGATACCGACCAGCTTGCCGTTTTCAGTGACCGGAACGCCAGAAATATTGTGTGCATGGGTCAGCGCGACGACTTCACCGACGCTGATGTCTGGCGTCACCGTGATCGGGTTGCGGATAATGCCACTTTCATATTTTTTGACCGCTAGCACCTCACGCGCCTGGCGCTCGGCGTTCATGTTTTTATGGATGATGCCAATGCCGCCTTCCAGCGCCATGGCAATCGCCAGCCGCGCCTCGGTGACGGTATCCATCGCCGCCGAAACCAGCGGAATCCGCAGATCGATCCCGCGGGTCAGCTTGGTGTGAAAATCTGCTTCGTTGGGAAGCACCCGGGAATGGGCAGGAACGAGCAGGACATCATCAAAGGTGAGGGCTTCCTGGATCAGGCGCATGGGAATCGGCTCCGCAGATCCTTTCCAAGGACTGGAAAGTAACCGATAAGTATAGGATTTCAAATCTTGGTGGTAAACCTGCTTTTATGACCAGTGACATGGCAGCCAGCGATGAGCGCTATTGCTGCATTCATCCGGTTCAGCTAGCGCCTGGATAAACCCGTGCGTGGATTCAGACGTTAAACCGGAAATGGATGATGTCGCCGTCCTTGACGACGTAGTCCTTGCCTTCCGAACGCAGTTTGCCGGCCTCTTTGGCGCCCTGTTCACCCTTGCAGGCCACGAAGTCGTCATAGCCGATGACTTCGGCGCGAATGAATCCGCGCTCGAAATCAGTGTGGATCACGGCGGCGGCCTTGGGTGCCCTGGCATCTTTTGAGATTGTCCAGGCACGGACTTCCTTGGGTCCCGAAGTGAAATAAGTATCCAGCCCCAGCAGACGATAACCGGCACGCACCACGCGGTTTAGCCCTGGTTCGTCAAGCCCCAGATCTGCGAGAAACTCAGTGCGTTCGGTCTCTTCGAGTTCGACGATCTCGGCCTCGATGGCCGCGCAGACGGCAACCACTTCCGCGCCTTCTGCGGCAGCAAACGCCACCACGGCATCCAGCAGCGGATTATTGACAAAACCATCTTCAGCCACGTTGGCGATATACATGGTGGGCTTGGCGGTCAGCAGAAAAAGATCACGAAGCTCCAGCAGATCGTCTTCACTAAAATCCAGCGAGCGCACTGGTTTTCCAGTATCCAGCTGGTCGCGAGACTGCTCGAGCAGCGCCTTGCGGTTCAGGATCTTTTTGTCACCAGTCTTGGCCATGCGCTGGGCGCGATCCAGCGCACGCTCGACCGATTCCAGATCCGCCAGCGCCAGCTCGGTGTTGATGACCTCGATGTCATCCAGCGGGTTGATGCGCCCGGCGACATGCACCACGTCATCGTCCTCGAAACAGCGCACCACATGCGCGATGGCGTCCGTCTCGCGGATATTGGCCAGGAATTTGTTGCCGAGTCCCTCGCCTTTTGACGCACCTGCGACCAGTCCGGCGATGTCGACGAACTGCATGGTGGTCGGGATCACCTTTTGCGGTCGGGTGATGGCGGCAATGACATCGAGACGCGGGTCGGGCAACGGCACCACGCCGATATTCGGGTCAATCGTGCAGAAGGGGTAGTTTTCAGCCGCGATGGTGGCCTTGGTCAGGGCATTGAAGAGGGTCGACTTGCCAACGTTTGGCAGGCCGACGATGCCACATTTGAATCCCATGATGAGAGTCCGCTCGGAAAAGCCGCTGATCTTACAGGATTTGCGTCTGAATAGGCCAGACGCCAAGTCTGGTTTGGCGCTGGCTCCCCGGTTAATCGATCAGGCGCCAGTCGAGCGTGGTTCCAGCGTTGAGCGGGATGACCTGGCCGCTGCCGAAAGCGTAGCGTTCAGGTACCTGCCAGGGGGAGCGTTGCAGGCAGACGGTTCCTCGATTGCGGGGAAGTCCATAAAAGTCTGCGCCATGATGACTGGCAAACGCTTCCAGCCGATCCAGCGCATCGATTTGCGCGAAAGCCGTGGCATAGAGTTCAAGCGCAGCATGGGCGCTGTAGATCCCCGCGCAGCCACAGGCCGTTTCTTTGTCGCTGACGGCGTGTGGGGCGCTGTCGGTGCCGAGAAAAAAGCGCGGATGGCCACTGGTCGCCGCCTCCAGCAGCGCCAGCCGATGGCGTTCGCGTTTGAGTACCGGCAGGCAATAAAAATGCGAACGGATACCACCGGCGAGGATTGCGTTGCGGTTGTAGAGCAGATGATGCGGTGTGATGGTAGCGGCCAGGGTGTCCGCGCCAGCGTGTACAAACGCAACGGCTTCTGCCGTGGTGACGTGTTCAAACACGATTTTTAGCGCAGGAAATGCCTGCACCAGCGGCGCGAGTTGCTCATCCATGAACCGCCGCTCGCGATCAAAAATATCCACGTCAGATGCCGTGACTTCACCATGTACCAACAGCGGTAGCCCGATCTGTTGCATGATCTCTAACACTGGATAGATGCAGTGTAACGCGGTGACACCGCTGTCTGAATGAGTGGTCGCGCCCGCTGGATAGAGTTTGCAGGCGAACACCGCGCCGCTGGCTTTGGCGGTGATGATTTCAGCCGGCGCGGTTTGATCGGTCAGATAGAGCGTCATCAGCGGCTGAAAATCTGAATCGGCGGGCAGCGCGGCTACAATCCGCGCCCGATAGTCGAGCGCCTGAGCGGTCGTGACCACTGGCGGCCTGAGGTTGGGCATGATGATCGCCCGCGCAAACTGGCGAGCAGTATGACCGATGACATCAGCCATCGCCGCGCCATCGCGCAGATGCAAATGCCAGTCGTCGGGGCGCGTGATGGTGAGCGTATCGGTTTGATTTGTTAGCATAAAATGATTGAGAGGCGTCATAAAAAAGCCCCTCCTCCCCAGCGGGGAGAGGGGCAAAGTCTTGATCACTTCCCTCGCATCCCTTCAATCACGGGAGCGTAGTGGATTGAATTAACCCGCCTGCGGACCCGCCGCCTTGATGCGGTCATCAACCTGATCGGCAAACTTGGTGAAGTTGGCCTGGAACATGCCGGCCAGTTTGTGCGCCTGGGCGTCATAAGCCGCACCGTCTGGCCAGGTGCTGCGCGGATCGAGAATCCCCTCCGGCACATCCGGGCAGGATTGCGGAATCTGTAGCCCGAAGATCGGATCAAGCCGGGTCGGCACGGCGTCCAGTTTGCCATCGAGCACCGCGTTCACCATGGCGCGGGTGTGTGGAATCTTGATCCGCTCGCCAACGCCATATGGACCGCCACTCCAGCCGGTGTTGATCAGCCACACGCTGGTGCCATGCTCGGCGAGCCGCTTGCCCAGCAACGCCGCATACTTCTGTGGATGCAGTGGCATGAAAGGTGCGCCATAGCAGGCGCTGAAAACCGGCGCAGGTTCGGTGACGCCTTTTTCAGTTCCGGCGACTCGTGCGGTATAACCGGAAATGAAGTGATACATCGCCTGTTCCGGGGTGAGCCGGGAGACTGGCGGCAGCACACCGAAGGCGTCGCAGGTCAAAAATAGGATCGCGCTCGGATGGCCACCCATGCCGGTGTCGCTGGCGTTGGGGATGGCGCTGATGTGATAGGCGCCACGGGTATTTTCAGTCAGTGACTCGTCATCGAGATTCAGCCGACGATCTGCGGATTCGACCGTGACGTTCTCCAGCACCGTGCCAAAGCGTTGCGTGGTGGCGTAGATTTCCGGCTCGGCACTTGGCGAGAGGCGGATCATCTTGGCGTAACAGCCGCCCTCGAAATTAAAGACGCCCTCGTTACTCCAGCCGTGCTCGTCGTCGCCGATCAGGGTACGCGACGCATCTGCCGACAGCGTGGTCTTGCCGGTGCCGCTGAGACCAAAAAAGAGCGCGGTCTTGCCATCCGACCCAATGTTTGCCGAACAGTGCATCGGCAGCACGTCACGGAACGGCATCATGTAGTTCATCACGGTGAACAGTGATTTTTTGATCTCGCCGGCGTAGCTGGTGCCACCAATCAGCACCAGCTTTTTGGCGAAATTGACCATGATGAAGGTTTCGGTGCGGGTGTTGTCGAGCGATGGAATGGCGTGAAAACGCGGCGCGTCGATAACGGTGAAATCAGGAATCAGGTTAGCCAGTTCGTCAGTGCTCGGCTGAATGAACAGGTTGCGCGCAAACAGGCTATGCCAGGCATATTCGGAGACGATCCGCACCGGCATCCGATACGCCGGATCAGCGCCAATAAAGCAGTCCTGCACGTAAACGTCCTTCATCTGGAGATAGGACGCCAGACGGTGATGCACCAGATCAAAGTGCGCCTCATCGATCGGGCGGTTGATTTCGCCCCACCAGATGTGTTCCTTGCTGGTCTCTTCTTCGACGACGAACTTGTCGTTAGCCGAGCGTCCAGTGTGGTGCCCGGTGCGCACCACCAGCGGCCCCATGTGTGACAGCACGCCTTCGTGCGCCCGCAATGCCTGTTCGTAGAGCGCAGGCGTCGGTAGATTCCAGTGAATGGTATCGAGATTGTAAAGGCCGTGATGATCAAGCGAGTGTTCGCTGTTTGGGCGTCCGGTCATGGTCATAGCTAAGAGTTCCATCGGTAAGGTGGTTGAAGGTGGTGAGATGGCTGGAAAAAGGATCGGTCGATCCGGCTGGATCGACCGCGAGGGTCTTGGCGACTGTCACAACAGGCGCGTTGTCATCTTTGTCGTGGCTGTAGGCCGCTTTCAGGCGGTGCAATTTTGATCAAAAAAGGCACGACAGATATTGTTTGGGGAACACGTCAAGCAATTCCCGTTATTGCTTGGCGGGTACCACTGGTGGCGCGAGTGCCGCAGGAGGCGTGACGACTGTTTTCGGAGCCACCGCAGGCGCGGGCACCGGTTGCGCTGTGCTGTCTTTCTTTTTGGGCATGGAGCGACAGTAGCTTGACACCACAACGCCATCCTTGCGCGTATAGCCTTCCTGCCAGCGGCATTCGGCATTTGCCGTGCAGGCGGCCTGTTCAAGACCCTTGCAGGCAGATTCTGCATTTGCAGGCTGCCAACTCAGAGTCATCATGAGTGCTGACGCGAACAGCGTGACTGGCATGGCGCGAAAAATCGGTGATCGTTGCATACGCAATTCCTCAAGTGGATGCCTGAAAACACTCACGGGGCGCATTAGCCCCACAGGGAAACATAAAGCGGGACGCCAGACAAAGCAAACAGACGTTGCATGGCAGCGGACGAATTCCAGTCGACGGTAGATGTCAGCGGATCGGTAATCCTGACTGACATCATTGGTGTGCGTTGGTCGTCATGTCTGCGTCGCGTATTATACGCATTCAGATTTAAGCTCGTTGACACGATCAAGACAGCCATTACCAAGGATCATGAACATGCGGATGACGACTTGTAGAGTGATGGCGCGTCTGCTGTGCGCAGTCGCCGTATTCTGTGTGCTCGCCGGTTGTAGTGCCGTCGAAAAAGATAAACGTGCCGTCAGTCTACAGGCTGCCACCAATGGCTATCAGTCCGCGCTGCGCTGGGGATACTACGAAACAGCCTATAACTTCCTGCATCCAGACCTGCGCAAAGACAAGCCGCCAGAAGATCTGTTCAGCGGATTGCGGGTCACCGGTTATGACGTGGTGCAGCCACTCATGATGCAGGACAGGGAAAACGCGATCCAGGTCGTCGTTATCGATTATCTCCATGAAGATCGCCAAGTCGTCAAGCGACTCACCGACCGCCAGCTTTGGCGCTGGGACGATAAACTCAAGTCCTGGCAGCTTCAGTCCGGCCTACCAAAATTTAAATAAAAATGACGACGCGCCCATCAGCCATTGATCCTCAGATGCACGGCAATGCTGGCGAAATACCCAAGCGCGATCACAGGCGTCCACTTCATGTGCCCAAAAAAGGTGTACATCCCGCGTGCCTGCCCCATGAGCCCCACGCCCGCCGCTGAACCGATGGACAGGAGCGAGCCGCCAACCCCTGCGGCCAGGGTCACCAGCAGCCACTGTGTCTGATCCATCTGTGGGTTCATCGACAACACCGCGAACATCACCGGGATGTTGTCCACCACCGCAGACATCAATCCCACCCCAATGTTGGCCGCAGTCGCCCCCCATTGCAGATACATGACATCCGAGGCCAGCGCGAGATAGCCGGCGTAGCCAAGACCGGCGACACACAAAATCACCCCATAGAAAAAGAGCAGGGTGTCCCACTCGGCGCGGGCAACATGTTCAAAGACATCGAAGGTGGTCATGTCATCGACATGATGTCCTGGATCTGGATGGCGATTATTCAAGCGGCAGTGCGTCTTGCGGAGAAAAAAACTAAAAAATTGGAGATAGCCAAGCCCAGTCAGCATGCCGATCACGGGCGGCAGATGTAAAAATTGGTGGAAGCTAACAGCCGTTGCGATGGTGAGCAGGAAAAGTCCGCCGATGCGCCGGGTGCCACGCTTCATCAGCACCGTTACGGAGCCAGTCTCCGGTTTCAGGTCGGGCACTGCAAAGTGCATCAGACTCGCCGGGACTAGCCAGTTCACCAGTGCGGGGACGAACAGAGCGAAGAAGCCGAAAAAACCAATCATCCCCTTCTGCCAGACCATTAATGTCGTGATGTCGCCGAAGGGGCTGAAAGCTCCGCCCGCGTTGGCGGCGACCACGATGTTGATACAGGCGAGGGTAACGAAGGTTCGGTTCTCACCTCCCACCGCCAGCACGACAGCGGCCATCAACAGTGCGGTCGTCAGGTTATCCGCCACTGGCGAGATGACAAAAGCCAGAGTGCCCGTCATCCAGAATAGGGCGCGCAACCCGAAGCCTTTGCGGATGAGCCAGACGCGAAGCACTTCGAAGGCGCCGCGCTCTGTCAAGGCGTTGATATACGTCATGGCTACCAACAGGAACAGCATCAACTCAGCAAAATCCAGGAAAGCGCGGCGCACTGCCTGCTCCGCTGCCCCTGGTGCTCCCTGCTGGGCGGAAACATAGGCAAGCATGGCCCAGATCAGACCAGCGGCGACCACCACTGGCTTGGACTTTCGCAGGTGCAGGAATTCCTCTGCCATCACCGCCACATAGGCGATAAAGAAGACGAGTAGCGTCGCCACCCCGACCGGGTGGGCAGTCAGGTCAAGCGGCGGCGTGACCTCGGATGCTACGGCGGCAAGGGATGACAATAAGGCGAGTGCGCCGACGAGGGCGGCTGGCAACTTGGGCATGCGTTGGTACTCCTGGATGTCACATCTCGCGAGCCCTGTGGTAGGTCTACAGGAAACGTCGAAAGATACCACGTCGCCGCTCGACATCCCCGTCCTGAACGGCAGGGCTTTTCGCGAAGACCCAATAACTGAAGGGGCGGCAAAGAAGACCATGGCCAAACTTTCCAGCCGAGTGCTTCACCACTGGTGGTCGCAGGATGTTCTCCACCCAAGTCGATTCAAACCCGGATGCAGGTTTCTCACCCGTCAGACCGAGCCCCTAGCGCATTTTCATGACGGCTGTCTGGACTCCTGCGGGATGATCGCCGTCTAATGGGTGTTGTCATCGTGACCGGGGCGTGACGATGCCGAAAGCGTCTTCAAACGATCTGCGGGAACGGGTGATCCAAGCCTGTGCTCAGGGGGAGCGAATCCGTTATCGAGAAATTCAAACATCGCCGCCGTGACGGCTGGCGACCTCGTCATCGGGGTGCGCAAAGCCATTGAGGCGTCCAGCTACGTCCCCCGTACAGCCCGGGTCTGAACCCCATTGAGCAGGTCTTTGCGACGTTGAAAGCGCAGATGCGGGGGCGGGCGAGCGCTCGGTGGAAGACGGTGGGCAATGGCGGGATGACGTCCCACCGGCGGAATGCGTCAAGTATGATTTTATCGTCGACAGTCTGGAGGACTGGTGGGAACAACTCCCGCTGGCTAAACGCGACGACTTGACCTTGCTCCAGATCAAGCTCGATAACGACCCGGAAAGCAATGGCCGACGCCCGCCGTTTCGCCACCGGATGGTGGCGTTTGCCGACAACATCGGCAAGCGGGTTCAACTGATTAACTACCCGCTTGATCACATCCGGTCGAACAGCGCTGGGGATTCTGGAGCAGCACTGGAACGGTACGCAATTGGTTGATGTCGAGACCATGCTGGAATGGGTCGCGAGCATGACCTGGAGGGGAACCCGTCCCATCGTGAAACTCAGATGCAAGGTCTATGTGAAAGGTATCACCCTGACCAAAGGAGCCATGAAATGAATCAAAACCCGTTTGGAGTGCAACTCGATCTTGCCCAAATGGGACATCCTTATCCGACCCAATTTCGGGTAACGGCTTTCGCGTAAATCACCTTAACTGACGACTCGCCGAGATGTCTCAGGCCGATGGTTCGATATGATGATCTTCTGACTGCTCGGAGAGCGCCGTGTTCACCCGTGCCTCGGGTGGTCTGCCGGTGTCTAGGATCGCTTCGAGCATGACCAGAATCTCGGTGAGCGGTGGGGTGTTGGTGGTGTCGATGATCAGTGTGTCAGCCATTTCCGTCGTGCTGGCACCCTGCCGGATGGCAACCTGCTGTTCAAGGACGGCAAGATTGGCTTCGGATGCATCGCCACCAAGCGCATGCCTGCGTATCAGCCGCTGGCGCAGGATGTGTGGTGGCGCATCAAGCGCGATTGTCGCAAATCCCACGCGATGCCTGTGCGCCAGATCCCGGAAATGTTCACGTCGCCCCCGTTCGATGAACGTTGCATCCACCAGCACGGCATAGCCGCTGATGAGGATCGCGTCGGCCAGGCGGTGGAGCCGGTCATAAGTCCAGTTGGTGGCACTCGGAAAATAGATGCCAGCATCGACACTGGAGAACGTGCGGGCGGTTTCGATGAGACCGAAGATGCGTTTACGCTCAACGTCTGAACGCAGGTGGATCAAGGGCAAGGCTTCACGCAGCTGCGATGCCAGAAAGCTCTTGCCTGAGCCAGAGAGTCCGCTGACGATCAGCAGATAGGGATGGCGCGGCTGCGTATAGGATTCAGCGAGCGCCAGATAGTCTATGCACGGCTGTTGGTCGGAGGCTGTCTCTGGATGCTGTGAGTCCTGATCCAACCGAATCGCCTGCACCTTGGCTCTGACCATGGCGCGATAGACCTTATAGAAATCCAGCACGCTCAATGCACCGTAATCGCCGCTGCGCTCCAGGTAGCGATTGAGAAAGAGACGTGCAAACCCACTTTCACCGTCCTGCTCCAGATCCATGATGACAAATGCCACTTCACTGGCGGTATCGATCCAGCGCAGCACAGGGCTGAATTCAAGTGCATCGAAGATACGAATCTCGCCATCGACCACGGCGATATTGCCCCGGTGCATGTCGCCGTGACACTCGCGGACATAACCGTGCTGACGCCGCTGCTCGAACACTGCAAATAGCGCTTGGCTGCGCTGGTGAATCCAGGCATCGAGCCGCTCCAGACGTGCCTGGTTCTCAGGCGTTAGTGAATGCACCCGTAACTCGGCCAGGTTGTCCAGAAGTGGGGCGAGAACAGCCTCCGGCGTCCCAAAACCCTCGCGGTCATCGGCAATCGGGATCTGGGCATGAAACTCTGCCACCGTCTCGGCGAGACGGATCATGAGCTGGTGCGTGAGCGGTTGACGGTCGAGTAATGCCTCTTGGGGAAAGCGGCGCATCTGGACGGCATATTCGAGAACCGAATCCGAACCGCCGATTTGTGGCGCGGCGGGTGTTCCGGTCACGGCGACGACCGCGATATAGAGATCCGCCGCCAGCCGCTGGTTGAGCCGCAGTTCCTCCTCACAGTCATGGCGACGCCGTTCGAGCGTTGAAAAATCGAGAAAGCCGAGCTTGACCGGTTTTTTGAGTTTGTAGGCAAAGTCTCCGGCCAACAGCACATGCGAGATATGGGTCTCGATATGCGTGACCGGCACGGCTGGATGCGGATAGGCTTCCGGTCGTTTCAGACTCTCAATCAGACGCTCAAAATCAATGGCTTCCATAGGCGGTGACTCTCTGACAGGGCAGTAGGTGTGCTGACGCATGACTGAACCCATTGATGTTCCGGCCTGGTTGGACTGATTCACCGGGGATGGTTAAAATCTGAGCCACTCCTCATTTCAAGTTTAGAGAGTTCTATGTCCATTGAACGTATCGTGTTTGCCGTTGCCGGTGCCTTTATCGTCATCTCGGTGTTGCTGGCGGTGTACGTCAGTCCATACTGGCTGTGGTTCACCGGTTTTGTCGGTGCCAATCTGTTCCAGTCTGCCTTTACCGGCTTCTGCCCGCTTGCGCTGATCCTGAAGAAGCTGGGCAAGGCAAGCGGGCCTGCGTTTTAGAGCCGCAGTCAGTTGTCAGGGATGATCGTCTGAAATGTTTCAAACGCCATCTACGACTGACAACTGACAACTGACGGCTTCAATCGTCCACCGGCTGCGCCCACAGATCGTGATCACCCGCATCCGTGACCTCGACCTCAATGAAATCGCCGACATTGATCTCCCAGGCTCCGGGAATCATCACCTCGCCATCGATCTCCGGCGCATCGGCATAACTGCGGGCGATGATCGCATCCTCCTCCACGGCATCCACTAGCACGGTCAGGCGTGTTCCAATCCGACTAGCCAGCTTCTCATGGCTGATCTGTGCCTGAACCGCCATGAACCGTTCCAAGCGTTCCAGCTTGACAGATTCGTGGACTGGATCAGGCAAGTCATTGGCGGCGGCACCCGCAACCGGCGAGTAGGGGAAACAGCCCACACGATCCAGCCGGGCGGCACGTAAAAATTCCAGTAACTGCTCAAAATCGGCCTCGGTTTCGCCAGGAAAACCGACGATGAATGTACTGCGCAACGCCAGCTCAGGACACTGACTGCGCCAGCGTTCCAGACGCTCCAGCACCCGTTCGGTCGCGGCGGGGCGGCGCATCGCGCGTAGCACCCGCTCGCTGCCATGCTGTAATGGCATATCCAGATAGGGCAGGATCAAACCCTCGGCCATCAGCGGGATCAGCTCATCGACATGGGGATAGGGATAGACATAATGCAGCCGAATCCAGGCCGGCAAAGCAGTCAAAGCCCGCGCCAGGTTCGTGAGATGCGTCCTGATCGCCCGCCCCTTCCAGATGTCGTTGCGATAACGGAGATCGACGCCATAGGCGCTGGTATCCTGCGCGATCACCAGCAGCTCGCGCACCCCAGACTCGACCAGCCGCTGCGCCTCGTCGAGTACCTCGCCAATGCCCCGGCTCACCAGATCGCCGCGCAGACTGGGAATGATGCAGAAGCTGCAACGATGGTCGCAGCCCTCCGAGATCTTGAGATAAGCGTAGTGTCTGGGCGTGAGTTTCACGCCCTGCGGTGGCACCAAACTGGTGAAGGGGTCATGCGGCGCGGGCAGTTGGGCATGGACGGCAGCCATCACCTCAGCAAGCGCCTGAGGGCCGGTTATCGCCAGCACTTCGGGATAGGTCTGGCGCACCAGTTCGGCGCGGGCACCCAGACAACCGGTGACGATGACTCGACCATTTTCGGCCAGTGCATCCCCAATGGCCGAAAGCGATTCATCCACAGCGGCATCAATGAACGCACAGGTGTTGATGATCACCAGATCGGCACCGTCATCCGTGGGCTGGATGGCGTAACCTTCGGCGCGCAGCCGGGTGAGGATGCGCTCGGAATCGACGGTCGCCTTGGGACAGCCAAGACTGACGAAACCAATGTTCGGTGGATTGCTGCTTGAATTTTGCAAGGAAGTCGTCCATAAGGTGATGCTAATAATGATGCGGTCAGGATACCTCAATCAGCACGACCTGAACGCCTTCTCTGCGGTGGCGCGTGGGGATTGCGCCATGAACTGATCGCTCGTTATTTCTTCCCGCCTGCCAGCGCGGGGTTTCTCGCGGAGACTCGGATGAAAAACTGTAAACTCTGTAAATACAGCACGGTCTGTAACGATTTACCCGCCATCTGCATTCTGCTCCCCTATCTTGCCATCGCGGTTGTCGTCGTGTCGCTCATCTATCTCTTTATCACCCAGGAGCTGATCTAGTCATGCCGCCGCCAATGATCCTGCTGGCTAACCCGCGTGGTTTCTGTGCGGGCGTCGACCGTGCAATCGCCATCGTGGATCGTGTGCTGATGCGTTATGGCGCGCCCATCTATGTGCGTCATGAAGTCGTGCATAACCGCTACGTGGTCGATGGTCTCAGGCAACGTGGCGCCATCTTTATCGAGGATCTGGAACAGGTTCCCGATGGCGCCACCCTGGTTTTCAGTGCGCACGGCGTCCCACAGACAGTGCGCCAGGAGGCAACGAGGCGCGGCCTGCGGGTCTTCGATGCCACCTGCCCACTGGTGACCAAAGTGCATCAGGAAGTTGCACGGCACTGTCAGAACGGGACGACCGTCATCCTGATCGGGCATCGCGGACACCCGGAGGTGGAAGGGACGCTCGGACAATGTCCCGGCACAGGTGCGATCCATCTGGTTGAAGGCGTTGCCGACATCGCCGGACTAACCATTCCCGACCCCGAACGGCTGGCCTATGTCACCCAAACGACGCTATCGGTGGACGACAGCCACGCCATCATCGCGGCTCTACGCGAACGTTTTCCGGCGATTCAGGGGCCAAACAGGAGCGACATCTGCTATGCCACCCAGAACCGCCAGGATGCCATGCGTGAACTGGCCAGCCGCTGTGATCTGATCCTGGTGGTGGGCTCGCCCAACAGCTCTAACTCCAACCGGCTACGCGAGCTGGCACAGCGTCAGGGTTGCACGGCCTATCTGGTCGACGGCCCAGAGGACATCCGCCACGACTGGCTCGCTCAGGCGACCCGGATCGGTCTGACTGCCGGTGCCTCGGCTCCCGAAATCCTGGTCGGACAGGTCATTGCCCGGCTTCAGGAATGGGGGGCGGTCGGCACCGAGGAGCTGGATGGCATCCGTGAGCAGGTGGTGTTTGCCCTGCCGCGTGAATTGCTGGGATCAGAGAATCACGCCTGATCTAGCGCGCCGACTGTTCAATGGCGGGCAATGGCTCATCAGCAAAGGCCGCCTCAAAGGCGGATAGCCGCTTGTAGATGGATTGCAGCTCGACGATTGTCGTCCAGGAAGTCACCAGATACTGAAAGGACGATGACACCTGACCGAAGGCCGTGATGATCTGCTGTAGGACGCCAAAGGTGACTTTTCCGGCAGCAATCGTTGGCACCAGAATCAGATAGACAAAGATGTTGTCGGCCTGGAGATAGGTATAGCGTGCGATATTGAAGTAAAAATAATGAAAATAGAGCCTGAAATAGTTCCGGCGCACGTTGCTGAACAGCATCTGGAGTGTCGGTGGCCGCGCCCGCGTGACATCGTCCTCGCCATAGACCAGCTCTTTACGATATGCCGCTTCGACACGCTGATTGCGAAAATAGAGTCCGGGCAGATTGATCCCGGCAATCGCCAGCAGTCCAGTGCCGAAGATCGACCACAGCAGCGCCGCCGTGAAGAGTGGCGTGGCAATTGTGCCGACCAGCGGTAGTTCGGCGACATGAGACGACAACGCAAACAGCACCGGCAGAAAGGCAAAGAGGGTCATGACTGAATCCACGATGCGCACCCCTAGCGTTTCGACGATGTCGGCGAAGCGCATGGTGTCTTCTTGAATGCGCTGTGCCGCTCCTTCAATCGAGCGTACTTCTTCCCAGCGTGACACGTAATAGTCATTCATCGCTGTGCGCCAGCGGAAGACATAGTGGCTGACGAAAAAACTGGTGACCACCACCACCAGGATGGCGACAAAGGCGATCTCGGCAAAATCGGTCAGCAGCGCAAACAGGTCGGCAGCCGGCACACTCGTGTTACCAGAGAGTGCATTCTGGACGGTATCGAAAAAGGGTCGGCGCCATTCATTGATGGCAACCGAGACCTGCACCGAGAAATAGGTTGAAAAAAGGATCAGCGAGGAACCCGGAATCGACCACCAGCGCCAGGGATGTGGATCGGTCACAAACCAGAAGATCGTGAAACCGATGGTCACCAGGGCGTAGTAGAGATAAAACCAGATAAAGTGCGGCGTGACGAAATAACCCAGCCCGATCACGGGGTCGGCATCGGTGACAGGCGCGGGGAAACCCAGGAGCGTGCCCAGCGCATCACCGAACAGATACCAGACGACAATGCTGAATGTGCTCCAGACGAGTGCGCTCAAAAAAAAGAGTCCAGGACGCGGAAAAAAAGAACGGAACAAGAGGCATCTCCCTGACGGTCAGGTGGTGTTGAATCGAACGGATCGCCTGCCGTTGCCGGATGCGACACGGTATTAGATTATCATTGATGACGCGCCTCATGGGTCGCTTCATCTGCAGGTGTCAAGACCCGGTCGCCGCTGAGGCTGACCGCCAGCACCGCACACATCGCGGTCAGATCGAACGTCGGGCGTTGCGCGTCACTCCAGGCAGACGTCACAGCGCATCCCTCGCAAAGTCTGCCG
>CAIUAY010000031.1 GCA_903897335.1 uncultured Chromatium sp. | reverse complement strand
CTTCTGGTACCCCCCCTGGAAAAGCCGGAAACTTCAGTCAGGAAAAAGACATTCGAAAAACCACGATCGCGACCTCAGGAGCTTAGTGATGGCCAGCATCCCCCACGCCAGCAAATACCGTAACCGCAACCCGTCTGATCGTGGAATACCTCCCGGCGCCCAAGGCCGGGTGGGCTCCGCTCAACAGCAAGAAACCGCCGGCTGGATCATCGGCTTGGGCATATTCCTCACGGTGGTAATCTCACTGCTGGTCGTGACCGAGCATCCCTGGTTTGCCGTTATCGGCGCCACGGCGAGCGGGGCCACTCTCACGCACCTACTCAACGGCTGAGTATCGCTCAGGATTTCATTACAGGAACACGCTCATGGAAAAACTTGTTGTCTTCAACGACTACGCTAACCTCAGCGCCGCCTTCCGACAACAAGGCGGGGAACCGGACTATCAGGACCTGTTGCGCTACCTCAGCGAAGGACGGTTTCTGGTCGAAGCACATGCCTTTGTGCCGATCGATCCACGCAATCCCCATGCCCGCGACCAAGCCATCGAAGACCTATGGCACCAAGGTTATCTGGTTCACAGCAAGCTTGGCGCCCTAGCGGGCGACACCTATCGCTGCGACTTCGATGTGGAGCTGACATTGGAACTGATGCGTACGGCGGAGATGGTCAAGCCAGACATCGTGGTTCTCATCTCCGGGGACAAGGATTTCATCCCGGTGATCATCGAGTTGCGGCGGCGGGGAATACGCGTC
Organism: uncultured Chromatium sp.; assembly: GCA_903897335.1. Taxonomy (GTDB): domain Bacteria; phylum Pseudomonadota; class Gammaproteobacteria; order Chromatiales; family Chromatiaceae; genus Chromatium. Next base: position 3,025 of record CAIUAY010000031.1, on the reverse strand, counting down.
GAGGTGGCCGCTTTTCCCAATGTCAACGCGGCGCGCGAGGTGGTCTTGAAGGGCTCCGGTTTTATCGATCTCCAGAAGTACATGCAGGAACGTGACGAGCGCCAATTTGCCCAGCACCTGTTTGACCGTTGTCGCGAGCCATATGCCGATAAACAAGAGCCGATCGCGGCCCTGCAAACCCAGGATCAGACATACAAAGAGTGTGACCCTGTGTCGTGGGAGGAAGATGACGAGCCATAGGGAAAACAGAATAGCAATCAGTAGTTCCTCCCAGGCTCGCAGCTCGTCCCGCTGGGGCAACGAACGCGTCTCCACTTCACTGGATCCACACAACAACCCAACGCCAGGAGTTCACAGCATGGCCATCATCAACGGCAGACGCATTGATCCCGCCAGCATTCCCAGCGGCGCCCACGGCAGTGAATTGGAACGCCATGCGAAAGCCGGCGTCGGCCGACGGCCGATCCTCGAATGCGGTGGCAAGGTCCAGCAAATCGATGCGAACCGCCACTACCGCCAGAATGAGCTGATCGACAAGCAGGGGCGTGGGGCCAAGGTCACCTCCATGCCGGATCGCTCCAAAGGGTACGGCTTCGGTGGGCCGCGCACGCCACAGTCCCGGCAGATTATCACCGAGCAGGTGATCGCCGTCGCCGAGCATCTCTTCACCCAGGGGCTCGAATTCGATGAGGAGGATGCACACTGGGTGGTGGTACCAAACTATCACTTGCCGCCGCGCTGGCATGCCATCGCCCGCCGCACACCGCTGATGGTTGCCTTCCCCAACGAATACCCGGCCCTCCCGCCGATTGGTTTTTACATGATGGCGGACATCCCGGTGTCGCCGGATGGCCATTTCTTCCAAGGGGTTGCGCATGACGCTTGGGCCGAGCCCATTGCCCAAGGCTGGAAGTGGTACTGCACCTATATCCACAACGGCGCCTGGCAACCCGCACGTAATTGGCGTGACGGCGACAATCTTTTCACCTATTTTCATCTGATCAATGAAGTGTTGGGGAATTGAGCCATGACCGCTATCCGCATCCGCTTTGCGCAAGGACAGTTCACGGCACTGCGTACCCAGCTTTTAAGCGATCCGCACCAGGAATCATTCGCCCTGCTCTTTGGTCAGCACCACCAGGTCGGAGAACAGAACCTGATTAAGGTCGTGGCGGTCTCCGCTCCCCGACCCGAAGACTACGAAAGCCAGGGCTTGGCCCATCTGCGCCTTAAGCGCGAGTATGTCTATGACCGCCTGGTGGAGATGCAACGGCGTGGTGATGTGGATACCGTGATCGACGTGCATACCCATCCCTTTTGCACCACCGGTGCCGCCTTCTCCGGCGTTGACGACCGCGACGAAATCGCCTTCCATCAGTGGTTGACTGACACCCTTGATGACATTCACTATGCCAGCATCGTGCTGTCGCAATCGGACTATGAGGCCCGCCTGTGGGAGCGCAACGGCGAGGTCTCCACGGCACATCCAGCCCGCATCAAGACCCAGACCGTGATGGAGAACTGGCCTTGTGCCGAGGAACCACTGCTGCCTGACACGGCGCCGTCCGCCTTGGATACCAACCAGGGCTTCCTCGCGCGTAGCGTCCTCGCACTCGGACTGGACAACCTGCGCCGCATCATGCACGATCAGTGCATCGTGATCGTTGGCGTCGGCGGACTGGGGTCGGTGATCGCTGAAAACCTCATCCACAGCGGTTTTCAGCACCTTCACCTGATCGACCATGACCGGGTCGAGGTCACCAACCTCAATCGCATCGTCGGCGCCTATGCCAACGATGCGGCGACCAACCGGCTCAAGGTCGAGGTGGTCCAGGAGCATTTGTTGCGCATCAACCCGGACGCCCGGATCGAGGCCCACCCCTGGGGTATCGAGGATGAACGCCTCCTGCCCGTGCTGGCCCAAGCCGATTGGATCCTGCTCGCCACCGACAGCCATGCCAGCCGCTTCAAAACCCAGGGCATCGCGTTGCGTTTTGCGATACCCCTGATTGCGGTCGGGGTCAATATCAGCGTGGCCGATGGTCACATCACGGACATGAGCGGTGAGGTCATTGTTGCCCGCACCGGCGACAAGCTTTGCTTGAACTGTCTGGGGCGCATCGCCCCCACGCAGATCGCGGCAGAAACGATCAGCGGACTTGGCACTGAACTGGCGCATCGCGGTTATATCAGCGGTCGGGACGTGAAGGAGCCCGCGGTGAAGACGCTCAACGCGCTGCTCGGAGCGCTGGCCGTGGATGCCTTGGTGAATCAGTACACGCAGCGCCAAGCGCATGTTCCGGTGTTGGTTTACGAGAACAACGGCCTGCCCTGCATCTATCCCGAGACAGAAAGCGTTGCACAACGGCACAAGGACTGTTTTCATTGTGGCTGAGGGACTGCCGTCCGCGCTGCGCCCACCCAACCCAGGAAGTCGATAATGCACACCGCCGTCCCGCTGGAACTAGTCCGCTATCGCGCCTGGTTTGAAATAGCCACTGCGTTACGCCTGCCCGATTATCCGGGCTCGGCTTGGCGCGGCGCCTTCGGTCACGCACTCAAGGCCGCCGCCTGCACGCACCCTGGCACAGCCTGTCCAGCGTGTCCGGAACACCGGGACTGCCCCTACCCGTCGCTGTTTGAAGCCGTGGACGGTGCGGAACCTTTTCGCCCTTATGTGTTCGAGCCGCAGGTCTTCAGCGGCTATTTCCTCCCTGGCAGTCTGCTGGGCTTGGATTTTGTCTTGTTCGGTTGGCTCAATGGCTGGCTGCCGCTCTTGAGCGAGGCACTGCAACGGTTGGGCGAACGGGGCTTGGGGAAACGCGAACCGGTACGCCTGACACTGATCGATCTTCAGCAGCAGGTCGGGGCGACCGGTCAGGCTTGGGTGTCCATCCTCCAACCGGGCCAAGTAGGCATGGTCACGGCTCCCATCGAGCCCTTTCTGATTCCGCCCCCACCACGCCGGGCGCGTCTTGAGATCATCACCCAGCCCTTTTAAGGTGTCATCAACATATTGTAAGAT
>CAIUAY010000030.1 GCA_903897335.1 uncultured Chromatium sp. | reverse complement strand
GATGTCGGCAATGAATTCCATCCTGATCACCCCAAGTTGCTCCGGCCAAAAAGCCGGTAGGTTGCGCTACTCCGGGGTGGAAAAAATTCAATGTTGATTTCCCCGGATCCCTGGGAAGTTTTCCATGTTGATTAACAGACCAGACCCAAAGATGGGATTTATCAGCGCCCAGACTCGCCGACATGGTGGGCGTGTTACCCCAACGAACAAGGCGGCTCAACTCGCCGCAGTACTGGGGTTTCCATTGCCGACGACCCCGAAGGATTGAACGCGCAAGCGATCCGCGCCGGATGGCGCACCGAGCGCCACGCCGAAAGGACAGGAGAGGGCGCGACCTTTGACGATCTCATGATGCTCTATCTGGATCAGGTGACGCCGACCAAACGCGCACCAGACCGCGACCGCTGGAGCGCCAAGGCATTATTTCCGATCTTTTCAGGACAGCGCTTGAACGACATCGGAGCCGCCGAGGTGCGCGGGTACATCGCCACCCGCAGCGCGGCAGGGATCGCGCCGGGAACGCTCAACAAGGAAATCGGCCTGATGTCCGCCGCGATCAACTGGGCAAAGCGCGAACTGGAGTGGGAGATGCCGAATCCGTGGGAATCACGCCGCCTGATGGAACCGGCAGGACGTGACCGCTGGTTGACTCAGGACGACGCCGAGCGACTGCTTACCGCCGCCACCACGCGCAAGGATCGCTATCCGTGGTTGCATGATTTCATTCGCCTCGGACTCAACAGCGGACTGCGACCCGGTGAAATGCTCTGGTTGGAATGGAAACGGGTCAACCTCAAAGGCGCTTACATCACCTTCGAGGCCGCCCGCATCGGCGACCAGACAGGACAGAAGAACGGCAAGCCCGGAACAGTGCCACTCAACCAAGACGCACGGGACGCCATCCTAGCACGGGCGCGGTTTCGCGCCAGTTACTGCCCGGATTCACCGTGGGTCTTCTGTCGCAAGGACGGCAGCCGGATCGAAAGCATCAAAAAGGGCTTTGCGGGATGTGTCACGGATGCCGGGTTAATGAATATTCACCCGCACGACTTGCGCCGGACGTTTGGATCATGGCTGGTACAAGCCGGAATCGGGATCGAACGGGTATCAGCCTTGCTCCGACATGGCGATGTCGCCATCACCGCACGGGTTTATGCCCATTTGCGACCGAGTGATTTAGCCGATGCAGTGTCCATTCTCAACCGCCAGATGCCAACCAAGACAGGTACGCATTTTCACGCTGATTTTCACGCAACCAAGGATGGAGGCTAGGCAGACATAAAAAAGCCGCAATGAAGCGGCTGATTTTAATCGGGTTATTTGGTCGGGGTGACAGGATTTGAACCTGCGACTTCTGCCTCCCGAAGACAGCGCTCTACCAAGCTGAGCTACACCCCGATAACGGGAAAATTGTTAATGTGTACGACTAACTGCGAAGTCTGCCATCATCGCAAGTGCTTCCGTTGCGGTGGAAGGCGAAAGTGCGGTCAATGCATCCTTGGCGCGGGCGACGTAATCACATGCAAGCTGTTTAGTGTAGGCGATTGCATCGGTTGACGCAATTGCCTCAATCACGGCATCAATGCAATCACGCCCACCGCTCTCGATAGCGGTGCGTAACAGAGCGCGTTGCTCTGGTGTACCAGTTGCCATGGCTCGGATCACGGGTAACGTCGGCTTTCCTTCATCGAGATCATCGCCGACGTTCTTGCCTAACTCGGCATTGTCAACGCCATAATCGAGTGCATCATCGATCAACTGGAATGCGATTCCGAGGCTCAGACCGTATTCGGCAGCAGCGTCCTCGACTGTTTTTGAAGAACCGGCCAGCACTGCTCCGAGCCGGACACCTGCCTCAAACAGGGTGGCCGTCTTGCGGGTGATGACTTCCATGTAACGCGCCTCGCTGGTATCGGGGTCGCGCTCGTTGAGAAGTTGCAGCACTTCACCCTCGGCAATGCGGTTGGTCGCGTGAGCTAGAACTTCCATCACGCGCATGCTGCCAACATCAACCATCATTTCAAAGGCGCGCGAGTAAAGGAAATCGCCAACCAGGACGCTAGCGTCATTGCCCCAGACGACATTGGCGGTCTCGCGGTTGCGGCGCAGTTCGGAGCCGTCCACGACATCGTCATGTAGCAGCGTGGAGGTATGAATGAATTCAACGACAGCGGCCAGGTCGATGTGATGATCTCCGTCATATCCACAGGCGCGTGCTGCCAGCAACACGCAGAGGGGACGTAAACGCTTGCCACCACTGTTGACGATGTAATGCCCGATCTGGTTGATCAAGACAACGTCGGATTGAAGACGGCGCAGGATCAAGGCGTCCACGGCCTTCGAGTCCTCGGCGACGGGGTGTCGAATCGTGGAAAGATCCATGCTGATAGGGTGTTTGTCGATAATGGCGGCGGATGCTAGGCGTGGCGCGAATGGCTGTCAAGCCACCAGCTCACGGTTCGGTTTGGATATTGGCTCAAGGTTACGTCATTTTAACCCGAAAAGGTCACTGCCCAAGTCTGCCAGCCAAAAAACGGTCGTGTTATGCAGACCAGGCGTAGCACTGGCGCGTCAACCATTTTTCGGGATAAATGCTCTGGTGAGCGCCGGTCAATTTTGCCCCGCCCCTTGATTCGGTCGAGGGTTGGGGCATCTGATTTAGACCCGACGTGCCTCCATCATGCGCTCGATGATGGGTTGCAGGATGACCTCCATGGCAAACCCCATCTTGCCACCCGGCACGACCATGCTATTACGCCGCGACATGAAAGAATCGTTAATCATGGCAAGTAAATAGGGGAAATCCACTTGCAGTTTTTCGGGATCTTTGAAGCGAATGATCACAAAGCTCTCGTCAGGCGTCGGAATGTCGCGGGCGATGAACGGATTGGATGTGTCTACCGTTGGGACGCGCTGGAAGTTGATGTCGGTCAGCGAAAACTGCGGCGTGATGTGGCGGATATAGTCCGGCATCCGGCGCATGATGGTATCGACGATCGCCTCGGCTGAATAGCCGCGTTCCATATTGTCGCGCTGGATCTTCTGAATCCATTCCAGGTTGACGATGGGCACCACGCCAACGCCGAGATCGACATGCTGGGCAACATTGTCTTCTTCAGTGACGACCAGACCGTGCAGACCTTCGTAGAACAGCAGATCAGTATTCGGCGGCAGATCTTCCCAGGGCGTGAACTGACCCGGATTAAGATCCGTGCCAAGCCGGGCGTTAAGCTGCACCGCTTCGTCATGGCTGTGGATGTAATAGCGTTTTTTTCCGGTGCCACTCTCCCCATAATCTTGGAACAGCTTGGCAAGCATGTCGAAACGATTGGCCTCAGGCCCGAAATGGCTGAGGTTGAGGTGATTTTCAGACGCTCGCGCCATCTCGGCCTTCATCTCGGCGCGATCAAAACGATGAAAGCTGTCGCCTTCGATCACGGCCGCGCTGATGCCATCGCGGTAAAAGATGTGTTCAAAGGCGCGCTTGACGGTCGTGGTGCCCGCACCGGACGATCCGGTAACGGCGACAATCGGATGTTTCTTCGACATGAGTCTCTCCCCGTTCTCTTTGTGATCTCCGCATCTGCTTCTGTTATCCGCGAACAGCTGCGAAATGATGGCTTAATATATCACGAGACGCCGCGTTCAATGCGCTTTCACCAGCGCGATCACGTCGCTGTCATCCGTCGATGCAGGTCGTCAGGTGTGCTCTGAAACGGTACGCCACTTTTTGAAATGATCTGGGTAGTGGCGTGTTCCAGACGTTACGCAACATCTTCGCTGGATCGCTTTTCAGTGACGGGCGGGAGGTTGGATCACATAGCGAGGTGGCGACGTTCGCAGGCTTGATGTCTTGAGTAGAGTCGCCGCAGCAAGACGTGATGTCAGGCGGTTCTGGCTGTCGACCAATTGTGAACGTAGCGCAGGTGCCAGCGTAGGACGTTGCAACGTTGGTTGCCAGCGGGTGTCGGGTGCGGGCGAGAAGGTATCAAGACGGGTGTCGGGTGCGTCTGTACGAACGCCTTCGGCCTTCGCCATCGCGGGACTGAGTGTCAAGCCGGTAATCGCGCGGGCTTCAGGTGAGTAAGGAGCAATGCCCTTGCTGTTAAGATAGCTCGTCAAGACTTGATGGGTATAACGCTGGGTTTCGGCATAAGTTACAAAACCACCGCTGCGTTCTAGCGCACCCTCGCCAGCGTTATAAGCCATGACCGCCGAACCGATATTGCCGTATTTGTCAAGCAATCGTTTGAAATGACGCATCCCGGTAGCGAGATTGGTGGCCGGCTCAAACAACTTTTCTGGAAGGCTGACACCATAGTCTGCGGCGGTTTCAGGCATCACCTGCATCAGACCAACAGCCCCGGCCGATGACACGGCATGTGGGTTATAGGCAGACTCCGCACGGATGAGTGCGTGAACCAGATCCCGATCCAGTCCTTGCTGACGTGCGGTCTCGTCGACCATCGTTTTGATCTGCGTACGTGAGAGTGAAGACGCTTGAGGCTGGATCTTTGGCGCGTCTTGAGAGATTGCCGCATCCGTCGTCAGCGCGGGTACGGCCACGCCTGGCATTGCGTCAGGTGTCGGCAGCGACGATTCGGCAGCAGCGCACCAGACTGGAATCAGCAACACGCAGAAAAGGAGGCATGATGACATTCGCACGATTCCGGGATCGGACTGGAGTATCGCCAGAGTGTATAGCAAAAGGGTCTGATTTTTTCACAATGCCGATCTGGACTTGCTTCCGTGGTATGAGCATTTGGAGCTATGCTGAATTCTGATGTATGAGCCGAAGCTGATCGGGTCTTGGAAAGCGGCGCACCGTTGCTGACAATGTGGTTGTCACGACCCCAAGCAGCACCGCAGAGATGCGCCATGAGAGACGATACGAGCAAGCGGACAATGGGAGCAAGTCGGCTCCCCGCGTCGGCCTTGGACGAGTTAGGCGTTCCGCTGGGGGAGTTGGTGCGCCGTAGCACCCGTCAGCTCATCCAACACGCCATTGAGGTCGAGGTTGAGGCGCTGTTGGGGCAGTACGCGGCGGTGACGCTGCTTGATGGGCGCCAAGCGGTGGTGCGTAACGGGCACCTTTCCGAACGTGCGATGCTCGCCGGCATCGGATCAGTGGCGGTGCAGGTGCCGAAGGTGCGAGACCGTTCGGGATCGGGGATCAAGTTCAACTCGGCCCTGGTGCCACGATCCGTGCGTCGAACCCCGCGGGTCTCGGCGCTGCGGCGCTGCCCTGGCTGTCTCTCAACGGGGTCTCCAGCGGGGGTCTCAGCGAGGCGTTGCAGGTGCTGCGGGGCGAGGACGCAAAAGGGTTGTCGCCGACTGTGCTAGGACGCCTGAAGGCGCAGTGGGCGCAGGCGCATCAGAACTGGACGCAGGGCTCCCTAGTAGATCATTCCAGCTTAACTTGTGGGTAGAGGCGTTTGAGTTTGATGCGGGCGTCTTCGGTGGTGAACTGCCAGTCCACGCCGGTTTGGGAGGCATTGCGGCGTTCGGCCCACGCTTTGGCCTCGCGGCGCAGGG
>CAIUAY010000029.1 GCA_903897335.1 uncultured Chromatium sp. | reverse complement strand
TGTTGGGATGCAGTCCAAGTTCGGCAACGGCCTTACGGAGCGGGACGTCGGCCATGTGTTGAGCGAAAGTTTGTAAAAGTAAGCATATGGTAGCGTATTATTAAATGTTACGAAACCTCTCTCGAAAACGTGGACATTCCCGCTTTGATGGTCAGCGATTACACTGCGCCCCGCCGCTTGTCTGCATTCTTTAGAGGAACCCGCCATGTCGACACCCAATGATCCACGTCACGCCAAAACCGGCAAGCCCATCGACCATGCCAAACTCGACCGGGTAGTGGCCGAAGCGCGCAAGACCAGCGAGGAACGCGCTGCCGGTTATCGCGATCAGGCGCTTAAGCTCTATGCTTGGGTGTGTGGGCGCTGTGCCCGCGAGTTTACCCGCGATAATCTGCGTGAACTGACGGTTCATCACAAAGACATGAACCACGATCACAACCCGCCAGACGGCAGCAACTGGGAATTGCTGTGTCTCTATTGTCATGACAACGAACATCAGAAATATGAGGAGCATCTGGCCGCGCAATCGGCTGGACGCGCTGGTCTGCGCGGCAACAGCAAACAGACCACGCACAATCCGTTCGAGGGGCTGGCGGCGCTGCTCAAGAAAGACGAATAGGATCGCTAACAACGGCCAGCCTGCCATCTGATGACCAACCGCTTTCCCGGAGTTCTGAATCCAGCATGTCTCATCTTTTTTTCGCGTCTGCCCCGAAGCACATGGGCAGTCTTCTGGCCGAGGAACTCATCAGGCTGGGCATGCACGACGCCACCGAAACACGCGGCGGCGCTCGTTTTTCAGGCAGTCTGGAAGATGGCTATCGCGCCTGTCTCTGGTCACGGGTCGCCAATCGTATCCTGCTGCCATTGGGTCAGTTTCCGGCCACAGGATCAGACGATCTCTATGCCGCAGCGGCTGGGATGAGCTGGGAAGATCATCTGACGCCAGACCACACCTTCGCCATCCAGTTTGACGGGACACTCACCGGCATCAACCATCCGCATTTCGCCGTGCTGCGGGTCAAAGACGCCATCGCCGACCGTTTCACCCGGCGTGTCGGGCAGCGTCCAAGTGTCGATCAGGAACATCCTGATCTGCGGATTCATGTCTACGCCCATCAGGAGAGCGTCGGCATCAGTCTTGATCTATCCGGCATGTCGCTACATCTGCGCGGCTACCGGGATGAAGGCACGGCGGCACCGCTTAAAGAGAATCTGGCTGCCGCGCTGCTGCTGCGGGCGGGCTGGCCGGAGATTGCCGCCGAGGGTGGCGCGCTGCTCGACCCCATGTGTGGTTCGGGGACGCTGATCATCGAGGGCGCGCTGATCGCGGCTGATATCGCTCCCGGTCTGCGGCGTGAGTATTTTGGGTTCCAAGGCTGGCTGCAACATGACGAGACAGCCTGGCAGCGACTGCTCGACGAGGCGCAGATCCGGCGTGATGCCGGTCTGCGGCGACTCGAAACACTCGCACTACGCGGTTACGACCAGAACCCCAATGCCATCCGTGCGTCCATTCACCATCTGGAACGCGCTGGACTGGCTGGTCTGGCGCATTTTGAACGCCGCGAGCTGTCCGATTGCCGCCCCGGACGCGCTGAAGACGAGGGGCTGGTGATCGTCAATCCACCCTATGGCGAGCGTCTGGGGACGGAAGATGAACTGCCCGCGCTCTATGCCCATCTGGGCGCAGTGCTCAAGGAACGTTTTCTCGGCTGGCGGGCAGCGGTTTTCACTGGAACGCCTGAATTGGGCAAGCACATGGGGCTACGCGCAGTCAAAACGCATACGCTTTATAACGGCCCAATCGAATGCCGGCTCCTGCACTTTCAGGTCGAACCGCAGTATGTCGTCACCAACCAGCCGCGTCCGCTGTCACCGGATGTGCGCAGTCCCGGTGCCCTGATGCTGGTCAACCGGCTTGTCAAAAATCTAAAGTCACTGCGCAAATGGCAGCGCGACGCACAGATCTCTTGTCTGCGGCTCTATGATGCTGATCTGCCTGAATATGCGCTGGCCATCGACATCTATGAGGGCGAGAAACGTTGGGTGCAGGTGCAGGAATACGCTGCGCCCGCCAGCGTCGATCCCAAACGCGCCCGTCAGCGTTTGCGCGAGGCACTGGGTCTGATCCCGGAGGTGCTGGACGTGCCCGGCGAGCAGGTCTATTTCAAGGTGCGCCGACCGCAGAAGGGGTCAAGCCAGTACGAACGTCTGGCCGAAAGCGGTCATTTCCATGAAGTCAGCGAGGGCGGATACCGTTTTCTGGTCAATTTTGAGGACTATCTGGATACCGGACTGTTTCTGGATCACCGCGACATGCGCCGACTGATCGGCAGTTTGGCCGTCGGCAAGCGTTTTCTGAACCTCTTTGGCTATACCGGCACGGCAACCGTTTATGCTGCCCGGGGCGGTGCCTACGCAAGCACGACAGTGGACATGTCGCGCACTTATCTCAACTGGGCACAGCGCAATCTGACGCTGAACGGGATTGATCTGACGGCACACGAACTGATTCATGCTGACTGTCTGCGCTGGCTGGAACAGATGGCCGATCAGCAACACTACGATCTGATTTTTCTCGATCCGCCGAGTTTTTCGACCTCCAAACGCATGGCGAAGACGCTCGACATCCAGCGCGACCACGTCCGGCTCATCACCGCCGTCATGCGTCTGCTGTCAGACGATGGCCTGCTGATCTTTTCCAACAACCTGCGACGTTTCCAACTTGACCAAGAGGCGTTCGCGGACTGGGACGTGACCGACATCAGCGCCAGAACCCTACCGCGTGATTTTGCCCGCAATCCACGCATTCATCAGTGCTGGACGTTGCGCCGTCGCCCCTGAACGGGCGGGGGTGTCGACTGCATCCCCTGATCAGATAACGCGCCCTAAACCCGCCAGCCACGTCCGCTGACAGGTTGTGATGCGGCGTTGCGTCAGTGCCTGACGGATCTGTTCCTGAACGTCTTGGAAGCACAAGGCACGCGCTGGATGAATGGTCTCGCAGAGAATCAGGTGAAATCCCAGATCGGATTCGAGCACGCCGCTCAGGGCGCCTTCGGCGAGTGCGAACAGTGCAGCATCCAGCGCCGGATAGAGCGTGCCTTGTGTCAGGATGCCAAGCTGTCCGCCATCCATCGCGGTCGGGCATTCAGAATGACGTCGTGCCTGCTCGATGAATGCCTGCTGGAGTGTGTCGATCGAGTCGTTCAGGTCTGCGGCAATGGCAGCGATCCGCATCCGGGCGGCATCCCGGCTGTTCTCGGCATAACCCTCATTGATGGTGATCAGAATGTGGCGGGCGCGGCGCTGTTCAGGCGTGGTGAAACGTTCCGGGTGCTGATCGTAGTACTGCTGTGCCTCGGCGTCGCTGGCCGACGTGACGTTTGCACCAATGCGCTTGAGCACGGCGTCAAAGACCAGCTCACGCCACAGCGCCTGACGCAACTGGGCGACCGTCAGACCGTTGCGAGCCAGATCGGTCTTAAGTTCCTGCGGATCGGCATAGCGTTGGCGAATCTCCAGATAGGCACGGTGAAGCTGGGTATCGGGGACGACGACGGTCTGTGCCTCGGTGCTGTCGAGTACCCGTCGTTCCAGATCATAGGTCTTGCGTGCCTGATGCTCGGCCTCGGCGCGTTGCGGTTCGCTGAGTGCCGGGATGTTGCATCGGAAACGCTCAGTGGCGGCGCGTAACAGATGGTAACGGTAGGCGGCTGATGCGCTGTCGGGGTCGGCTGCATCTGGTGACGGGTTCATGCAGCATCCCCGGCGTGATCAGGTGCGTCCTCCGGCATCTCCAGTGCCGATTCAGGAACCTGTAACAGTCTGCCATTCGGGAAGATGACGTGATAGGACAGCTCGCCTGAGACCGGATCGTCGTCTGGCAGATCGCGCAGTACCCGGACGATCTCGCCGATGCTCCCGGCCTCGACCAGAACCCGGCCACCGCGTCCCAGCGCCAGCCGGGCGCAGACTTTTTCGCGGGTTTCGAAGCGGCTCGGCGTCCAGGGGAGGTCTGCGAGCTGAAGCTCTTCTTCGCGGCAACCGATCATCCGGTCACTGTCGAGAAAATGCACCGAATAGATGATCTGATCCTGGAGAAAGGTGCCGACATCACGCACAAACCCGGTGCTGCCGCGCCGGATCAGCAGGGTGCCGGTGGCCTGTCCCGGAAAGGTGCCGTCATTGCGCACATTGCGGATGACCCGCACCGCGTCACCATACTCAAACTGAGGTCGCATCGCATGTCATCCTAACTGGCGTGACGGGACGACTCGCGAGCAGGGCGTCGATCCCGATACTGACCTGTCGCGGTTCATGCAGATGGAACACCCGAAATACCTTTTCGGTCTGTGCATCCGAGGTGACAAAATCCTGATAGGCCGTATGCAGACATTCGACATAGCACCTGAAACGCGCATCAACGCTATCCGGCAGCGGTTCGCTGGCGGCTAGATAATCATGAAAGCGTTGCAGGATATGCAGCCGGTTGACCTGTACCCGCGAGAGCGCGAAGGGGATGCCAAAATAGTCGAGAAAGTCCTCGGCCGTGTTCAGTTCATCGAGATCGGACGCAAAGTCCTCAAGCGATGCCGGGAGAGATGGGGGGCTGGTCGTTTGCATGATAAGGACTCCGCAGAAAGTGGGCTAAAAGATACCGATCACAGGAATAGCATGACCCTGAGCGGCAAGTTGGGCACGGTGGGCGGCTTTGCGCGCCCAGCTCAGGAGATCCCGACCGCCAAGACGGTTGTCAGGATCGACCGCAACCACTGGTAGCAGACGTTCGACGGCATCACCCGGAGCATCCAGACGCAGCAGCAGCCAGCCTGCGCCCTTGAGCGCCAGCAGCAGGAAACGGGTCATAGCCATAGACCGCTCCCCAGCGTGTTCCAGATCGTCCGTCGTGAGCCGCCGCCAGTCATCGTCAAGTCCGAGACGCCGACAGGCGACAACAATGGCGCGATCCGCGACCCGCAGCGTTTCGGCATACCGCTGGCGGTAATAGTAGAAGCGATAGAGCGCAACCAGCACGGCAAGATGATCTGGCGCAAGCGTGTCAGCGCGGCGCAGACACTGCTCGGCAGGATCGCTCTCCGCGTCGGGTTCGGCGCGGTAATGCGCGGCGGCCTCGTCAAGCAGTGACTGCACGACGGCGGGCAGCGGCTCGTCAAAATACATGACGTCGTTGCTGATATCGAGCAGATCCATGATGACTCCTGGCGCTCAGACGACGACGAGATGCGAATCGTTAGCACCCCGGATGCGTTCGAGAAAACCGCGCAAGGTCGCGGCAGTCGGCGAGCGTTTGGTCTCGGTGACAAAGTGACGCAGCAGCGGCAATACCCGTGTCGCCTGATCGCTGTCGATTTCGACATCCAGCAACTGCTGGCAGGCTAACTGCACGGCGCGACTGCCGGAGTGCTTGCCCAGCACCAGGCGGTGTGTGCGTCCCATCTCGGCAGGATCGATGCCCTGATAGTTCAGCGGGTCTTTCAGCAGGCCATCGACATGGATGCCGGCCTCGTGGGTGAATGCGCCATCGCCAACTAAACTCTTGTGCCAGCCGACCGGTCGCCCGGACGCCTGAGCCACAAGTTGTGATAATGCGTCAAAACGCGAGAGATCAATGCCGATCTCCAGATGGTGAAGATGTTTCAGTCCCATCACCACCTCTTCGAGCGCGGCATTGCCAGCACGTTCGCCAAGTCCGTGGACGGTGGTGTTGACCCGCGTGGCGCCACCACGAATCGCCGCCAGCGTGTTGGCGGTGGCTAGTCCCAGATCGTCATGGGCGTGCATTTCGATGGCGCAGTCACAGCGCGCGGCAAGCTCGCGGATCTGTGCGTAGGTGCCGAAGGGGTCGAGCAGTCCCAGGGTATCGGCAAAGCGCAGACGTTGAGCACCGGACTGTTGTGCACGGTCGGCAACACGCCAGAGAAACTCGGAATCAGCGCGTGAGGCGTCCTCGCAACCGACACTGACCTCGAACCCGCGATCACGGGCGAGTCGCACCTGGCGCTCAATTTGTGCCAGCACCCAGGCACGGTCGCGTCCGAGCTTGCCTGTGATCTGCTGATCCGAGACCGGAATCGACAGGTTGATCAGATCGACCCCAAGATCGCCGCAGGCATCCAGATCCGCGCCATTCATCCGTCCCCAGACCATCAGACGCGCATTGCGTTGCAGGCTGGCAACCGCCCGGATCGACTCGCGTTCTTCATCACCCATCGCCGGAATGCCGATCTCCAGTTCGGGAACGCCGAGTGCGTCGAGCCGACGGGCAATGTCGAGTTTTTCAGCGAGTGAAAAAGCGACCCCGGCAGATTGCTCGCCGTCGCGCAGAGTGGTGTCGTTGATGATGACCGGCGAGGTCAAGATGCAATCTGAATGACGCATGGTTCTGAATTCCTGAAGACGGGTGAGACGACTTTCCCTTTTCCAGGTCTTAAGCAAATTAAATGCCAGATTATTTGAGCTTTAAAATCAATGCTTTTAGATGAAGGCTGTCAGTATTTTGCGGGGTTTACGACAAGTCGGCGGGTGCTGTTGGAGATTGAGGGAATCTGTTCGTCCTTCGCCAGGCTCAGGACGAACGGAACCGTGCATCAGGCCGCGTCGCGCTCGAAGCGTACCCGGTCATCTGGCGCATGACCCATCGCTTTGGCGAGCCAGGGTGGCGGCTTGTCGTCCAGAAGCTGCCGCAGTGACTGCATCTGTTCGCCAGCATGACCGCCATCCGGCAGTTTGACCGGATGGATGTCGCGTTTGACCACCTTGGCCGCAGCCGGACCGCCGATGGAGACGATATACAGAATCTGACAGTCGGCGATCAGGCTGGCGCGATAGTCGCTTTTGTCCTCAGCCTGACTGTCGTCGATATTGCGCACCGCAACCAGACGCGCCGCATCGCCCGACACCTGATAGACCAGAAAACGTCGGCAAGAACCAAAGTGTCCATCGAGCAGCTCGCCACCATTGGAGGCACAGGCAACCCGGATCGAACCGGGCAGATCGCCATCGGGTTCCACTGCCGGTGGTGGAGCGGTCTCGCTGATACCCTCGCCTTGCAGCAGGGCGAGCGCGTCTTTCAGTGGGCCTGAATCAATTTCGGCCAGATCACCGTTGGCCGCAGTCTTCAAATCCCTGACCTTGAGCGCCGCCAGCTTGTCGGCGGTGGGCGGCAGCCCCACGGCAGCAGCCAGCACCCGCAGCAGACGCGCAGGACTCGTATCAGGCAGTGCGCGGGCGGCCAGCCCGATGCGCAGTGCTATCTCGTCGGAAAGCGCGGTGTCGGTCATGCGGTACCCTCCTGAAAAATGGTTCAGTCGTCGGCGCGTTTGAAACGCAAGGTGGTCGGAAACAGCGGTGGCGGGCTGATTGGATCAATGTACCAGCGCGATCCGTCGGTCAGCAGCACCTCGCCACCC
Organism: uncultured Chromatium sp.; assembly: GCA_903897335.1. Taxonomy (GTDB): domain Bacteria; phylum Pseudomonadota; class Gammaproteobacteria; order Chromatiales; family Chromatiaceae; genus Chromatium. The sequence goes on along the minus strand of CAIUAY010000029.1, from coordinate 10,061 downwards.
CAAGTGTCGGTGGTGTCCTGTTCAACGGAGGCAATGGTCTCCTCCATGTCTTTTTTGGCGACATAGAAGAGCAGATCTCCCCCGTCGTTTCTGCGAATCATCACGTTGGGCATCACAACCTCATAGCATCGAAGGATTCTGAAACACCGTCAGCCGCCAAGGGTTCCCTCCCCAGTCCGTCCTGTCATGCGCAAGGCTGGCGGCTGAACGCTGGACGCTACCTCACCAGATCGTAGTTGAAGTCGGTCACGCCCATCTCGCGGGTGTCATCGTCGAGCCGCTCCAGCACCGTGTTGACCAGCGTGGTCAGGATATACATCGCGCCCTCGTAACCCAGCGTGGTCATGCGATGCAGATGATGCCGGTCGAAGATCGGGAAGCCGATGCGGATCAACGGCACCTCGAATTCACGACCCTTGTGCAGGGTATCGCGCTGGATGAACTTGCCGTAGCTGTTGCCGATCAGGAAATCCGGCTTGTCGGTAAAGCACAACGAACGCAGATGCCAGAGGTCGGCACTGATATGCACCTGACCGCCTGCGCCATAGGGCGACGCCGCCAGCAGCTTCTCGACTTCTTTCTTCCAGCGTTTGTTGGCATGACTGCACAGAATATGGGTCGGTTCGGCACCCAGCTCCAGCAGGAACTTAACCATGCCCAACACGTAATCGGCATCACCGTAGAGCGCGAATTTTTTGCCGTGCAGCCAGGTATGGCTGTCGGTCATCATGTCCACCAGACGCCCACGTTCCTTGGCCAGCGAATCCGGGATCGGCTTGCCGGTCAGCTCAGAGACCTTCATCAGAAACTCGTCTGTCCACTCCAGACCCATCGGGATGTTGACGTGGCTGGCCGGTTGGTTCCATGTGGTCTCGACGAATTTCTTGGTCTTGATCAGTTGCCAGGGCTGGAGCAGCAGGGTATCGATGGCGTTGGGCGCGTCGCGCATCTCATCAAGCGTGGTGCCACCGGCGTACATGCGGAATTCGCCATCGGCTGGCGTATCCAGCACTTCAGTTGGGTCGCACAGCAGACTGTAGCCGACGCCCATTTCTTTCATCATGCGGTGCATGACGCGGTAGTTGCCAAGATAGGTCTCGAAACCGGGCACCAGGTTGATCTTGCCATTGGAGCCAACGACCTTGCCGTCCATTGAGTTCAGCGTGAGCTGGCGCTGCACGCCTTCAAACATGTTGTCCCAGCCGGTGGTATGGCTGCCGACAAAGCTCGGCGTGTGCGCGAAGGGCACCGGGAAATCATCCGGGATGTGTCCTTCCTTGCGCGAGTTGCCGATGAAAGCATTGAGGTCGTCACCGATGACCTCGGCCATGCAGGTGGTACTGACCGCAATCATCTCTGGCTTGTAGAGCGCACGGGCGTTTTCCAGACCGTCAAACATGTTTTTCTGGCCGCCGAAGACCGCCGCGTCTTCGGTCATGGAGTCGGAGACACAGGCGATTGGCTCTTTGAAATGACGGTTAAAGTATGAACGAAAATAGGCGACGCAGCCCTGCGATCCATGCACATAGGGCAGAGTCTTCTCGAAGCCCAACGCGCACAGCACCGCGCCAAGTGGCTGACAGGCTTTTGCCGGGTTGATGGTCAGGGCTTCGCGCTTGAAGTTGAGTTCCTGATATTCCAGCGTCGTCGTCCACTGGAAAGTTTCCTCGATCTTGTCGATCGAATGCGCTTCTTCGGCGGTTGCCCGCTTGTTGGCGAGGTTATCGATGTAATCCGCGTCACGGAACAGCGGATAGCAGGGTTTGATCTGGTCGACAGTCTGGCTCATGAGTGTGCTCCTGCCGCGCCGCTAATTGGCGGACAACGGCAAATCGTGATCGGGTGCCGCCGGGAGCGGCATCAAAATCCACCCTCTCCCAATGAGAGAGGGGAGTCAAAAGATCAAGCGTTGGCGGCGATTTTCTCGACCTCGCCCTCAGCGGACTTCAGCCAGGGTGCCTGCATACTCTTCCAGCACGGGTTGTTGATGGTCATGTCCATATCGCGGGCGAAGATGGCAAAACCGTCATAGCCGTGATATGGACCCGAATAGTCCCATGAGTGCATCTGACGGAAGGGCACGCCCATCTTTTGGAAGATGTATTTTTCCTTGATGCCAGAGCCGATCAGATCGGGCTTGACTTTTTTGACGAATTCCTCGAATTCGTAGCCCGTCACGTCGTCATAGAGCAGAGTCGAATCACCCATTTCTTTCATGGTGCGGTCATAGTCGTCGTTGTGCGCGAACTCGTAACCGGTGCCGACGACTTCCATTCCGAGGTCTTCGTAGGCGCCGATGACGTGACGCGGACGCAAACCACCGACATAGAGCATCACTCGCTTGCCTTCCAGACGCGGACGGTATTTGGCAATGATGGCGCTGTATTCGGCCTCGTATTTGGCGATGACCTTCTCGGCATTCGCCTGAATCGTCTCGTCGAAGAAGGCCGCAATCTTGCGCAAGCTTTCGGCAATCTTGGTCGGGCCAAAGAAGTTGTATTCCATCCATGGAATCCCGTACTTCTCTTCCATGAAGCGGCTGATGTAGTTCATCGAGCGATAGCAGTGGATGAGGTTGAGCTTGACCTTGGGGGTCAGCTCCATCTCAGACAGTGTGCCATCACCCGACCACTGCGCGACCACCCGCAGACCCATTTCTTCGAGCAGAATGCGCGAGGCCCAGGCGTCGCCACCGATGTTGTAGTCGCCGATCACCGCCACGTCATAGGGCGTGGTTGCAAACGATGTGTCGCCATCACGGTTGCCGATCACCCAGTCGCGGATGGCATCGTTGGCGATATGGTGTCCAAGTGACTGCGACACGCCCCGGAAGCCCTCGCAACGTACCGGCACGATGGGCTTTTCCAGCTCCTTGCCCTTTTTCTTGGAGACGGCCTCAATGTCGTCACCGATCAGACCAATCGGGCACTCGGACTGGACGCTCATGCCCTTGACCAGCGGGAACAGCGCGTTGACCTCATCGATCAGCTTGGCCAGCTTCTTGTCGCCGCCGAACACGATGTCCTTCTCCTGGAAGTCTGAGGTGAAGTTCATGGTGCCAAAGGTATTGACGCCGGTGTGTCCAACGTAATAGTTGCGGCGACCGGCGCGCGAATACTGACCGCAGCCGACCGGGCCGTGCGAAATGTGCACCATGTCCTTGATCGGCCCCCACACCACGCCCTTGGAGCCAGCGTAGGCGCAACCGCGAACGGTCATGACGCCGGGAAGGGATTTACGGTTGGAGGTGATGCACTTTTTGGACTGTTCCAATGATGGATCGTTGACGGCCAGATGCTTGGCACGATCCTTTTTAGCCTTGTCCGGGTAGACCTCCAGCACTTCCTGGATGAGTGCCTGGGTCTCTTCACGAGTCATTGCTGTCATGCTGATCTCCTGATGAGCCTGCTATCGCAAGCGTTGAATGAAACGATGCTCGACAGCGATTAAGCAAACTCTAAGCCAATCTTTTTTAGAGATCTCAACAAATTGATTAAAATGGAATTTTTAAATCGGATTGATTCGGTCTGGTCGCGTCTGCGACAAAGCGCGGCATCCTGTCAGGGTCGCCACCGACAAAGCGGACAAGCTGGATACCGGCTGGCTGGCTGCACCTGTCGTTCAGTCATGGCTAGGCGTTCGTTTCCGCTCATCTTTTTGCGGCTGTCGTCAATCCGACAAGGCCGATTGGATCGTCAGCGCCAGATGCTGAAATAGTCTGGCTGTCACTTAACATCCATATCGTTATATCATTCATGGCATATCGAGCTTTGCCAGACGGCGGAATCATGATCCATGACCAACCTTTTTGAGCAGGATCTGGAGACCAGCGGGACGCTGCGTCTGGACATCAACCAGCGCCGTTTTGTGGGACATGGGCGCATCGACCTGCTACGGCGCATCGGCGAGATGGGTTCGATCTCGCAGGCGGCAAAATCCATGGGCATGTCCTACAAACAGGCGTGGGACTCAGTGGATGCGATGAACAATCTGTCTGCACAGCCACTAGTCAGGCGTCAGGTTGGCGGACTGCATGGCGGTGGGACGGTTCTCACGGACGAGGGGCGACGCCTGATCGCCGTTTATGCGGCAGCGGAACATGCGCATCGCCGCTTTCTCGCACGCCTCAGTGCAGGCGTGCGGGATTTCGATCACTTTCAATCATTGTTAGGAGTTTTGAATATGAAGGTCAGTACCCGTAACCATCTGCGTGGCGTGGTTTCAGCCATCAAGGCCGGCGCGGTCAATACCGAGATCACGCTCGATATCAACGGCGTCCCATTGGTCGCCATCATCACCAATGAAAGCGTTCAAACGCTGGGGCTGGCGATTGGCGTCGAAGCCTTCGCGCTGATCAAAGCATCATTTGTCATCCTGGCGACCGCAGATGGCGGACTGAAGACCTCCGCCCGCAACCGGCTGTGCGGCACCGTCGAGCGCATCACCACCGGCGCGGTTAATACCGAAGTGGTGCTGGCGCTCGACGGCGGGGCGCGTCTGACTTCGATGATTACCTGCGAGAGCGCCAAGGAACTGGGGCTTGCCGAGGGTAGTCGCGCCTGTGCGCTGATCAAGGCACCGCATGTGATTCTGGCCGTGCAGGACTGAGCAGAGGCTCACCATTGCCAGAAGCGTCGGAGCAGGTTTGAAACCCGCTCCGGCATCCGGTCATCACTTTCGATGTCGATACACCGGCATTTCACCCAACCTAGAGCATTATCATGAACACGACGCGCACGACACTCGCCATCCTGATGTTAACCCTCGCCAGCGCGACAGCTCTGGCCGATGAGGTCAAGGTCGCTGTGGCGGCCAACTTCACGGCTCCCATGAAGGCCATCGCCGAAGCCTTTACCCAGGACACCGGACACACTACCGAGATCGCCTATGGTTCCACCGGCAAGTTCTACGCCCAGATCAAGAACGGTGCCCCTTTTCAGGTGCTGCTCGCAGCGGATGACATCACGCCCGCCAAACTCGACAGCGAGGGGATGACGGTGCCGGACAGCCGTTTCACCTACGCCATCGGCACCCTGGTGCTGTGGTCAGCCAAGGCGGGGTTCATTGATGATCAGGCGACGGTGCTCACGTCGGGCGACTTCAATAAGCTCGCTATCGCCAATCCGAAGCTTGCGCCCTATGGCGTCGCCGCCATGGAAACACTGGAGAAGCTCGGTCTGACCAAGATCGTCGAGCCGAAGCTAGTCTTAGGCGAAAATATTGCCCAGACGTTGCAATTTGCCAGCACTGGCGCGGCTGAACTGGGCTTCGTCGCGCTGTCGCAGGTGATCAAAGACGGCAAAATTACCGAAGGTTCCGGCTGGATCGTGCCCGCTGAGATGTATCAGCCGATCCGTCAGAATGCCGTGATCCTCAGCGCGGGCAAGGACAATGCCGCCGCGACCGCCCTGATGGACTATCTGAAGGGTGACAAATCCCGCGAGATCATCCTGTCCTATGGCTACAAGATCTGACGCAGAACCTGATCGTGGGTTTTTCTAATGCCGATCTTCAGGCTATCGGGCTGACCCTGCGGCTGGCCAGTTTGGTCACGCTAATCCTGCTGTTGATCGGCACCCCCATCGCCTGGTGGCTGGCGCGAACGACTTCGCGCTGGAAAGGGTCGGTGGGTGCCGTCGTGGCGCTGCCGCTGGTGCTGCCGCCATCGGTGATTGGCTTCTATCTACTCATCGCCATGGGACCAAATGGCCCGGTGGGTCAGTTCACCCAGTCGCTGGGTCTGGGCATTCTGCCTTTCACCTACTGGGGATTGGTGGTCGCCTCGGTGTTTTATTCGATGCCCTTCGTGGTGCAGCCGATTCAGAATGCCATTGAAGCGCTGGGTGAGCGGCCACTGGAAGTCGCGGCGACTTTGCGCGCCGGCCCCTGGGATCGTTTTTTCACGGTCGTGGTGCCGCTGGCGCGACCCGGTTTTCTCTCTGCTGCCATTCTCGGTTTCGCCCACACGGTCGGTGAATTCGGCGTGGTGCTGATGATCGGCGGCAACATTCCAGGCGTGACCCGCGTGGTCTCGGTACAGATCTACGATCATGTCGAGGCGATGGAATACGCACAGGCGCACTGGCTGGCCGGAAGCATGGTGATCTTTTCCTTCCTGGTGCTGCTTACGCTCTACACCATCAATCCCAATCAACGCAGATTTTGACTATGCCTGCCGACAGTATCCAGGCGCGTTTCCGTCTGGACTATCCCGAATTTTCGCTCGACGTGGATCTGGAGCTACCGGGACGTGGAGTCACCGCACTGTTCGGTCACTCCGGTTCAGGCAAGACCACGCTCCTGCGCCTCATCGCTGGCTTGCAGCGGGTGCGCGAGGGCTATCTGCGCGTCAACGGCGAGATCTGGCAGGACGGCCAGCGTTTTCTGCCAACGCACCAGCGTCCACTCGGTTATGTCTTTCAGGAGGCAAGCCTGTTTCCCCATCTGAATGCCCGCCGCAATCTGGAATACGGCATGAAACGCGCCGGGAATGCGATGAGTTCGGCGGCACTTCAGCAGGCGGTAGACTTGCTCGGTATTGGCCATCTGCTCGACCGCCGCCCGCACCAGCTCTCTGGCGGTGAGCGCCAGCGTGTCGCCATCGCCCGCGCACTGGCGCTGAATCCGCAGTTGCTGCTCATGGACGAGCCACTCGCCGCGCTCGACCTCAAACGCAAGCAGGAAATCCTGCCCTATCTGGAACGCCTGCACGACGCGCTGGAGATCCCGGTACTCTATGTCAGCCACTCGCCAGACGAGGTAGCGCGATTGGCCGATACCGTAGTGCTGATGGAGCAGGGACGGGTGTTGGCCAGCGGCCGGGTTGCCGAATTGTTCAGCCGACTGGATCTGTCGCTAGCACAGGATCAGGACGCCAGCGCCATCCTTGAAGGCGTGGTGCTCAGTCATGACGACGACGATGCACTGACGCATCTGGAGATCCCCGGCGGTAGGCTGACCGTCACCCGTCTCGCCTGCGACATTCACGATCCGGTGCGGGTGCGCGTCCATGCCCGCGATGTTAGCCTCGCCCTGGACGAGCCGGGCGCATCGAGCATCCTCAATATCCTGCCCGCCCGAATCCTGGAGCTGCGCGAGATCGAGAACGCCCAGGTTCTGATCAAACTCTGCATCGGTACCGGGGAGAAGACACCCCTGCTCGCCCGCATCACCCGTTATTCACGCAACCGGCTAGGACTGCATGAAGGACAACCGGTGTTTGCCCAGATCAAGGCGGTCGCACTGATGGATTGATGGCGCTACACTCGCCGCTGATCACTGACCTCTCTGGATTTGACCGATGATTTCGCTCCTCGACTATGGCGCGGGCAATGTCCGCAGTGTGCGCAATGCCATCCAGGCGCTTGGCTTCGCGCTGACCGACATTACCCGACCCGAGGAGATTCTTAAGGCCGAGCGCCTGATTTTTCCCGGCGTCGGTGCCTTTGGCGCAGCGATGGAACGCCTGCGCCAACTCGGTTATATCGAGCCACTGAAAGCGTATCTGGCCGCTGACCGCCCCTTTCTCGGGATCTGTATCGGCTTGCAGGCGCTCTTCGAGGGCAGCGAAGAATCGCCTGGCGTCGCGGGTCTGGGGTTGATTCCAGGCCAGATCCGTCGTTTTGACACCACAGCGCTGTCGGTGCCGCACATGGGCTGGAATACTGTGCGGGTCGAGCGCGAGTCGCCGCTGTTCGCCGACTATGCGGGTGAAAAACTCTATTTCGTGCATTCCTATCGCGCCGAACCGACACCGGAGAATGCCGACTGGCAGCTTGCCACGACTGATTATGGCAGACCCTTTTTAAGCGCCGCGCAACGTGGACGGGTCGCTGCGGTGCAGTTTCACCCTGAAAAAAGCGGGACTGCTGGGTTGGCGCTGCTCCGTCATTTTCTCGAAGCAGACAGAGCCAGCGAACCAGTTAGCAGCCGACCGCCACGCACCACGGCGACCCGTTTCGCCAAGCGCATCATCGCCTGTCTGGACGTGCGCACCAACGATGCCGGGGATTTGGTCGTGACCAAGGGCGATCAATATGACGTGCGCGAGGCTGGCGAGGTGCGCAATCTCGGCAAGCCGGTCGAGCTGGCGCAACGCTATTACGATGAAGGCGCAGACGAGATCACCTTCCTCAACATCACCGCCTTCCGCGATTTCCCGCTCGCCGATCAGCCAATGCTCGAAGTGTTGCGCCGCACCTCTGAACGGGTGTTCGTGCCGCTAACTATCGGTGGTGGCATCCGTGCCTTCACCGATGCCAGCGGCAGGCACTATTCAGCACTTGACGTGGCCGACGAATATTTCCGCTCTGGGGCAGACAAGATCTCCATCGGTTCAGATGCCGTGGAGACCGTCGAACGCTATCTGGAACGCGGCAGCGGCGACGGCAACAGCGCCATTGAGCAGATCGCCCGCGTTTACGGCAATCAGGCGGTGGTCATCTCCATCGACCCGCGTCGCGTTTATGTCAGCTCGCCGGAGGAAACGCGCCATCACAGTGTCGAAACCACTACGCCAGGGCCAAACGGCGAGCGGTATTGCTGGTTTCAATGCACTGTCAAGGGCGGACGCGAGGGGCGTGATGTCGATGCCGTCGAGCTTGCTCGCATCTGCGAGACATTGGGCGCGGGTGAAATTCTGCTCAATTCAATCGACCGTGACGGGACCGGATCAGGCTTCGATCTGGAACTGATCAAAGCAGTTCGGGCAGCGGTGACGATCCCGGTGATCGCCTCCAGCGGCGCTGGCTGTGTCGAGCATTTCGCCAAGGTGTTTGCCACCACTGGCGTCGAGGCGGCACTGGCCGCCGGGATCTTCCATCGGCGCGAGGTGCCGGTTCAGGCGGTCAAGACCTACTTGCGCGAGCAGGGAATCGAGACGCGGATCTAGTGGCGACTATCATGCCCAAAGCACTGACGCCGAGGCCACCATTTCATCTGCACTATTTTTGTTTTCTGCGCGAACGCCCCGATCTGTCCGCTGCGTCTGCCCGTCACAACCTAGACCGCGACCCATCTGCACTCGCTCGATCCATGTGATACCCGTTCGCGTCGCCGGGAGCCGTGCCAAGCGCGATGAGGTGCTCAAGGGCGCAGGCTTTGAGGACGTGCTGGAACCGGGGGACGTCCTGAGGCGTACCGGATTGGGCGCGTGGGGGAGGCTATACTGAAAGACGTGAAACCAGGCGCGAAACCATCTGCTTACGAGATTGCAAAAGCGGGCGGGCGTAACGATGGACTTTACCGGCGGTTCAAAGATTCCCGGATGGCTGAGATTGAAAAATCGATCCGTTCCTACGAAAAACAGATTAGCGAACACGAACGAAAGATACAGCATCCTGAAAGTTCGATCGGATCAGGATATTCTGAAGCGCATCGACAGAACTTGATCAATCACTACTGGCCTGAAGAAATCGCCGGTTTTCGTGAAAAGATTGATGTGATGCGCGGAATTCTTGCGGAGAGGGTAAATGTTTAATCCTGATGATTACCGTTTTTTATTGATTGATTCAATCGAGCGTTTGCGCTCCAAGGCAGATTCCAACCATGGCGAGGATCTTTACAGTCAAGGGCGACAAATGGCGTATTACGAGATTTTAAACGAGATATTAATTAACGCAGATGCCGTTGGGTTGACGCCGAAGGATGTTGGCATGGAAGGATTTGACCCGGAGTCACTTCTGTCCACGCGCAAGGCCGCCTGATGTGCCAGAACCTCGACTAATACGTTGACACCCGCGCCGGTTCGTACTTCCACTTGCAGAGGCTGTTAGGTAGGATTCGCGGGCGGATTAACTGAGTGGAGCGGGCGCATGGCGATTGAATTGCAACAAGGCGCAAATGCGCTGATTCCAGAGCAGAACGTCATCATCGAAATCGGCTGGAATGCCGAATCGCCATTCGACGCCGATGTGAGCGCGTTCCTAGTAGATCATTCCAGCTTAACTTGTGGGTAGAGGCGTTTGAGTTTGATGCGGGCGTCTTCGGTGGTGAACTGCCAGTCCACGCCGGTTTGGGAGGCATTGCGGCGTTCGGCCCACGCTTTGGCCTCGCGGCGCAGG
>CAIUAY010000028.1 GCA_903897335.1 uncultured Chromatium sp. | reverse complement strand
GACCCGGTATCTCGCCTTCTTGGGGGAAGCGTCTTCGCCACTTTCAGAAACTGTCGATGACATGTCTGGGGACTGTCTCCGCTGAAACGACCGCCAGCTTAGCCGTTGTCTGAAGGTTTATGCACCAACGCCCATTGGAAGACGAAATTTCGGGAAAAACCTCAAATACCGCTTTCTCTCAAACCGCTGTAGAATGCGCCGCACTGCGCGAGTGGCGAAACTGGTAGACGCGCTGGATTTAGGTTCCAGTGGAGAAATCCGTAGGGGTTCGAGTCCCCTCTTGCGCACTAATGACTAGAGCTTGTCCGTAACTAACGTCAGTTCTGGGTAAGGCAGAAGGCAGCAGCCCTTGTAGCAGAACCGGCTCAGGTTCTTAGAGCCTATCCCAAAAGGCCGGTTGCACGCCAAGTAATGATCCCCAAAGCCAGATGCACCATCGCCAGATAGGTATCGTCCCGTTTCTCCCAGCGCACCAGGAGCCGACGAAAGCGATTCATCCAACTGTGTGTGCGCTCGACGACCCAACGGCGCGCTTTGAAACCCGGTTCGCGCACGATCGCCTCCGCCTCTTCGCCGCGCGGGCGAATGTGGGGGTGAAACCCAGTTCCTTGACGATCTCGCGCACCGCATCGTAGTCGTAGCCGGCATCCAGACACAGCCCTTGCGGCGCCTCTGGCGTCGGCTCCGGACGCGGGACGACGATGCCCTCCAGGGTCGTGCGCGTGAGCGTCATATCGTGGCGGTTGGCGCCGTCAATGACGACCGCGAGGGGAATGCCGTGGCCTTCTGTCAGCAGACTGCGCTTGACGCCCTGTTTGCCGCGATCGGTCGGATTCGATCCCGTTTTTTGAGCCCGCCACGGGCGCCTTGGTCATGGCTCCATCCCGCGACAGCCACGACCAGTCGATTCCCTTGAGGTCATCGTACTGGAGCAATCCCGCTTGCCAGAAGCGTTTGAAGACGCCCGCCTCGGTCCACGCCAGAAAGCGCCGATGCGCCGTGCTGCTCGAACAGATCCCGGCGGCGTTCAAGGCGTTCCACTGACAGCCCGTGCGCAACACGAACAAGATTCCCTCCATCACCACCCGATCATCGATCCGCCGGCGATGACAGCCGAGCGGATGAGTCGGCGGATGGTATACCGGAAGCAGGGGTTGGAGCTGTGACCACAGCGCGTCGGACAGGCGCCAACCGTCATATTGAACGGCTAAGGTCATGGTGACTCTGACTCCTTTGATCGGGGACTTCACCCTAGAATATCACCTTTTGGGATAGGCTCTTAGGAGAAGAATCCCAGCGATCCAGGAGCCGCCGCCATGAGTCTAGAAGAACTGTTCTGTGACGTGGATGATTATGTTGCCGGGAGTGAGGTTCCCTCGGTTGTAAAGTCCCGTGAGATTATAGACCAGCTTTTTGAAGCGTTCGGGGCATTTTTGTTGCCAGTCTTTGAGTGCTTGAATCGGTACGATGTGTCCCAGCGCCTTTTGCGGGATCTGGTGATTGTATAACCTCACATAGCCG
>CAIUAY010000027.1 GCA_903897335.1 uncultured Chromatium sp. | reverse complement strand
GTCATCACCGCCGTCACTCAGGGGAACCACGGCACCGTCAGCATCGTCGACGCCGCGCTGGGCACCGTCACCTACACCCCCGACGCCGACTTCAACGGGACAGACCGCTACACCTACACCGTTACCAGCGGCGGCGTCACCGAAACCGCCACCGTCACGGTCAGCGTGACGGTGAACGAAGCAGGGTTTTTAACCATTCCGGATGTGACGGTAAATGAAGCCTCGCCCTATGCCGTGTTCCGCGTCAGCGCAGCGAGTCATTACCGCTTCACGCTGTCATTACAGGATGGTGGAACCGACTTTACAGTGGGCGATGCTGTTGCAACCGCTGGCGCGGACTATGGCAATGCGCTGGAGGTCTACAACGGCACGACCTGGATTCCTTACACGCCAGGCAGTCTGGTGATGGTTCCCGAAGGTGGCAGCGTGCTACTGGTGCGGGTGCCGATCATCAATGATGCGCAATATGAAGGCGCGCACGCCTTTACGCTGGTTGCGACGGTGCCTGATCACCCCGCTCCAGTCACGGCACGCGGCATCATCGGCGACTTTGGGACGGGCGCGATCTTCAATGATAGCGGCGCGGAAGACCGGCTGGCGTTGAAGGATGATGATCGGGCGATCCAGGTCGATAGCCCGATCGTCAACGAGGGGTCGCGGTATAGCCTGTTTACGATCCATGGCACCCCTAGCGCAGCTCTGAGCCTGGCCTTGCAGGTGCAATCCGGGACTGGCGATGCGCAGATTCCGTCAGATCAAAGCAATATCGAGTTCTGGAATGGCTCATCCTGGATCACCTACAACGGTTCCAATGCGGCGTTGCCGGAGACCGGGAACCTGCTGGTGCGCGTGGGCATCACGGCTGAACAGGATTTTGCCCGCGAAGGCTCGGAGACCTTTGGTCTGCGCGTGACGCAGTTTGAGCAGACTTCGTTGGGCATGGCGACCATACGTGACGATGGCACCGGCGTGATCTACACCTTTAACGGGGTGAACGGTGCCTATAGCGGAACCACGACGGTTGGTCTTGATGATGACTTCGATCAGGATGGCATTACGCCGACCACCGAAGAGGCGTTGGCGACCCTGGCGGCTTCGCAGGGAATTGGCGATGCTCAAATTGGCGACCTGAACGGTGATGGCAAACAGGATGCCCAGCAGAACGCGCTGGCAACACTGGCCTGGACGAACAAGGAATATTTCGAGCAGGGCAACGATGGCACCCTGACCGACAGCCGGGCAATCATCTCGATTGGCGTGGTGGAAAGCGCCACGAATAGCGCGATTTCGCAGACTTCACAGTTGCTAAATATCCAGGTCGAGCATTACGTCGACATCGACGCGAGTACCAAGGTCGTTGAAAACGGCACGATCAGAACCGTGACTCTGGTCAATGGCCGTCAAGTGACGACGCCCTGGGATCCGATCCGCTTTGAGATTGCCGGTCAGGATGTCGATTACGACGGAATCGTGGATACCACGCTAACCGACGTCAGTTCACGTCCTGGAACACAGGTGCTGGTGCTGATTGACGTGCGCGCTGCCGGTCTGACGACGGCTGACGTGAATGCTTATATTAAGTATGTCTCGGCAGCATCACTCGCGGCGGGGTCAGTCGTGGATCTGGATGGAAACGCGATCACTCAGCCGGGCTGGTATGACTTCACCCGGCGCGATCCGAACAGCGATGCCGACGGCGCACGGTTCGTGGTCGAAAATGGCAAAATCGTCGGGATTGAGTTGATGTTCACCGATAACGCCTTTGGCGATAATGACATGGCTGTTGGCCGGATTTTCGATCCGGGCGTACCGGTGTATGTGGCTCCAAACCCGACGCCAACACCGCTTCCGCTTCCTGAGCCAACGCCAAGCCCGATATCCGAACTGATTCCGGCACTGACTCAGCCAGAAATCGTATTTGAGAGCAAGAGCGACCCGCTCTATGTGTCGCCGCTGCCACACACGCAGCCGATCTTTGAGTTTGGCCTGCTTGGAAACATGGATAGCGTCAGGATGGAACCCTCGGCGTATGTCCTCGACGAGGTTCACCGTGTTCGCAGCTATGATCTGTTAGCCTCGCCGGAATTGCTGACTGCCGGACTTGCCGCGGATCCCATTCTCTATGTTCTGCCTGCGGTCAATGTTTCTCAGAGCGAAGCAGAATTTCAACCCGTGGTGGATCAGATCGTCTGCCGGACGGGGGCGGGGCAAGACACGGAGTGCAAACTGGCCGCTGAGGACGGATCCACGCAGGATGCGGATAAAGCGAATGCCTTGAAAACTCAGGACGGTTCGGATGTAGAGGGTCTCTCAGGCAAGAGCCAGACCGATCATCCGAGCGATACCGAAACGAAACCAGCGAAAACAAACGATCAGGCGGCAAGGCGCATCAATTTTACTGACCAGTTGCGTCTGGCTGCCCATGATCGAAGCATGATGCAACGCGCCAGATCGCTGGAACGGACGCTGCGCAGTGGTCATCTTTAACCCCCGTGCCACGCCGCCTTGATGCTGAAGCAGGTTTGAAACCTGCTCCAGCATCCGTCGATTCGATCAATCAGGGAATGACAGCCGAACGCTCTACATGGGGTTGTAAGCCCAAACCGCCGAAAATTCCGTCAGTCCAAATCCAGCCCCGCCACGATCGCATCCAGGTCAATGATCTGGCCGGTGCTGCGGAAGGTGTAGTGCCCGTTCAGATGGACGTGGCGCCACGCCGCAGGTG
>CAIUAY010000026.1 GCA_903897335.1 uncultured Chromatium sp. | reverse complement strand
TTAACTGCGTCAGCGACGAGCGTTCGTCATCGGTGAGCCGGACAACATACTTGATCATTGGATGCACCTCTTGAGAACTTGCCTGACGAGATGTGTCTACAATGAGGCTTATGCAAGATTAAACGGAAGCGCGTACTAGACGCGGCGGATGGGCGAGCTTGGCCGCAAGTGTCTCGATGAATTGTGGTGCCTGGATCCAGCTCGACTTCAGGATCGAGTACATGAGTTCCTCACCTTCGAGCGTGGTGCCAGCCCGATTGACGCGGATGAACAGCGTCTCCAACGGATCGGAGGTTACTAACCCGGCCTCTGGTCGAGCGGTCTGCGGTAGGATCAACCCGGATACGTCATAGTTGGCCGTGAGGGTCGCGGTGTCACGCAGGCGTCTAACCAGATCTATCCAGCGTTGCTGTAACTCGACATTTTCGACGGAAAACGCTTGGTTCAGCCCCTTTTTGACCTTCTGCCAGCAGTCTTTTTCACACTCCCAGAAGGGTAACGCCTCTAGTCGTTGCTTTACGTGGGTGGTCACTTTTTCGTTGTCGCCACCCTCGGCCAGCGCTTCGATCAGAAACACCAGCGGAATCGGCGCGATGGCATCCACTGGCCAGACATGGGTGAGCGGGATCTTGTGCGGTGGGTAATCCTTAATTTCAGATGATGCCGCACGAAAACACTCAAGCGCATCCCGAATGGTTTTCACCGTTAGCGTTTCGTCTGGATTGCTGCGTTTGTAGCCCCAAGGATGCGAGCGGGTCACGACTCGGAACACGAATTAAGTATCCGACTTTCCATCCGGAGCGGCGAGATCGACCCAGAGCACGGCAGTCCACTGGTTCGCGACCGAGCCAGCCTGTTGCACGGTAGACGCAGTTTGGCCTGTGACTTGTCGCCACGGATTGAGGAAGCCAAGCGCGATGGCTGTCGAACGCTGTTGGCCGTCAAGCAAATGATGGGTTGGCTCACCCACACCAGCTTGTCCATGTTTGGCCGACTGTACGCCGCGTGCGTCATCGAAGGGCGAAAGCAGAAAGGCACCGATGGGAAAACCCCGGACAATCGAGTCCCAGAGCATCTCGACCTGTCTCGGTTTCCAGACCGCGCCACGCTGCATCGCAGGTAATGCCGCCGTAATCGGCGCGGATTCAGGTCCAGCTTTGGCCGGTAGATGCGCGATCTGCCAGGCGGCAATATGCGGTAGCTTCAACAGCACGGCGCTTGCTGATGGCTTCGATGTCATATCAATGTTGCATTGCATGTAATGTCTCTATTTTTAAGAGTTATTGCCGAATCGCCAGATTTTCCGCACCCGTCCTTGACGGAAAAATTGGTTGACCGATCTGACCTCGGTTAACGTCGGCCACCTGATGCGGCGAGACAACATGTCTCGCCGCCCATCATTCTAAGCGACCTGCCGCGCCTCCTCGCCCTTCAACCGACATTCAGCCATAAGGCGCTTGAGGAACTGCTCTGGCGTCAAGTCCTCCCCCAGCAGCGTGCGTTGTCGACAGACATTGGCGAAATCCCCCGGTGTTAAGGAGTGCAGACCGTCCAGATGCCGCGCCAGCGCCGACGGGACTGCCTCGTTCTCATCCCCCAACGCTTCGCGTGCGAACAGTCCGAGCCGCTGCACCGGACTCAACGCCCGGAAGTTCAGCTTGAAATCAAACCGTCGCAGCGCCGCCTCGTCGATCCCACTCATCAGATTGGTCGCGGCGATGAAGATGCCGGGAAAGCGCTCCATCTGCTGCAACAGCTCGTTGACCTGAGTGCGCTCCCAACTGCGTTGCGCCTGCCGCCGGTCGCTCAGAAAGCTGTCCACTTCATCCAGCAAAATAACGGTCTGGGTTGGATCGACGTTGCGGAACAGTTGCGCCAGATTCTGTTCGGTCTCCCCGAGATAGGGCGAAACCAGATCCGACGCCTGCCGCGCCACCAGTTCCCGATCCAGCGCCTCGGCCAGGATCTCGGCAAAGGCGGTCTTGCCGGTTCCGGGTGGGCCGTAAAAACACAGACTGCCGCGCCCTTCGCGATGCAGCGCCTGAGCGATGGCGCTGGGTGCGATCCCGCCAGACAGGTTCAGATAGGCGATATCGAAGGCTGTGGCCGGCGCACGTCGCCGGGGTGCGGGTGCGTCGTGCAGCAGGGTTCGCAGTGCCGCCACCCCGTCGCGCACCGTCGGTTCCCGTGCGGCCTCGGGTTGCAGATCGAGCAACCGTCGCGCCGCGCCCAACTGCGCCGGGGCCAGCGCCGCATCGGCGGCCAGCTCATCCAGCAAGGCGGGCGGCAGGCCGCAATCACCCAGATGCCGTTCGGCCATCTGTCGCCTGACCGAGCGCGGCGGGGTGACGAAGGCCACTGGCAGCAGGAAGCGACGCAGAAAGGCTGGATCCATGCCATGCGTGCTGTTGGCGATCCAGATCGCCGGCACCGGGTTCTCTTCCAGGATGCGGTTCATCCAGCCCTTCTGCTTGCCGGTCGCGCTGTCGCCCCGCAGCAGGGCGAAGAGGTTGTCGCCACTGTCGAACACGTCCTCCACTTCATCGAAGATCAGCACCACATCGCGCCGCCGTGCCAGCAGCCGTTGCGCCACCAAATAGGCCGACAGCCGCCCTTCGCGCGAGAGACCATCGCCGTCGTCATCGTCGCTGCACACCTGATAGGCGGTCAGTCCACAGACCCCTGCCAGCGCCCGCGCCAGTTCGGTCTTGCCGGTGCCGGGTGCGCCGTAAAACAGGGCGTTGATGCCGACCGCGCCAGTGGTTGCGGCCTGATCCAGCACTGCCTGCACACGCCCGCTGTCCTGTGCTAGATGCGGAAAGGACTCCAGCCCCCAACTTCCCGCCGGGGCCGGTTCGATCAGCAGCGCCAGCAGGGCATCGACATCCGTCGGCGCGGCCTCCATCACCTCGCGCAGCAGGGTGCTGGGCGAGAGGAAGTCTTCCAGGTCGGACGGATGGCGCTCGCGTTCGATCAGTCCCAAGGTCCGCAGTGGCGCGCGCCTAGCCAGCGCCCGGCGCATCGCACCCGGCTCCAGATCGAGTAGTCCTGCCAGGCGCTCCAGATTGACCCGTAACCCATGACGCCGGGTGCGCCCGAGCACTGTCCGCAGCGGCTCGGACTGCTCGCGCAGATCGAGGAAATCGAGCACGCGCAGACTGGTGGCGTCCAGTTCCAGCGCCGTGCCGAGCAGGATCAGGGTCGGCGATACCGCCGCGTCCGTCTCGACCGCCGTCAGTCGTTCATGGACCCAGCCCGGCAGGGTCTTGAAGAACTCGCGCAGCGCGGCGCGCACATCCTTGTCATGCGCCGGATCGCCATCGAGATCCCGGTGCTGCCGCGACGCCTCGCGCAGTTCCCGGAATGACTCACGCGACAGGCTGCCGCGATTCGTCTTCTCATCCTCCACGTCCCTCGCCGCCGCCATCGCCTCCAGCCAGCGCACCCGGGCCTCCGGGTCGAGCAAGGGGCGGATCAGGTGCCACAGGGTCGAGAGGTTCTCGCGCTCGGCGAGATGTTCGGCCAGGTGCGGTTCGGCACGCAGCCAGTTCAGGGCCAGCCGCGCCAGACGGCGCTCGACCGGGGGCACGGTTGCGAAGTCAGATCGCCACAGGGTGCGATGATCGAACATGCTCAAACCTCCTCAGTCCAGGGTTGAAAACGGCGGCTGTCGTAATGCCAGGTCAGGAGTTCACCACGCGCTTGGCCGTCCTCATGAATCAGGCCAAGCACCAGATCGAGCGGCTCGTGGAAGTAGGTGCTGCCGGAATCGTCTTCATGATCAAGCACCGGTGTCTCCAGCACGGCGATTACGACAGCGGGGCGGGCGTAGCGTGGAAGACGCCGGTTCTTCAGACCAGGTTTCCAGATGACGAGATCGCCGGGGGCAAACGCATGTGACTGGTTGAACAGCCGATAACGCTCGCGCAGCGCAGCGCCGAGGTCGCCGTTAAGGTCGTCCAGTGGTTCGTCATCGAGCAGATTGCTAGAGGTTTCGTCGCTCAGGCCGATCCGCGCCAACAATTCGCGGGAGGAGAGGTCGTGGTGTTTTCGAGACATGATCGAATCCTCTTGGTGATCGTTGATCAGGTGTTGACACTCTTTGCGGTTGCTCAGGGCTGACCGGTTGACACATAGCGTTAACTGACTCGCTCCTTCCCAAGCGTTTGAGCGAGAAGCGATACAATCGGATTGGTTTGTTAAAGAGCGTGATTCCGCCCGTGCGGCATTCGGCCACGAACACCAACCTTTTGAGGGGCGGGCTAAAGCTGGTTTATTTTTTGCCGTCCTTTGATCTGGATCATAAAGAGCGTGATTCCGTCCGTGCGGCATCCGGCCACGAACACCAACCTTTTGAGGGGTGGGCTAAGGCCGGTTTATTTTTTGCCGTCCTTTGACCTGGATCATAAAGAGCGTGATTCCGCCCGTGCGGCATCCGGTCACGAATACTCACCTTTTGAGGTGCGGGCTAAGGCCGGTTCGCGTGAAAATAATTTTTTGGCCGGCGGTTCAAGACGAATTAAAGCATCGTCATGCGTCATGACCTGTCGTACACTTAAAATATGAGTGCGACCCACATCCATCGCGTCGAACGGCTGAACCGTCTGGAACAGGCGTTATTGCCCAATACCTCGCCGGATCGCTGCCCGGATGGTGCGCGACTGCTCGCGGTTCTGGGTGATGTCTATGGCGAAAGCAACGAACCCGCCCGTCGGCGTGCCCTGCAACGGGATCTGGATGAGCTGGTCAAAACGGGACGCATCGCAGCAGTTAATCCCGGTGGCAAACCGTTGCGCTATCGACGGTTGCTGGAGGATCCGGATGAGGATCCGGCGATCTGGGGCTGGACTTTGGAACAGCTTCGTGTGCTGGCCGCGACGGCGGTGCCGCGCCGTCAGCTCGATCGGCTGTGGCGGCAGTTATTAACCAATGCCCATGAACCCAAGCTCGACGAATCACGGCTACGTGTAATCCCTGACACTTTTCGCCTTCAGCCGGCGGAGTTGGAAAAAGGGGTGCTGACCGCCGTCATCCACTCATTGATCCAGCGTCGTGCGCTCCAGGTGATCTATGTCAAACCAACCGGCGAGCGCAATCAGGTCTGTCTGCATCCGCAGGCACTGGTGCAGCGCGGCCCGATTCCTTATCTGTTTGCGCTCAAGAATGATGAAGACGAGCCGCTGCGCCTCTATGCCCTGCATCGCATGGTGCGGGCGGCGTCACTGATGGAGACCCCCGCCCGTGGGGCGCCGGACTTCGATCTGGATCAGGCCATCACCGATGGCCGGGTGGACTTCGGCCAGGGTGAACTCATTGATCTGGAATTGCGGGTACGGGGTTATCTGACCGAGGTTGTTCGTTGCTGCCCACTCGCGACAAATCAACGTCAAGAAGACGAGACGCCGGAATCTGAATTCGCGTTACGAGTGTGGGCGCGTGTCCCTTCGACCGGACAGTTACTGCGCTGGTTGCTGGGGGCGGGGAATAATCTGGAGGTCATCGAACCACCAGACCTGCGCTGGGTCGTCGCGGCACAGGCAAGAAAGACGGCGGCGCTATATCGCGGCGGATGAGGCGACTCATACCCGGTTCTCCGTCATGAATCCTGAGCGGCATTCACACTCGGAGCAATCTTTAGACTGGCTTTGAAACCTCACACCAGCCAGCCCCTATCGGCTGCGTGGGGTCGCGGTCATGCACCCAAACCAGATGTGGAGCACTGACATCACCGACATCCGTCTGGTCGCCATCATCGACTGGTACGCCCGTCGAGTGCTCGTTTGGCGGCTGTCCAACACGCTGGAGGCGGGGTTCTGCGTCGATTGTCTGGCGGATGCCTTGCGTGCCCACGACCGACCCGAAATCGTCAACGGCGTGCTCCTCTGTGAAGGGATCGCCATCAGCATGAATGGGCGCGGGCGGGCATTGGACAACCTCTTCGTCGAGCGCTTGTGGCGTCGCGTCAACTACGAAGACGTGTACATCAAGGGTTATGCCAACCTCCCTGAACGCCTGTTAGGACTGACTGAGTCTTTCGACTTCTACACTGGCGAGCGACCGTCCACGCCCGAAGTGGTCTACCGGTTGGGAGAAGGCGGCGGCGCCAAACCGCTGCGATTGAAGTGGATAGTCCAGCTTAAATTCGAGGAAAAACTGTCCTGGACAAGGAGTCCACTTTAGGCTTTAGGCATTTATGGCTGAGCGACTATGCAATAATCCCTTGCGGCTCGTAGCTCTTCCCGGAAACGCTTGGGCGATCCTTGTTACCAAAACCCACCGGCTTTAGTTGGTGGTTGTTGAGTCCTGAACAGAAGAGGCATGATAACTTGAAAAAAATCACCATTATTGGCGCTGGACGGGTTGGCGAGACTACGGCTCAGATTCTCGCTGAAAAGGAACTCTGCCGCGAAATCGCCTTGTTTGACGTGCGCGAAGATGTCCCGGAGGGGATCGCGCTCGACATCCTGCAAACCGCGCCCTTCTTCGAGTTCGACTGCTTGCTTGAAGGGAGCAATGACCCGCGCATCATGCGTGACTCGGAGCTGGTTATCGTGACTGCCGGCTTCCCGCGCAAACCAGGCATGTCGCGTACCGATGTCCTCGAAAGCAATGTCCGCATCATCGACGAGGTCACGGATCACATCGTGACTCATGCGCCGGACGCGATGGTGCTGATTGTCTCGAATCCGGTAGATACTCTGACTTATCGGGTTGCGCAGCGCACTGGCTGGAGTCGACAACGGGTGTTCGGTCAGGCCGGGGTGCTTGATGCCTCGCGCATGGCGAGCTTTATCGCCCAGGAAACCGGTTTCTCTGCACGGGATGTGACGACTCTCGTACTGGGCGGGCATGGCGACACCATGGTTCCCGTCACGCGCTTCTGTACCATTAACGGGATTCCGGTCACGCATTTTCTGTCGGAAGAACGCATCCATGCCATCGTCGAGCGCACCCGAAAAGGTGGCGCTGAAATTCTGGCGCTGCGTAAAAATTCCAGTGCCTACGATGCGCCGGGCGCGGCAGTCGCGGCGATGGTCGATGCCATCAGCAACAACCGGCGTCGCATCCTGCCCTGTGTCGCGCTGCTTGATGGTGAATATGGCGAAACCGATCTTGCGATGGGCGTACCCTGTATTCTCAGCGAACACGGCATTGAATCCATTGTCGATCTGGATCTGAATCCATCCGAACGGGCTGATTTTCTCCGTTCCGCCGCTGCCGTGCGGGAAGACATCGCACGTCTGGGCGACATCCACTAAACTCGAAACCCCAAACTGGCCGCCCTGCTGGTGCGTGTCACCGCAAGGCGGCATGGCCAGGAGCGAGCGTATGGCGAACGAAACCATCACCATCACCAATAATGCGACCGGAGAACGTTTCGATTTTCCGTTGCGGCAAGGAACCATCGGGCCTGCGGCGGCTGACATTTCATCGCTGTATAAAGAAGCGGGCATCTTCACGTTTGATCCCGGCTTTATGTCTACCGCAAGCTGTCACAGCGCTATCACCTATATTGATGGCGAACAGGGCATTCTGCTTTATCGTGGTTATCCCATCGAACAACTGGCGACCAAAGCCAGCTTTCTGGAAGTCGTCTACCTGTTGCTCTACGGCGAACTCCCCAAGGAGCGCTCACTGGTCAGCTTTGAAAAGCTGATCAACCGTCACACCATGCTGAATGAGAACCTGAAGAATTTTCTCAATGGGTTCCATTACGACTCGCATCCCATGTCGATCCTGATCGGAGTAGTTGGATCGCTGTCCGCCTTCTACCACGATTCACTGAGCGTCAACGACTATCATGACCGCGAGATTTCAGCGCACCGTCTGATCGCCAAGCTCCCAACCATTGCGGCGGCAGCTTACAAGCACAGCATCGGCGAGCCGATCATGTACCCGCGCAATGATCTACGTTTTTGCGCGAATTTTCTGCACATGATGTTTGCGACCCCCTGCGAGGACTATAAACCGCGTCTGGTCGCTGAAAAGGCTCTGAATCTCCTGTTCATCCTGCACGCTGATCATGAACAGAATGCCAGCACTTCGACGGTGCGGCTGGCTGGCAGTTCGGGAGCCAATCCTTTCGCCTGTCTGGCAGCCGGCATTGCCTCGCTGTGGGGGCCGGCGCATGGTGGCGCGAATGAAGCCGTGCTCGACATGCTGCTGGAAATCGGGAGCGTCGAAAACGTCCCACGCTATATCGAAAAGGCCAAGGATAAAGATGACCCCTTCCGTCTGATGGGTTTCGGTCATCGCGTTTATAAGAATTACGACCCACGCGCCAAGATCATCCGTGAGGTTTGTCACCAGGTTCTCGAAGAACTCGCCGACACTAACAATCCGCTGTTTGACCTGGCGATGAAACTGGAAGATATCGCGCTTAACGACGAGTACTTTGTCGAACGCAAGCTCTATCCAAACGTGGACTTCTATTCCGGCATCATCTATCAGGCACTCGGCATCCCGCGCAACATGTTCACTGTGATGTTTGCGATCGCTCGCACCGTTGGCTGGGTCGCGCACTGGATGGAGATGATGTCCGATTCCAATAACCGCATCGGCCGACCGCGGCAGATCTATTGCGGCCCTGCTCAACGCGACTACATGCCCATCTCGCAGCGGTAACGCTTAGGAGCGCCGCATCCGGCGCTCCTAAGCCGTTTTTTCATCATCAGCAATCGTTCTACCGATGCTTTTAGGCTAATACCCATTGATCGCATAAATGTATTGGTTATGTGTCAAGACCCGTGTAATTATGTACCGAGAAGGAGCTATCCTTTGTTCCAGGCCCGCGAGGCGCTGCGCACACTCCGCGATGAGCTGAGGACGACCAAGCGCTTACTGCCGACGACGCCATCACCGACCTGACGG
>CAIUAY010000025.1 GCA_903897335.1 uncultured Chromatium sp. | reverse complement strand
CGAGGTCCACGCCCGAATCGCCACGATGAATCAGATGACCTATCTGGGGATGCCGATCTCGGTGCGGGTTGGGGTCGCTGTGTCCTGAGAAAATGGGGAAAGGGGAATCCTGCCCACTGCTTCTTTATGCACCAACGCCCTTTTTAGGTTGAAATTCATCATTGCCATTGAACCCGGTACGGCGTCCGCCGCGTTTGGCGTGGTGGTGCCCGATCTGCCCGGCTGCTTTTCGGCGGGCGACACGCTGGATGAGGCGGTCGATCAGGCGCGGGAGGCGGTTGATCTCTGGTGCGCGACCGTCATTGAAGACGGCGGCGATCTGCCGATCCCGAAGACCTTAGCGGAGCATCAGGCAAATCCCGATTTTGCGGGTTGGGTGTGGGCGGTGGTCGAGGTACCGGTCGAGCGTTACTTTGGCCCTGCGGAAAAGCTCAATATCACCTTGCCGCGCTTGCTGCTGGCGAAGATCGACGACTACGCGAAGGCGCACGGAGCCACGCGCTCCGGTTTTCTGGCGGAGGCTGCGCGGGCGGCCATGCGGTAGGTTGATCGCTCCTGCTCAGCCTGCATCGCCAGTTCGGTCAGTTGCAGGCGGGAGACGTTGGCGGGGTTGAGGGCGGGCTGTAATTTCCCGTTGCGGTAGTCGATGAAGGTCTGATTGACCTTGATCCGAAAGCCTGGGCTGATCCACCCGGCATACTCGACGGCAAGCAGTTCGTGGGCAAAGGTGCCGCCGTATCTGCCTTCTTTCGAGACGATAGGCGAACTATGCAAATCTTCGGAGTTAAAAATCTCCGCGATAAGTGCTTTATTTCATTCAAGTTTCATCCAATCAGCGGGCTGCTTCGTGTTTGAATGAAGGTCAGGATTCAAGGCGAGGTGCGCCTTGTGCAGCGCATTGAGGTTGTAGCGACCTTCGGAGTCCAGAGTGATTTCAACTCCGGCGATGACGGGGATGGTGTTGCTTTTGTCCATGATAGACCTCTTAGGAAGTGTCCATCAACTGTTTCCCGATTTAACTGTAGCCGGTATGCTTGGCCTATCGCGGTGTTACGGTCGAGGATGTGGGGAAGGCAGCGGTTGAGATGTGGTGATTCCGGAAACGGTGGAAGGACATGTCAAGGTTGTCTTTGATCAGCTCAACGAGAAGCACCGTCGTTGGGTCGCTGGCTTGTTGTCTGAGGTCGTTGGTTATGGGGGGACGAAGTGGGTGTCTCAAGTGACTGGCTTGGATCCGAAGACGGTGCGTCAAGGCCGCCTGGACGTTGAAGCGGGGTTGTCGGACTGTCTGCGCGATCGCATTCGTCGCGCAGGCGGCGGACGTCGCCCTTTGAAACAAGGATCGGCGACTTGAGGCGGATCTGCTGGCGCGCGTTGAGCCGGACACCGCTGGGGATCCCGAAGGCCACGCCCCGCAGTCGCTTGCGCACGCTGGCCAAGCGCCTGGGGCGTGGCTGTGCCACCACCGTCGGGCGCCTGCTCAAGCCGCTGGGCTATTCGCTCACGACCAACGTCAAGCGTTTGATCGGCAGGACGCATCCGCAGCGCGACCAGCAGTCCCGCTTGATCCAACGTCTCACGGGACAGTTTCACCGCCACGGCCAGCCAACGATTAGCGTGGACGCCAAGCAGTCCGAGCTGAGCGGTCGGTTCACACATGCCGGCTCTCGGTATTGCCGCCGCGCCGATGTCGTCAACACCGATGACTTTCCCAGCGACGCCGAATGTCGAGCCACCCCGTATGGGGTCTACGATGCACAGGCTAACCAGGCGCTGGTTAACGTCGGCACCCACGCCGCGACGGCGCAGCTCGCCGTCGCCTCGGTTCGCCGCTGGTGGGAACAACTGAGCCAAGCGCGCTATCCCAAGGCTCGCCACCTGTTGATCGAAGCCGACGCGGGCGGCTGCAATGGGCATCGGCCACGATTGTGGAAGCGCGAGCTGCAACACCTCGCCCATGACACCAACCTGAATATCACCGTTTGCCACGACCCCAGTGGTGGCTCCAAATGGAACCCCATCGCACATCGCCTCTTGAGCCAAATCCGCCGCAACTGGGTCGGCCATCCGCTGCACTCGCTCGACATCATGCTGGCGTTCATCCGTGGGACGACCACCACCAAGGGACTAAAGGTTAAGGCCATCCTCGACACAACGGTGTATGCCAAAGGCATCAAGGTCAGCACGCGAGAAATGGCCACACTGAACAGCCGGCGACGACAGCTCTGCCCCAACCTGAACGACACAATCAGGCCAAGCAAATCAGGAAGTAGTTAATGGACGGCTACCTAGCGAATCTATTAGTGATTGCTCCATTCCAGCAGCTTGCGCAGTGCCAGATGTGGTTCCAGCGCCACCGAGCTTGCCGACGACGGTGCCTTCCTGCTTCGGGATCGTCTGCATCAGCGTCTCCAGTGGGAACGTCGGTTGACATCACCCGTGGAAGACGAAATTTTTGGGGGAACCTCACTTTACATCACCTGATTTTTTAACGACGATTCTCCAGACTAACTCTCAGTCTTGGCAAGATTGGCATGATGAACGCTGACACGATTTGCGACAAACACTTGCACAGACTGCGGGTCAGTCTCCTGGCGCTAGCCGCGACATGGCCTGTCACTCTAAAGGCGGCCACGGATCTCACCGACCTCAGTCTGGAAGACTTGCTCGACGTGCAGGTCACTTCTGTCAGCAAGAAGCCGCAGAGTCTGGCCGATGCCGCTGCCGCCGTTTACGTGATCAGCAACGAGGATATTCGTCGCAGCGGCGCCACCTCGGTGCCCGAGGCGCTACGGATGGCGCCCGGAATCGAGGTCAAACGGCTGGATGCCAATAAATGGTCGATCTCGGCGCGGGGTTTTGGCGGTCGTCTGGCCAACAAACTACTGGTGTTGATCGACGGGCGGACGATCTATTCGCCGACGTTCTCGGGTGTCTATTGGGAACAGCAGGACGTGATGCTGGAAGATATAGAGCGCATCGAGGTGATTCGCGGCCCGGGTGCGACCCTGTGGGGCGCCAATGCGGTCAATGGCGTCATCAATATCATCACCAAGTCGGCCACGGAAACCCAGGGCGGACTGCTAACCGCCGGAGGTGGTAGCGAGGAACGCGCCATTGGCAGCCTGCGTTATGGTGGCGAGCTGGCGCCTGGCACCTTTGCCCGGACTTATGTCAAGTACAATGATCGGGACGCGCTGGTGACAACGACCGGCGCGGACGGACGCGACGGCTGGGACATCGCCCAGGGTGGTTTTCGCATCGACTCCACGCTGACGGCGGGTGATCGGGTGACGTTGCAGGGTGACCTCTACCAAAGCAGTCTGCGCCAGCAATTGTCAGTTCCTGACCCCTTTGCCCCGCCCACCTTCGAGCTGCCGGTCGATGACCATCTGAATGCATCGGGCTGGAATCTGCTTGGAAGCTGGGAACGCGCCCTGTCGGTGACGTCCGATGTCTCGCTCAAGCTGTTTTACGACCACGCCGAGCGCCACGAATATTATCTTGGTCAGCAGAACGATGTCATCGATCTGGAATTCCAGCAGCGAGCAAAAGTCGGCACCCGTCACGATCTGATCTGGGGACTCGGCTACCGCAATATCGACGACCAGTTTGACAACACCCCCATCGCGTTCGCCATACCCGTCGCGGATAACCGCAACCTCTGGAATGCCTTTATCCAGGATGACATTGAACTGATTCAGAATCGCCTGCGTTTAACCCTGGGTTCCAAGTTTGAGTACAACGATTACACCGGATTAGAGATTCAGCCGAATCTCCGGCTGCTGTGGAAACCGTCCGAACAGAGCAGCGTCTGGGGTGCCATCTCACGCGCCGTGCGCACCCCGTCACGAGTGGATCGTAGCGCCAATCTCTGGCTGGCCAGCATCCAGACGATTCAAATGTCTCCGCTTCTGCCGCCACTCGTCGTGGTGCCCCAGGCCACCGGCACCGATGATTTTGATGCCGAGTCGTTGATGGCCTATGAACTGGGCTTTCGGACGCAACCCACGCGGCGATTGAGCCTGGATCTGGCGCTGTTCTATAACCATTACAATCATCTGCGCACCGTCGGCAATGATGGCTCCCAATTGCTTTGGGAGTCGCTGGCAAATGGCTACCTGATCGCGGAACTGCCAGCGGGCAACCAGGCCGATGGCAACAGCTATGGTTTCGAGCTGACCGCCGATTTTCAGGTGCGCAACGGTTGGCGTCTGGCGCTTGCCTACAGCGATCTGGAACTCAATACTCAGGTGCCTAACGGTAGCCAGGACAAGGAAAACGGCCTGCTTGCGCGTTCCGATCCACGTCAGCAGTTCTCGCTGCGTTCGCTGATGAGTCCGCGCACGGACATCGACTTCGATTGCTGGCTGCGGTATGTCGATAAAAACTACTCTTCGTTCATCGTTGGAACCCTTGGCAATGCCCTGGTTCCGGCTTATTGGGAGTTTGATCTGCGTCTTGCCTGGCGACCGCAGCCCAAACTCGAACTCTCCATCGTTGGTCAGAATCTGTTGCACGCATCGCATGAGGAAGGCCATCAAGATGCGTATGGCGTGACCCGACTGGAGGTTGAACGCGGCGTTTATGGCTTGATTCGAGTCAGTTTCTAGGTATGGCGCGAAAGCCGCCAGAGTGATCGGATCGACTACGCCGTGACCAGACACACCCGCCGGATTCGCCGCGCCATTGCAAGTCTCCTCATCCTGATGTCCGTCGCCTTGGGTGCATGGGCCGAGGTGGAAGAAGCGGAACTGGCCGCCGCCTATCTTTACAATTTCAGCAAATTCGTCACCTGGCCTGGCGACAGCTTTGCAGGCGCCAATGCGCCACTGGTGCTGTGTGTCTATGGCCGACCTGCTCCGGAGGATGCGCTGGAGACGCTCAACGGCAAACCCGCGCAAGGTCATCCGGTGCGGGTCGAGCGCCGGTCACGTGGCGATGCGCTGCGCGGCTGTCATGTCGTCTCTGTCAGTCTGTCTGAGCAATCCTATCTGGCGCCGTTATTGAGCGCACTGGCCGGACGGCCGATACTGACCGTCAGCGCGTTGCCGGGATTCGTCGCCAGCGGTGGCATGATCGGCTTCGTCCGACTGAACGACCGGCTGCGTTTTGAAATCAACACGGTCAGCGCGGAATCCGCCGGACTGACCATCAGCTCCCAACTCCTGAAGCTGGCCACCCGCGTGGTGCGAGAGTGAGATGACCTGGCTCAAAAATCTGTCTATCCGCTATAAATTAATGCTGCTGATACTGGCGGTAGCGACCCTGGTGCTCGTGCTGTCGAGCCTGATCCACGCGGTCAATGAACGCCAGAGCCTGCAACGCAACGCACTCAACGAACTCCATGCGCTTGCCGAGATGCTGGCCTATAACCTCGCCTCGGCCGTGACCTTCGATGACGCCGATTCGGCTGGCAAGACGCTCGCGGCGCTAAATGGACGCTCCCAGCTCATCGGTGCCTATGTCTATGATGGGCATGGCGCGCTCTTCGCCGCCTATCCTGCCGGTACCACGCCAGCAGAAGACCCTGCGGCGCTGATCCCGTCTGCGCTCCCAGGCACGACCGAGATCATTGATCGTGACCATATGCACGTCATCCGTGCCATTGAAGTCGATGGCGAGACCATCGGCCAGATTCATCTCGTCGATGGACTCGCACGGGTGCAGGCGGCGATCAGTCATTCAATGTGGATCAGCGCAACCATTTTTGCGGTCGCGGTGGCAGTGGCGCTGCTGCTGGCCAACTGGCTGCAACAGCCGATCTCCCGTCCGCTGCTGGCGCTGGCGCGGGCGATGGAGCGGGTTTCCCGTGAACAGGATTACCAAGTGCGCATCCATGAAGAGCGCGGCGACGAGATCGGTCTGTTGATACGCGGATTCAACACTATGCTCGACCAGATCGAGCAACGCGACCTCGCCTTGGCGGGTTATAACGAAACGCTGGAGCACCAGGTCGCCGTCCGCACCCACGAACTGGAACACACCATCGCCGCGCTCGCTGATGCTCGCGACCGCGCCGAGGCGGCCAGCCGCGCCAAAAGCGAGTTCCTGGCCACCATGAGCCATGAGATCCGCACCCCGATGAACGGGGTGCTGGGCATGGCTGAATTGCTCCTCAAGACGACGCTCGACGCCCAGCAACTGCGCTTTGCGCACACCATTCATCGCTCTGGCCGCGCCTTGCTGGACATCATCAACGACATTCTCGACTTTTCCAAGATCGAGGCCGGCAAGCTAATCCTTGACCCACATGACTTCAATCCACGCGCTTTGATTGAAGATACGGTGCAACTTTTCACTGAATCGGCCAGCGCCAAGGGTCTGCTCCTGATTGCACGAATTCCCCACGAGCTGCCCGTCCTGGCACATGGTGATGCGGCTCGTCTGCGCCAAATTCTCATCAATTTGATCGGTAACGCGCTGAAATTCACCGAGCGCGGCGAGATTCAGGTCAGTGCCAGCATCACCATCCGTGCCAATGAACGACTGCTCCTCGTCATCGACGTTCAGGACACCGGCCCCGGCATTGCGCCTGAGATTCAGGCCACAATCTTCAATGCCTTCGAGCAGGGCGATGGCTCGACCACCCGCCATCACGGCGGAACCGGGTTGGGACTCGCCATTTCACAACAACTGGCGCAGTTGATGCGGGGTGCCATCCAGGTCAACAGCGCACCGGGACGGGGTGCGCGGTTCACGCTGGAGGTGCAGCTTGATCCCGCGCAGGGGGTGGAAGCACCCACCCATCTTGACCTGCGACAGACTGCCGTGCCACTTGTCGCTCGCTTGCTGGCGCCACTGTCAGGGCGTGTGCTGTTGGTCGAGGACAATGCGGTGAACCGGGAGATGGCCACCCTGATGCTGGAAAGCCTGGGGCTGACGGTTGTGAGCGCTGTTAACGGCGCGGACGCACTGCAGGCCGTTGCGGATGATGGCGATTTCGCGCTGGTGCTGATGGACTGTCACATGCCGGTGATGGATGGTTTCAGCGCCACCCAGGCTATCCGTGCGCTGGAGCAGGCCGATCCCGTGCGGCGGCGGCCAATCATCGCACTCACCGCGAATGTCGAGAAAGGTGTCCGAGAGACCTGCGCCACGGCTGGCATGGACAGCTATCTGAGCAAACCGTTTAGTCAGGCACAATTACGTGCTGCGATTCTGCCCTGGCTCACGCCGATGCCGATGGTTGCTAAACCAACCGGGGAACTCACGCCAGCCGTTTTGGAAACCATTGACCATGCCGCACTCGACGCCATTCGTGCCTTGCAACGACCTGGACAGCCCGATCCGCTGGAACTAATCGTCGGGCTTTATCTGGAGAGCGCATCAACCTTGATCGAACAGCTCCAGTGCGCACTGACTGACGGCTCCGCCGAGGCGCTGCGTCTGGCTGCACACACCCTGAAATCCAGCAGCGCCAATCTGGGTGGACAACGCTTCGCCGCGCTCTGTCGTGAGTTCGAGGAGCTGGGACGCGACGGTCAATTGCAAGAGGCAAAGGCGCAGTTTAACCAGTTTGAACGCGAATTTGCGCGCTTTGTTGCCGCACTCGAAGAGGCCATGCAGCCAGTCGGCTAGGAGGGTCGTGATGCGTGTCTTAATCCTCGAAGATGAACCATCGATGGGTGCCTTGCTGGAGCAGATGATCAAGCATCTGTGGCCACGGGCGGAGGTGTGTCTGGAGTCAGACGCACTGTCTGCGCTCGCGCAATGGAGAACCGGCGGGGCGGATCTGGCGCTGCTCGACTGGGAGCTGCCGGGGATGAGCGGAATCGAGGTGTTGAAGCGCATCAAGAAAGCATCAGGCAAGACCGTTTGCGTGATGGTGTCAGGACATGCTGACCGCGAGTCGATCCTCGTCGCCAGTGCGCATCATGTCGATGGGTTCATCGTGAAACCCTTCGAGATCGACGCTGTGATGACACGTCTGTCGCAGATCATGGCCACGGCGGGTCAGACGCCGCCAGCGGATGCCGTCGAGATCAGCGGGGACTTTGCGTCCATCGATGATTTTCTCGCGTTCAACTTGACGCAGGGTACCCTCGGTCTGCCAATCGACCCTGAGTTCGTGACGGCCATCAAAGGCATCCGTCATCTCAACACGGAGGACATGAGACGTCTGGCGCAGCGTTGCCAGCGCGATCCAGCGCTGGTTTTTCGCGTGCTAAGTCTGGCCAATAGTCACGGTTACACGCGCGGGATGGAGACGCTCGAAACCTTTGATGACGCACTGCGTCGTATCGGCTTGAACGGTCTCATCAATCTCGCCGTCGAAATGTCATTGCTGCCAGGCAGCACAGTGAAACGGGATTTTCTGCGGGCAAAATATCTTGAATTTCAAAACGATTGCCTGTCACTGGCGGAGATTGTCACCGCGCTGGGCGCGGACGTGGAATTCAAGATTGAGGTGATGCGTAGCGCCTGTCTGCTCTATCGAGTTGGCGAGTTGTCTTTGTTGCAGGTCATGCAGGCCTGGCTCGACCTGGGGCATGCGCTCGATGACACGCAATGCACGGTGATCCTGATCCGTGATGGCGCCCGCGCGGGCAACCAGATCAAGAGCCAATGGCATCTCCCTAACACGATCCGCGCTCGCATTGGGGCAGCCTACCTCTTGCCTGCGGGTACCACCTGGAAAGAGCAGGTGCTGATGCGCATCGCGGGTCTGGTTCACATGGGCGATCCCAACCAGGATCTGCCGCGTCTGCTGGCTCGCATCGGGCTTCCCGCCAGTGCCGTTGACCGTTATCGCGCCGCTGGAGCCACGACATGACTCAAAAACTGAATTTTCTCCCTTTAAAAAAGGAGAAGCGTCAATGGACATTTTTGATCGTTGACGATGGATTCGATGCCACATCAAACCTGTGCGCGACGCTGCGTGCGCTCGATTTGCGGGTCGAGACAGCGGACGGTGACGCCGCCGTGCAGTGTTTCAACCACAGCGACCGAACGATTCTGCTGGCGAAGACGACCTGGCTTGCCACACGGCGGCCACGCATCCACTCGCCGACAGCGCGAACGGTCAGGTCGCTGGTGGTGGGCATCGTCGATACCAAGGATCGCGCTTGTTTGCTGCAAGCCTGTCGCATTGGCGCGGCGCTTCTGCTTGATCAGCCGCTGGAGGCCGACCGTCTGCTATCTGAACTCGCAGGTCTGGCCTGGATGCCAGGCGTCCCCTATCGGGTGCTGCTGATCGACGCGGCATCCGACCGTCTGGAACGCCACGCAGATCGCCTGCGCATGGCCGGTTGCGAGGTCTTTGCCACGTCTGATGGGTTGGCGGCGCTCGACCTACTTGATCAGCATGCGCCCGATGTCTGTGTTCTGAACCGTGAGACAGCGACCGATGG
The DNA here is from genome assembly GCA_903897335.1 of uncultured Chromatium sp. Classification (GTDB taxonomy): domain Bacteria; phylum Pseudomonadota; class Gammaproteobacteria; order Chromatiales; family Chromatiaceae; genus Chromatium. The sequence continues at coordinate 12,485 of CAIUAY010000025.1, read as the reverse complement.
CCTCGCTGTGCTGCTGCATCATCACAGTGCGTCCAGCGGTCTGCCAATCATCGACCTGGCATTCCAGGTGGATGCAGGGCTAGAAACGCAGCGATTGATTCAGGTTGTTCTCCAGCAGGCATGCGCCTTTCGTCGGCAGCAGGACGCGGCAAACCGGGAAGCACAGGCCAGACAGGAGCCGGTCGCGGCGACATCCAGCCCTGACGAGACCGAGGCCAGGTACCAGGAACAACGCCGACTCCTGGTCGCCGAGGACAACCTGGCGAATCAGACGTTGCTGCGCTTGCAGCTCGAAACGCTGGGCTACGCCGTTGAGACGGCTGCCGATGGCTCGTCCGCACTGGCTAAATGGAAGACCGGTCGCCATGACCTGCTGCTGACTGACCTCAACATGTCGGGCATGGATGGCCTAGCGTTGACCCGCTCCATCCGCGCTGCCGAACAGGAACACGGTGGTCATCTGCCGATCATTGCCATCACCGCGACTGAGCAACCTGAGACGTTGGCGGCCTGCCGTCTAGCCGGGATGGATGATGTCCTGCCCAAGCCAATTGCACTGGAAGACCTGCGTCGCCGGCTTGATGACTGGCTATCTCAGGCGCTGTCGAGCGCAGTCAGCAATCAGCAGCCGCTCACGCTTGCAGGCATTTCGGAGGCAACCCTGGACACGGCTTACATTCACCGCATCCTGGGCGACATCGGCCAGCCGCAGTTGCGCAGTCTCATCGATCTGTTCACCGCCACCGCCCGCGCCGAGTTGCGCGGCTGTCACAACCGGCGTCGCACCAGCGATACCCGGCACCTGGCGCTGACGATGCATAAGCTCAAATCCTCGGCGCACATGGTCGGCGCACTCCATTTCGCCGCGTTGGCCGAACAATTGGAAGCGGCCGTTGACACCAGTTCGCCGGACACGTTATCGGCTCTGGTCATGGCGCTCGACGCTGCCGTCGGCGAGGTCGAGACCGCAGCATGGCGTCTGGTCAGCTCACCCAGCCTAACCCCGGTTGAGACCGCGACACCTTTATCGCCTGAACACCTGCCAGGCTGCGTCCTGGTGGTGGATGATGACGGGATTGCTCGTCGGCAAACCAGCCTGCTGCTCGCGTCTTTGAGTGTCACCGAGGTGCTGACGTGCGACAGCGGTAAAGGGGCGTTGGAGGCGATTGCCCACGTCGGGAGCGCGGGCATCGATCTCCTGATCACCGATCTCAACATGCCAGGGATGGATGGCGTCGAGTTTCTGCGCGGGCTGGCTCAGAGCGGTTACAGCGGCGACCTCATTATTTCCAGCGGGGTCGATGAGCAACTCCTGCGGACTGTCGCCGATCTGATACGCACCCGTGGGCTGTCGCTGCGCGGCGTGGTCAAGAAACCGCTGACACGCGATGTTCTGATACAACTGCTGACGCTCCCGCGTGAACCAGTGGTTCGTCTGCGGCCAGCCGCGACACCTGACCTATCGACCCACGATATTCTCGATGGCATCCGCACTGACACCTTCTGTATGCATTTCCAGCCCAAGGTTGACGCACGCACCCTGCGGGTCGTGGGCGTGGAAGCGTTAGCGCGCTGGTCGCGTGATGGCGTACCCATCGGCCCTGATGTGTTCATCGGCAGCGCCGAGCGCAATTGCCTGATCGCGCCGCTGTCCAACCTGCTGCTCACCAAGACCCTGCGCGACGGGACTCGTCTGGTCGCGGCGGGTTTTCCATTGACCATTGCTTTCAATCTCTCGCCACTCTGGCTTTCTGACATCCATCTGCCTGAATTCATCCTGGATCTGATTCAGATCACCAGTTTTCCAGCAGACCGGCTCATCCTTGAGATCACCGAAAGCAGTCTGCTGGCTGATCTGGACACCGCCATGGATGTCCTGACTCGCCTGCGGCTCAAGGGTTTCAAGCTGTCAATCGACGATTTTGGCACTGGCTATTCGTCGATGGAACAACTCCAGCGCATCCCGTTCAGCGAACTCAAGCTCGACCGCTCTTTCGTCCATGGCGCGGCTGAACGTCCTGCGATGCGAGCCATCCTGGCCGCCAGCATCGACATGGCGCATAAACTGAAACTCACCACGGTGGCCGAGGGCGTCGAGACCCAGGCCGATCTCGATCTGGTGCGTGGGCTGGGCTGCGATCTGGTTCAGGGCTGGTTGATTGCCAAGTCAATGCCGGTGGATGAACTGCTCGTCTGGCTGCACGCGCAGCCCGCGCAACGTTGATGAGATCTCATCCAGCGCTGTACGCGCAATTCAACTGTTGTTGCGCCGGTCGCCGTGCCAGCGGTGCAGCAGGAGCCATTCGATGACGCTTAGGATAGCATAGATAACGATACCCATCAGCGCCAGCAGCAACAGCGCGGCAAACATCTTTGCAATCTGGAGCCGGTTGCCCGCCTCCAGGATGCGCCAGGCCAGACCGCTGGTGTTTCCCGAAGCCGCCGCGAACTCGGCGACGACCGCGCCGACCAGCGCCAGACCGCCTGCTGTCTTGATGCCACTGAGCAGATAGGGCAGCGATGACGGAATCTGAAGTCGGCGCAGCGTTTGCCAGAAACCTGCGTGATAGAGCCGGAACAGGTCGCGCAGATTGGGATCAACCGCCTTCAGACCAGCCGTGGCGCTCGCCAGCACCGGAAAGAACGCAACGATCCAGGCCAGGATCAGTACGGCAAGCCAGGCGCGATCCAGCCCGACCCAGACCAGGATCAGCGGCGCAATCGCCACCACCGGCGTGACCTGAAGGGTCACGGCATAAGGCGAGAGCAGCGCCTCGGCAAGTCGGCTGGAGGCGAACAGCACCGCCAGCGCCACCCCTGAAATCACCGCCAGCACAAAAGCCATGAGCGTGGTGCCCAGCGTGATCCAGGCCGAATGGAGCAGTGAGACGCCATCACTGATAAAAACCGCGAGGATGGCGCTCGGTGGCGGCAGGACGAAGGATGGAATCGACCAATAGGCCACCGACCATTCCCAGCATCCGAGTAGCCCGACGCACAGCAGGATCGGCAGGATCACGCGCAACAACGGCGTCAGCATGTCACCCTGTCCTCCAGGATGGCGAGGATGTCCCGTGCCGTGGCATTGAACACGGGCAAAAGACGCACTTCCGGTGTGCGTGGCGAAGGCACGGGATTCTGGATGTCAGCGAGCAGCCGCCCCGGTCGTGCGCTGAGGATCAGAATGCGCTGCGAGAGATAGACGGCCTCGAAGACTGAATGGGTGACAAAGATCACGGAGAAACGGCATTCTGACCAGAGGCGCAGCAGGTCATCGTTGAGCCTGCCCCGCGTCAGTTCATCCAGCGCCGCAAAGGGTTCGTCCATCAGCAGCACCTGCGGTTGCGCAACCAAAGCGCGGGCAATCGACACGCGCATCTGCATCCCGCCCGACAGTTCACGGGGCAGCGCCGTCGTGAAACCGCTCAGGCCGACCTGTGCCAGCGCCTCAGCGGCGCGTGCGCGTGCATCCCTAACTGGCACCCCGGCCAGTTCCAGCGGCAGCGCCACATTGCAGATCGCGCTGGCCCAGGCCATGAGCGTGGGTTCCTGGAAGATGAAGCCGAGTCTTGCCAGACCCTGCGGCCAGACGACGCGCCCATGGGTCGGCACGTCGAGACCGGCGATCAGTCGCAGCACGGTGCTCTTGCCGCATCCCGAAGAGCCGAGCAGCGAGAAAAAGGCGCCAGAGTCAATCTCTGCGCTCAGGTCATGCAGCGCCGCCGTTCCGTTTGGAAAGGTTTTGGCGAGCCGCTCCAGACGCAGGTCATGGCTCACGGCGACGGCAGAAAATCGAGCGTATAGGCGCGTTGCCAATCCAGATCTGCGGGATACACCCCACCTGTGGCCATCGTCTGATAAAACCTCCGCCAGCGGTCATCGGTCATCACGCCAATTCCGCCAGTCTGGGCATCTCCTGAGGTAGCAAGCTGATTACGGTTCATGTCAGCAATGGCATGACGCAGCAGGTCATCGGTCATTTCTGGGTTGTCCGCCTTGATCAGCCGGTTGCCAGGCGTTGGGTCGCCGTTCAGATAGTCGCGCCAGCCTGCGATGGATGCGGCGACAAAGGCGCGCACCACGCCGGGATCGGATGCAATCCGCTGATTGGTGGCGAGGATCAGGCTCCCATAGGACGGATAATCGTCATCGGCAAGCAGAAAGACCTGCGGGGCAATTCCGCTCGCCTGTTCGATTTCATAGGGCTCGCTGGTCACGTAGCCCTGCTGGATCGCCCTTGGATTGGCGAGAAAGGGCGCAAGATTGTAAGTGTATTTGCGGATCTGGCTGTCGCTGAAACCGAAACGCTGCTTGAGCCAGATCCAGTGACTGCCGACCCCGGCATCCGAGATCATGATCGGTTGGCCGCGCATGTCTGACAGCGAATGAATATCGTCACGCGGATGGGTGATAAGAACCTGTGGATCTTTCTGGAAGATCGCGGCGACAGCCGTGACCGGGATTCCGGCCTGGACGCTGTTGAGCGGGATGAAGCTGTTGGAACCGATGGCGAAATCGGCCTGATTTGAACCTAACAGCAGCGGCACGTTGACCGAAGAGCCGCCCTGGATGATCTGCACGTCGAGTCCCGCCTGCGCGTACAGTCCGAGCGCCTTGGCCTGGTAATACCCGCCGTGCGCGGCCTCTGCCTTCCAGTCGGTGACAAAGCGCACTTTAGTGAGATCTTCGGCCATGCAGACCGTCGCTATGAGTAGCCAAAGGACGCAGATAGCTAGCCGTGTTCGCATCTCGATCTCCCATTGCAGCAGGATGTTTCAGCGATTATCTGTGATTGCTGACCACAGCGACAAGCCCCGCCCTTCAGGGCGGGGGATCTTTCTTTTTCTTGTATTCTATCGTGCATGGAAACACAGACTAAAACGCGTTCAGTCCGTCTCCGCGACACGCACGCACCGCTGTTGCGGCAACTGGCGCTTGACGTGAACCAGGTCTGGAACGCCGCGAATGCCGACACCGCCGAATTTTCATCGGTGCCGATTCCGGGTGTCGGCTGGATGAGTTGTGAAACCGAGGGAACCTCAATTTGGGCAGCAGATCACGCAAATTAAGCGACTCTTGGATCAGCTCGGACAGATTCAGGATCTGACTGTGCAGGTCAGGTACCTGGAAGCGACGGGAGAGGCGCTGGCAGAGCAGGCCGAACCCGGCACCCTGCTCGCTATCGGCGTCCTGTACGCCAGACAGCGCGCGATCCGCGATGATTTTGCTGAGGTCTTTGCCGCCTTCGGCAGCTCGCCATCACATTGACCCGCCTGCCGTTCATCGCTGTAAAGTCGATCTGACCCGGCGCGGCCACTTGCAGTTCACCAAAAGTCGGGCATACTCCCCAGCTTTTTGATCAGGATCGACCATGTTCAAGAATGTACGACTGTTCCGGCTGGACACGCCGTTTAACCTGGATGTCGCCGAATTGGAAGCACAGCTCGGCGAGCGCCGTTTTCGACCCTGCGGCCCAATCGAAACGGCCACCCTCGGCTGGTCTGCGCCGCTTGGCGAAGAGACCGCGAGTCTGGTGCATGGCGTGGGCGGCTGTCTGCTGCTGTGCGCCCGCAAGCAGGAGCGTTTGCTGCCCTCGACGGCAGTTGCCGAGGCGGTCGATGAACGGGTTAGCGAACTGGAAAGCGGCGAGGCACGCGATGTCGGTCGCGCCGAACGTCGTCGGCTACGTGAACAGATCATCACCGAGATGCTCCCTCGTGCCTTTACCCGCTCACGGCGCACCCAGCTCTATCTCGATACCGAAGCAGGCTGGATGGTGGTAGATGCCGCCAGCGAGAAGCAGGCTGAAGAGGTGGTGTCGCTGCTGCGCGAAACGCTCGGCAGCCTGCCCGCCAGACTGCCCGATCCGCACGGCACGCCATCCACGATCATGACGGATTGGCTGCTGGCGGACACGGCTCCGAACGATTTTGTCCCCGGCGATGCCTGTGAACTGCGCGACGGCGACGATTCCGCCGGCGTGGTGCGCTGTAGCGGGCAAGATCTCGCCAGCGACGAGATCCTGAATCATTTGCGGGCTGGCAAACGGGTGACGAAACTGGCCATCGATTGGGATGAGCGGCTGGGTTTCGTGCTGGCCGAGGATCTGTCGCTGAAACGTCTGCGGGTGGATGATGCGCTGCTTGAAGAAATGGATGATACCGATCTCGAACCAGCGGCCAGGCTGGATGCTGAATTTGCGATTTTTGCCTTGCAAATGCGGCAACTGATCGCACGACTCGATGCCGTGTTCGGATTGCTGTCCGGCAGATAAGGTGCCTGTCGACGCCGAAGCGGCTCTGGACGCCATCGCCGCATCCAGCGTCGGCTATGCTATCCAGCAAACACGACGAACCAAGGAGTGTTTACCATGATCGAGGCGTGTGCGCTTAGTCGTCATTACGATGCGCTCAAAGCGGTTCAGAATGTCTCGTTCGAGATCGGACAGGGTGAGATTGTCGGACTGCTCGGTCACAATGGCGCGGGCAAGACCACCATCATGAAGATGCTGACCGGCTATCTCGAACCCAGTGCCGGAAGCATTCGCGTCGACGGGCTGGAGATGGCTGAACAGCGTCGCGCAATTCAGCGGCAAATCGGTTATCTACCCGAAAATTGTCCACTCTATCCAGACATGACGGTACTGGATTATCTGGACTATCAGGCATCCCTGCACGGTCTTGATCCGCAACGGCGCGTCAGCGCCATCCGCCGCGCTGTCGAGCGCACCGAACTTGGCGCAAAGGCCACTGCCATCATCGGCACTCTGTCGCGTGGCTATCGCCAGCGCGTGGGCGTGGCGCAGGCGATCCTGCATGAGCCGACGATCCTGATCCTGGACGAACCGACCAACGGACTTGATCCCTCGCAAATCCAGCATATGCGCTGCCTGATCCGCGAGTTGTCCGCTGGGGCAACGCTGATCATCTCAACCCATGTGCTGAAAGAAGTCGAAGCGGTCTGCGGGCGTGTTCTCATCCTGCGTGGCGGGTGTCTGGCACTGGACAGCCGTCTGGATGCCATCGGGCATCAACCCCGGCTGATCGTCACGCTTGACCGTGCGCTAACTGAGGTTGCACCGGTGTTATCCAGCATCACGGGAATCACTGGCGTCTCCCTGCTGGATCAGGACGGCGACCTGCGGCGTTTCGCGCTGGATACCACCGATCCACGGGCGCTGGCTCCGAACGTGGCGCAGTCGATGATTCAAAAAGGCTGGTCACTGTACGCACTGGAACCGGAACGACAGGATCTGGAGGCGCTTTTCAGCGCGGTGACACTGGAACAGATGGAGGCGACCCATGTCTGACATCACCCGCGTGGCGCGCCGTGAACTGGCGGCCTTTTTCGGTTCGCCGGTGGCTTATCTCTTTATCGGTACCTTTCTGGCGGTATCACTGTTCGTCTTTTTCTGGGTGGACGCTTTTTTCGCCCGCAACATCGCTGACGTGCGTCCGCTGTTCGAGTGGATGCCGATTCTGCTGATCTTTCTGTGCGCGGCGCTCACTATGCGACTGTGGAGCGAGGAACGCCGCGCCGGGACGCTGGAGACGTTGCTAACCCTGCCGGTGCCGACATCGCGGCTGGTGCTGGGCAAGTTTCTGGCCGCGCTAGGACTGGTGGGCGTGTCACTGGCGCTGACCTTGCCTCTGCCGCTCACTGTCGCGCTGCTCGGACCGCTCGACTGGGGGCCGGTCATCGGGGCTTATCTGGCGTCTCTGCTGCTGGCAGCGGCCTATCTGTCGATTGGACTGTTCGTGTCGTCACGCACCGATAATCCGATCGTGGCATTGATCGGCAGTACACTGATCTGCGCGGCCTTCTATCTGGTGGGTTCCAGTGCCCTGACGCATCTGGTTGGTCACGGCGCTGGCGAGATGCTGCGGCTGTTTGGTAGCGGCGCGCGTTTTGAATCCATCACCCGTGGCGTCATCGATCTGCGTGATCTGTACTACTATCTCAGTCTCGGCGGCGTCTTTCTGGCGCTGACGGTCGATAGTCTGGAACGTCTGCGCTGGGCGGAATCTGGAGCCAATCCGCGCCACCATCGCCGCTGGATGCTGGTCACGGCGCTCGCCATCGCCAATCTGCTCGCGGCCAACCTCTGGCTGCATCTGGTCTCTGGGGCGCGCATCGACCTGACTGAAGGGCGTCTTTACAGTCTCTCCGAGGCCACTCACGTCTATCTCGATCAGCTTCAGGAACCGCTGCTGATCCGGGGCTATTTCAGCGCCCAGACGCATCCGCTGCTGGCACCGCTGGTGCCGCAACTGCGCGACCTGCTGCAAGAGTTGGAGATTGCAGGCCAGGGTCGGGTGCGGGTTGAAATCGTCGATCCACAGCAGTCGCCAGAACTGGAGCGCGAGGCTGGCGAGCAGTACGGCATCCGTCCGGTTGCGTTCCAGACCGAGAGCAAATATCAGGCGTCAGTCGTCAACTCCTATTTCGACATCCTGGTCAAATATGGCGATCAGTTCGAGACCCTGGGATTTCAGGATCTGATCGAGGTCAAGGCGCATGGCGAGTCCGATCTCGAAGTGCGTTTGCGTAACCCGGAATACGATCTGACCCGCGCCATCAAAAAAGTGCTTTACGGTTACCGTGGAACTGGCGATCTCTTTGCCAATCTCTCCAGACCACTGCAATTCAGGGGTTTTATCTCTGAGTCGGCAAAGCTTCCCGAACCGCTGCCCGCGTTGCGTCAGGATCTGGACTCCGTGCTGAACGAACTGGCCGCGAAATCCGCCGGACGCTTCAGCTATGAGATCAGCGATCCGGCAGCAGGTGACGGCGCACTGGCCAAGCACATCAAAGAGCAATTCGGCTTTGAACCAATCGTGGTCAGTCTGCTCGACCCCACGCCTTTCTATTTTGACATGCTGGTGCAGTCTGGCGACCACAGCGTACCGATTCCGCTGCCTGAAGCACTTGACCGCGCGGGCTTGAGCCGTGCCATCGAGGCGGCCATTAAACGCTTTGCTCCAGGCGTACTGCGAACCATTGCGTTCTACACGCCATCCACGCCTGATTCTGGATCGCCCTACAGTCTGTTACAGCAGAATCTACAGGACAGCTTTACCCTGCGCGAGACGGATCTCAGCGCCGGTCAGGTGCCCGGAGATGCCGATCTGCTGCTGGTTATCGGGCCGGAGGCACTGGACGAGAAACAGCAGTTTGCCATCGACCAGTTTTTGATGCAGGGCGGCACGGTGATTCTCGCCGCTTCCAGCTTTCAGGTTGATCTGACCGGCGGCTCGATCACGGCACGGCGCGCCCCAACTGGGCTTGAGGACTGGCTGGCGCATCAGGGGCTGCAACTGGAGCCAACGCTGGTGCTTGATCCGCAGAACACGCCGTTTCCAATCCCGGTTCAGCGCGATGTTGGCGGATTTTCGGTGCAGGAGATCCAGACGCTCGACTACCCCTATTTCCCGGATGTGCGGGCGGACGGACTCAGCGCGACCTCCGGCATCACGGCTAATCTGGGTCAGATCACACTGAACTGGTCTTCGCCGATCCAGGTCGATGCCGATCGCAACGCCGAACGTCAAGTCACCCGGCTGATCGAGAGTTCGCCGGCGGCCTGGAGCAGTGATTCGGATGTCATGCAGCCGGATTTCGAGACGCATGGCGATCTCGGATTTCCGCATGGCAACGATGTGGAACGCAAGCTGCTGGCAGTGGCGATTGAGGGACGTTTCCAGTCGCCTTTTGCCGGAAAGTCGTCGCCACTGCTTGCAAAAGAGACGCATGACGAGACGACGAGCAAAGAAGCGGATCAGGATACGTCAGAGGAAACGCCAAAAGCGCCAAAACAGACCCCGTCGTTGGTTTCTGGCGTTGTGGAATCATCCCCTGCCTCAGCGCGATTGATCCTGATCGGCTCATCCAGTTTTCTGACCGACGCCGCGATCAGTCTTGCCAGCGAGGCGACCCAAAGCCGCTATCTCAAACCCGTCGAGCTGATCCAGAACGCCATTGACTGGTCGCTCGAAGACCGTGGATTGCTGACGCTGCGCGGACGCGGCCAGTTTAGCCGCATACTCGCGCCCATTAGTCAGCAGGGTCGTCTGTTCTGGGAATCGCTGAACGACCTGCTGGCGCTCGGCGGGCTGGCTCTGGTTTACTGGCTGTATCGGCGTTTGCGGGCACGGCGTGAACGCGCTTATGCCACCATTCTGGGACATGGAGACCATCGTTCATGACCACACTAAAAATCCCCGGCGCGGACTGGCGTTCCGAGCTGCGTTCGCCGCTGGTGCTTGCACTCGTGGTGCTGCTGGGTTTGCAACTCCTGCTGGCGCTGGGTCTGAATCTGGGCACGCCCGGCATCACCGCCGTCAGCCCACGCACCGCGCTGCTTGACTTTCCCCGTGAGCAGGTCGTCCGAATGCGCATCGACAGCCCAGACGGGGGCGTGACGCTCAAGCGCGTGGATGAGACCCATTGGGTGATCGCCGATCTGGATGATTTTCCGGCCGCACCATCCAAGGTCGAGCAACTGCTCGATCAGCTCGCCGCGCTCAAGCGCGCGCCGCCCATCGCCACCAGCGAGGAGGCGCGCAGACGTTTCAGGCTTACAGATAACGGCTTTGAACGTCGTTTAACGTTGGAGGGGAAAGACGAGCCACTCGCCACCTTGCTGATCGGCGATTCGCCAGGCTTCCGTCGCGTCTTTGCCCGTCCGGCGGCAGACCCATCCGTCTATGACCTGAACCTGGCGCTGTCCGATCTGTCGTCGCGTCGCGATGACTGGCTTGATCCAGGTCTGCTGCGCCTGGATCACAACCAGATCACGCGCATTGCCGCTGGTGACTGGGTCTTGATCCGTGAGGCTGAGACCTGGCGGCTGGATGGAACGGATCGCGTGGTCGATCAGGCCGCCGCAAACACCCTGGCGACGCGGCTGGCCGGTCTTGGCTATCGCGGCGTTCTGGGAACAGCAGATCTTCCAGCCTATCGCCAGCAGGAACCGGCGCTGGTCTTGACCATCGGACTTCGTGACGGAAATTCACGCATCTACCGCATCTCTCAAGCTCAGGACAGCACGGATTTTGTCTTGAAAGACAAGGCTCGACCCTATTTTTTCAAGCTCTCCAGCGACGACCTGGATGGGCTGCTGAACCTGAGCGCAGACCGACTTACTGCGGCACCGGACGCAACGGAAAACCAGCCGTAACCGCAAATTAAACCCCGCCTAGCATGAGAAACTGTTTTGGAAACCCTCGTTTCAAGCCAGTCGGTTGGCCATCAGTTTACTCAACAACTACCAGCTAAAGCGGGTGGGTTGATGTGACGGACTGAAAGTTCGGAGACGGGTCGAATAGCCCCGTCGTTTACTCGGTTCGGAAGTGATCGTCTGTCTTCGGCTCAAAATGATGCTCCAGGTCGTGCTTGATCATCTCTTCTGTCACCTCGCTGGAGGTCACGCAAAAGTAGCCGTGCGCCCAGAAATGCCGACCCCCAATCGCGCTTTTTCAGTTCGGGAAAGGTCTCAAACCGCTTCGTTGAGGTACGCTCCTTGATCCGTTTCATGATTTTACTCGGTGCAAGATTCGGAGGCGCGGACACCAAGATATGGATATGATCCTTGCTGACGACTCCCTTGAGACGCTCGATCTCGAACGCTTCGCAAGTCTGGCGGATCAGTTCGCACGCCTTCAGACCGACATCCCCTTTTAGAACGTGATAGCGATACGTCATAACAAACACAAAGTGATACTGGATTTTGAAAACAATAGGACTTACGCAAACGCCATATGGAGCGATGGATTCTTGAGTTGCTGAATCAGGTCGTCGTCGTGCAATCCGTGTTTGAGTTGGTAGACGGTTCGGCCAGTTTCGGCAGCCAGGTGTTTGAGGCGTGCCCAGACCAGGAAGGCGCAGCCAATGTGGATGCGCGCCGTGCGGCACTGGCAGGCTTCCAGCCCGGTGGTTTGCTTGCCTTCGCGGTGCATCTGCTCGATCTTCCAGCGGAAGCCGCACGTTTGGCGTACCGCCTCCGTCGAATCCTGAGCCAGGTCGCTGGTGACGACCCAGTCCGTGCGGTGGGAGGACACCTCAACCCGGAACAGGCGCAACTAATGGTCTTTGGGCAAGCCTTTGACTGTGATCGTTTTACCCGTCGCCAACTCCGGCGGGCTCCAGGCCAAGGCGTCGATCCGTCGGTAGGGAGCGGTGGCGGCAGAGTCGTCGACCTAAGGAAACGCTGATTAATTCTCCAAAACCCGATTCGTGTTCATGAAAAACAATGGTTTATGCCAAAAATTCGTACGCAAAAGGCATTTAATCAGCGTTTCCCTAACGCTTTCTTTTCAGCGGACAGTCGGACACCTTGCCGAGGGATTCGATAAACAACATCAACGTTTTAGCCGCGTACCAACTGTCCATCAGCACCGCCTGGAAGGGCAGGCGTTTCTGGTGAACGGCGTTGGCGAGCATCTCATGGACATGATCCAACTTGGTTTTGCCATCGCCATCGGGGT
>CAIUAY010000024.1 GCA_903897335.1 uncultured Chromatium sp. | reverse complement strand
CTCCATCCCCGGCACGTCGACGACCCCGGCCTCCGAAACCGATCTACCTTCTACCCATTGCCGTGTAGGGGGTGGCCGGAACGATGATCAAGGCCTCCAGATCAAACAGGCGGGCACCGAGCAGCAGATCCACATTGGCTCGGTCGTTGTACCAGAGGGTGTAGCCGCCCCCCAGAGTCCATAACCAGCCTTTGAGCGCTTCGTCGACATGCACGTTGACGCCAGAGCCGTATTCCGCAGGCAAGCGGATACCGCCATTTTGATCCGCACCCATGCGCAGATAGATGAGGTCGGTGAATCCAGTCCAGCGCCCCTTGCGAACCTGCGCGGAGCCCATGAAGGCCATCTTGAGCGCATCCAGAACCTGACCTGTATCCACGGTCGCATCGCCGCCGCCATTTCCCAGGTCGAAGCGGGTCTCGCCGCTGACGCTCGGCAGCCAGCCGTAGAGCCGGAGATCGGTATGCCAGTTGCCGTCCTCGATGGGATTCTCGGCGGCACCTGTTGGGGTGCCGAGCAGCAGGGCGATGGCTGCGGCTAGGTGGCCGACCGGTCGGGCGCGGGGTTTCATTGAATGTGTCACCGCTTGCCTCCTCGTTGTTGTGTTTCAGCCCGTCGGCTGGGATTCGCGATGCTCGTCCCAGCCGACGTCTCTCATCCCCGCCTAGGTTCCTGCCTTGGATCCGCGCAGTTCGGCAATCCGCTGCGCCGTGAGCGTCGACCATTTGTCGAAGGCATTGCGGGCATAGGCCCAGCTCTGGAACGAATTCAGATAACCGCTGGCCCAGGTCTGCGCCGCCCCGGCGGCGCCTGCGTCCAGGTCGGCGGCATATTTACGCCCGATCTGGGTATCGCGGCATTCGGCCAGCACAGCGCCCGACACCCCGTCGCGGAACTGCATCTCCATGCCCGTCTCGCCGAGATAGGGGGTGGAGCCGGCCGGACGCCCCGTGGCCACCCCGGAGCCCGCTTCCACCACGAAGGCATAGGGGATGAGCGTTCCCGTCACGCTCTCGGTGACCCCGGTTGGCACCAGGTTGGTGAGCGCGACCCGCAGCACGACCACGCCACGGCTTGGCTTGTCGACGACTTGCAATTGGGGCTTGAGCGCCTTGGTCAGCGAGCCGTGAAAGTAGTCGGTCAGCGTCTTGAGATCGGTCGGATCGACTCCTTGCGCCTGGCCGGGCTTGAGCGTGACGACCATGCGTGAGATCAGCACCTTGTCGTATTGCTTCGCGTCGAGCTTGGGATCGCGCCAGCACTGAATGCCGTCGCCCCAGGCAGTCGGCTTGAGTCGTGCGTAGTCAGACAGAAAGCCGCTCTGGGTCAGTCGGGTCGGATCGCTGGCCGTGACGCCCGTGCCGCTGCCCATGAGTCCGGACACGCCGGAGTCAGTCGACGCGCAGCCCGCAATGAAGGCTGTACCCGCCAAGGCCGCGCCACGAACCCATCTTGCGGCTGTTGTATTCTTTTCGATCATCATTGTCTCCGTGGGGCGTTGGTGCATAAAGAAGCAGTGGGCAGGATTCCCCTTTCCCCATTTTCTCAGGACACAGCGACCCCAACCCGCACCGAGATCGGCATCCCCAGATAGGTCATCTGATTCATCGTGGCGATTCGGGCGTGGACTTCGTT
>CAIUAY010000023.1 GCA_903897335.1 uncultured Chromatium sp. | reverse complement strand
AACGAAGTCCACGCCCGAATCGCCACGATGAATCAGATGACCTATCTGGGGATGCCGATCTCGGTGCGGGTTGGGGTCGCTGTGTCCTGAGAAAATGGGGAAAGGGGAATCCTGCCCACTGCTTCTTTATGCACCAACGCCTACCCAGAATACCACCGTCTTCGTTTCTGGAAACGGCGTGACGTTCGGCCGGAGCACGATACGCGTCGGACTACTCACCGACTAGACCCTGATTGAAGAGACGATAACGCTCAGCTTTGTGAACTTCGGCAGACAGACGGTTCAACGCTCCGGTGAACTCTGCCGCAACGTCTCCGCCGGCGATGTCGCACAGGAAAGGATCAACGCTTAGGCGCTGGAGATAAGCAAAGTGCGGATGCTCACGCCAGCGTTCAAGCAAGGCGGCTTTGCTCATACCTGGGTAAGTCGTCAGTATTTCAATCAGTTGCACTAAAATATCAGTGCCTGGTGCCGAGGCTCGACGCCAGGCGTCATCAGACTGTGCGGCCTTGCTGGCCAGTCCGGGATCATCGAGCAGCAGCGCAATGGCTTGCGCGATCAGGCTGAGACGCAACGGCTGGCGCAACTGAACACGCGGACGGTGGGTTGCTGTGGTACGTTCACTGACACCGGGGGGCAGACCGGTGAGTTCAGCCAGTCGCTGGTTAAGCAGATCACGATAGATTCCGGGTGGCACTCGCTCAATCAAGGGTTTTGCCAGATTGGACAGCCGCGCCCGCCCATCCAGACTCGTTGTCTCGGTCTGTTCTGAAAGATGATCAAACAGAAACCCGGATAACGTCGATGCCTGTTTAACCTGAGCAGCAAATCCCTCTGCGCCCTCGCGTCGCACCAGCGTGTCAGGATCGTCGCCATCTGGCAGAAAGAGAAAACGTAGCGACTGATGACCCGTCACCAGCGGCAATGCGGTTTCCAGCGCTTTCCAGGCCGCCACTCGACCGGCACGGTCGCCATCGAAGCAGAAGACCAGCTCCGGCACCGTGCGCAGCAGCAACTGGAGATGTTCGGTGGTCGTCGCGGTACCAAGGGTAGCCACCACGTTGCTGATCCCGAACTGGGCGAGCGCGATCACATCCAGATAACCCTCGACGACCAGCAACGATGTCAGCTTGCGGTTGGCCTGCTGAGCTTCGTACAGGCCATAGAGTTCGCGGCCTTTGTGGAAGACCGGCGTTTCCGGTGAGTTGAGATATTTTGGCTTACCGTCGCCAAGTAGCCGCCCACCAAAACCAATGACTCGTCCACGGCGGTCACGGATCGGAAACAGGATGCGATCACGAAAACGGTCATAGCGTCGGCCATCCTGTTCGGCGATCAGGCCGCAGGCGAGCAGACGCTCGCAATTTTCGGCAGTGACGCCGAGACGCGACAGGATAAGGTTTCCAACGAGCGGGGCGAATCCAATCTCAAAGCGTGCCGCGATCTCGCCAGTCAGTCCGCGCTCTTTCAAATAACCAATAGCGCGGGCGGCATCGGGATGATCGCGCAACTGCTGACGATAGAGCAGGGCGGCCTGTTCGAGCACACGCAACAGCGGCGCATGATCCGGCGCAGACGGAACGGTCTCGCCACTCGATGGCACCTCAAGACCGACGCGCTGGGCAAGCTCTGCAATCGCCTCATGAAATGGCAAGTGATCGTATTCCATGAGGAAACCGATTGCCGAGCCATGAACCCCACAGCCGAAGCAGTGATAAAACTGCTTGTCAGGACTGATCGTAAAGGATGGGGTTTTTTCATCGTGGAAGGGGCAGCGGGACTGATAGTTCTTGCCCGTTTTGCGGAGTTGAATGCGCGAGCCAATCAGATCGACGATGTCGGTTCGCGCCAGCAGGTCATCAATAAATTCGGGTGGAATCCGACCGGCCATGCGGTAACAGCCAGTGATAAAACGAAGAGGAGCAACTCAGGCTGTCAGCCGCTCTTTGATCATCGCGCTGACGACGGTCATATCGGCGCGTCCTTGAACCTGAGGACGCAGGACAGCCATAACCTTGCCCATGTCATTCATGGCGGTCGCGCCCGAACTGGCCAGCGCCGCGTCGATCATCGCGGTCAGTTTATCCCCGGACAAAGCATCCGGCAGATAACTCTGAATAATCTCAATCTCAAACCGTTCAACGTCTGCAAGGTCTTCACGACCAGCCGCGGCGTACTGAGTTACCGAATCGCGGCGCTGCTTCATCATCTTGTCAAGGACAGCCAGCACCTGTGCATCATCCAACTCGATACGTTCATCGATTTCGCGCTGCTTGATGGCGGCAAGGATCAGGCGGATTACGCCAAGTCTGGCTTTTTCGCCAGACTTCATGGCGGTCTTCATCTCATCCTGAATGCGCGGCTTGAGCATGGCGAATAGCATTCTCTAAAATCAAGCGGATCGTTATTGAAGAATGGACAGAATTAGCTGGATTTATGAGGACAGAGGCATTAGAAACAATGCATTAAGATTCTCTTGACCTTGCGAATTCTGTCTGTTCAGAACGCCGTGCGGCGTCTCAGTACGGGCGTTCCCAGCGACGTGATTCACGTTGCAGTTTTTTCTGGTGGCGTTTGACAGCAGCGGCCTTTTTGCGCTTGCGCTCAGAGGTCGGCTTTTCGTAAAACTCACGACGACGGACTTCGGCGAGCACTCCTGCCTTTTCGCAGGAACGCTTGAAACGCCGCATGGCGACTTCGAATGGCTCGTTTTCTTTGACGCGAACGCTGGGCATAGAGTGTCCTTGGGTGTCTCCAGGTAAATGGGTCTGACGAAAAAAGATTGTCAATCTTAACGGAAAGCGCAACTGGATTCAATCCAAGCGAGTCGATCTCATCCAACTGTTGGCACTGACCATTGATGAGGGAGATTGTTAGCGGGCGATCTCCCCGGCTGCATGGCCGATGGCAAAACGCCGGAAGCGGGGATTGCCGATGCACATCCGGTAGGGTTGTCTGGCGTGCCTCGAAAAGCTTTCGATAGTGCACTGATCAGAAAGATAAATTTTCCAGCGCCAGACGTCATGAGGGCATGACCAAGAACAATCGAACAATCCAAGGTTGCACTGATCAAAGTCGGTTTGTAACTGCTCAGGCCATATTCGTGTATTGCTTGTGCGATGACTTGCTGAACACCTTGGGGCATCGGGAAGACCCCCAGTGCCGGGTCAGTGACGCTGAGACGTTGACCGTCGCCCTGGAAGTCGGTGGCTACAAGCCGCCTTATCGGTT
>CAIUAY010000022.1 GCA_903897335.1 uncultured Chromatium sp. | reverse complement strand
GATCACCCCAAGTTGCTCCGGCCAAAAAGCCGGTAGGTTGCGCTACTCCGGGGTGGAAAAAATTCAATGTTGATTTCCCCGGATCCCTGGGAAGTTTTCCATGTTGATTAACAGACAAGCAGCCTAAGCGTCTGTACCGGCTCACCGAATTTGCAGAAATATCCGCAGTTGCCAAGTGGATTGAAGCGACGATCGAGCCAAGCGTTGAGCCAAGCGAGCCAACTCCCGCGCCCGTCTGTTGCGGTGCCTGTCATCACGATGACCCATCAGATCAAGACCCGATCATTGCCGCGATCAGCGGGCTGCGATCCTTGATTCAGGATGCCGACATCCATGCAAAACGCCTGCGCAAATTGGCAGATTGCAAGGCAATTCAGGACTCCGACCTCACGATTTTCGACTGGTTGCATGATCTGGCGGATGCGCTGGAGGCCGCATGAACGCCCTGACATCTCCGCCGCTCGACACAACCGCGCAGATCATCCATGCGCTGTCGTTCACCGACTACCTGCGCCTGCCCTACATCAGCGCCCACGGACTGATGCGGATCGAGCGCAGTCCGGCGCATTACCGCGCCAGCCGTGAACAGCCCCATGCGCCGACGCCCGCCCAGGCGCTTGGCACCCTGGCGCACCTGATGATTCTGGAACCCGAGCGCGTGGTCACTGAGATGGTCGTCGCGCCGGACTGTGACCGCCGCACCAAGGCCGGGAAAGCCGACTGGGAGGCGTTCCAGTCCGAGTCCGCCGGGAAGCTGGTCGTGGCCAAGGATCAGCTCGCGCTCACGCTGGCCATGCGCGAATCCGTCATGGCACAGCCTTATGCCAGGGCGCTGCTGGCTGCTGGCTTCGCGGAAACCACCGTGATCGCCGAGCTTGAGGGCGTGACGGTGAAAGGTCGCCCCGACTGGTTGCCCCATGACCTGCCGGTGATCGTCGATCTGAAAACGGCGGTCGATGCGTCACCCAAGGGATTTGCACGGGCAGCGGCCAACTTCGCCTATCACCTGCAAGCCGCGCTCTACACCGATCTGATCCACGCCATGACCGGCCAGCGGTGCGAGTTCGTGTTCCTGGTGGTCGAGAACGAACCGCCGCACGGGGTCGCGCTGTATCAGCTTGATGCGGACGCCATCGAACGCGGACGGGTGCGCTATCAGCAGGCGCTTGAGACCTACCAGCACTGTCTGGACACCGACGATTGGCCGGGCTATGCGACTGAAATCCAGGCGCTTGAATTGCCGCGATGGGCGGCGTGATGGACTTGACGCACCCGCTGTACGCCCAGCTTGGGCGCTACCCCGCCAGCTCCCGCAACACCTCGGGATGGCGTTCGGCGACCTTGAAGAGCGTCCGTGCGGCTCCGGAGGGCTGGCGTTTGCCCTGTTCCCAGCCCTGCAAGGTGCGCACCGACACCCCGAGCAGCGCGGCAAACTGGGATTGCGACAGTCCGGCACGCTGCCGTGCGGCCATCGTCGGCGAATACACCACCGTCCCCAGTCCGGCCTTCATCTGGCGGATGGACTCCAGGAGTTTTTCACCCAATTCTTCACCCGTCATGGTGTGCTCAGTCATCGTCCAACGTCTCCTGAATGGCGTGAAGGAGGTGCGCCGGAATGTTGCCGCGCACCGCTTTGGCGTAGATCACCAGCAGATAAATCACGCCATGCTCCAGCCGATTGAAATAAATCACCCGCGCACCGGCGCGCTTGCCCATCCCGGAGCGTGTCCAGCGCACCTTGCGACAGCCGCCCGATCCCGGGACTACGTCTCCCGCACGGGGGTGGTCGGCGATCCAAGCACAAAACGCGCCGCGCTCGTCTTCCGACCAGAGGTCGGCAGCATCGGCACTGAAGACCGGCGTTTCAATCACGGTATACATGCCCAACAGTCTACGCCATTGAGGTATGGGCGCAAGTGACTTGACGCGCCGCCGGGTTCGGGGGTAGGCTTTCCCCATCGCTGCATCAG
Organism: uncultured Chromatium sp.; assembly: GCA_903897335.1. GTDB lineage: Bacteria > Pseudomonadota > Gammaproteobacteria > Chromatiales > Chromatiaceae > Chromatium. The sequence continues at coordinate 11,503 of CAIUAY010000022.1, read as the reverse complement.
CAGTGATCGGGATTGGCATCTCGGAGAAAAGGCGCACCAGCGCCACCTCTTTCGGTGGTTTTTTTGTGCGCAGCATGGCAGTTCCAGTTATGGGGCGGCTGTGTGGATGGGAGTCGCAAGACTCGCCGGTTCCTTTTCCCGGTATGCCAACCAAACACACAGTCAACCCACCCTCACGATTGGCATCGTGGGCGGTGGCTAACCCGCAGAAAAGGAGCTTGTCATGATCGACAACACCCCCCGCACGTCCGCGCTTGTCTGCATCAATTCCGTTGAGATCGTCCCCATCGTCATCCGCGAGCAACGTGTCTTGACGCTCGCCCAAATCGACAAGGTTCATGGTCGCCCCGAAGGAACCGCCCGCAAGCGTTTCAACGACAACAAAGTGCGTCTGATCGAAGGGCAGGAATACTTCGTCGTCAGTCCGTCCGAAATTCGGACGCACAGTCCTGACGCGGTTCCGTTGGCCAGAAAGAGCGACATGACCGTCGTCACCGAGTCCGGCTATCTGCTCTTGGTCAAGTCGTTCACCGACGATCTGGCGTGGCAGGTTCAGCGCGAACTGGTGAACGCCTACTTCCGCACTGAGCGAGTCAACGTCCTTGGCGAGCGGTATGACACCCTGCTCCCGTCTGAAGCGCAAACCCTGCACGAAATCATCGACCGCAAAGCGGCAGCCACCGGCGACCAGAAGCGCAAAGCCTACGGCGAAATCTACAACCGGCTTCAGAACACGTTCAGGGTGAATCCCTACACCCTGCTGCCGCGTACCCAGTTAGCCGATGCCATCGTCTATGTGACGGGGATGGAACTGCACTGTGCGCCGTCCACGCCGGTCGCTGACCCCAACGACTACGAGCGCATCAGCAGCAAGCAGCGCGATGAGATTGCGCAGGAAGTGCACTACTGCTTGTCCGGCTGGGTCTTCGGCGACAACGACACCGTGCAGGTCTACAACACCCTGCATGTCGCCTTTCACATTCGCAACATCACCGATCTGCCCGTCGAAGAATTCGACCACTGCCTGATTCTGATCGCAGCCATCAAAGAGACCTACATGCTGCCGTTTCTGATCCTCGTGAACGAGGCAAAACGGAGCCTGTTCGAGGATCACCTCCGCGCCGGTGTCCCCTGGACGCCACACATCACCCGCCAATGGAAGGCGAAGACCAAGGCCGCACTCCCCGCCCGTCCCGACTGGATCGCTATGCAGCGCCAGTTAAAAGACACCCAGTCGCTCAATCGGCTCGATTAGACCCACCCCAAGCCCGCTCAACGCGGGCTTTTCTTTGCCCGTTCCGCCCATCCTTCACTGGAGGCTTTCGCATGAGCAAGATCATTTCCGGAACAACCGACGACCTCGGTGAATTCGCCAGCCGATGTGCTGGCAGCGGTTTCTGAGCGTCTTCAGGAGAGAAAAGCATGAGCAAGCTTATTCCGTTTGATTTCGATTCTCGCCAAGTCCGCATCGTGCAAGACGACAAAGGTGAGCCGTTGTTCATTGCCAAGGATGTGATGCGTGCGCTCGGTTATGCCGATGTCAGCAACATTGCCAAAGCCATCGCCCATGTCCCAGACGAATGGAAGGGTCGGGAACCGATCCCGACGACCGAAGGTGTACGAGATGCCGCTGTCCTCACCGAGCAGGGTTTCTGAGACCAGCCCGCAGAATCCCCGCGAAACCCAACCGCTCTACGACGTGACGACCTTCCCTGACCTGCTGGATCGCATCAACGCGCATCTGGCACATGACCAAGCCGCCTAACCCCGGAGACCCACTATGACCACGCAATCACTCGCCACCCTCCAGCCCGCCAAAGTCTCACTGATCGCCGCGATGGCCAGCAAGTACCACATGGAGCCGAGCGCCTTTCAGCAGACGATCAAAGCGACCGTCATGCCCAGCAACGCCACCAACGAACAGATGGCCGCGTTCCTGCTTGTCGCGCATGAATACGACCTGAACCCCATCACCAAAGAAATCTACGCCTTTCCCGCCAAAGGCGGTGGCGTGACCCCGATGGTCGGTGTAGACGGATGGATCAACCTCGCCCAGCGCCGCCCAGAGTTCGACGGCATGGAGCACGAGTGGGAGACCGACGCCAAGGGCGAGTGCACCGCCTGCACCTGCAAGATTTATCGCAAGGATCGCTCTCGCCCGGTGGTGGTGACCGAGTTCATGGTCGAGTGCAAGCGCCAGACGGACCCCTGGCGGTCGCATCCGCGGCGGATGCTCAGGCATCGCGCCACCGTGCAAGCGATCCGCTACGCCTTCGGGTTCGCGGGCATCAAGGACGAAGACGACGCCGAGGTGATCTACGCCAATGCGACCGTCATCGACCAGCCCGCGCCCAACGTCGTTGATCTGAACGCCCGGATCGCGGCCAGCGTTGCCCTGCCTGAGCCAGAGCCATCCAAAGACTGGCCACAGCCTGACGCCAACGGCGAACTGCGCGACGTGCGCGGACTGCCCTGGATCGCGGGCGCACATAGCGACGGCAAGACCTGCACCGCCGATGGCCAGTGGCGGCGCAAGCGCGGGGTTGATCCTGAGATCGTCGAGCGGTTGGAGCGGGAAGCTATGACGGTTGATGCCGTCGATGCGCTGCCTGCGCTGGAGGCTGAACCGGCACCCGACACCGTGACCGAGTTCGAAAAGATTCGCGCCGGAATCTCGACGGCCAATTCTCAGGACGAGATCGACGAGTGGTGGGACTACAGCCGCGAGGTCGTGATCACCCAGTCCCAACGGTTCGCCCTGGAGTCGGTGGCGCAAGATCGGCAGTTGACGTTGAGCCGCGCCTGAGCCATTACACATCACGCCAGGGACGGCAAACAACAGAGACCACCCATGAACCTCGAAAAAACCGCCAAAACCCTCGGCGTCCCGCTGCCGTGGTTGCTCTACCGCACGGGCAAGCCCAAAGCGCCCATGTCTCCTGCCGAGTTGATCATCGCACAGGGGCAAGCCTTGCTCGCCGTTGAGCAGCAGCAAGCCCGGCAAGCACAACAGATCGCGACCCTTGAGCGGCGCGTCGAGTTGATGGACGGAGACACAGGATACCAGACCGTGACGGCCTACATCCGTAAGCACGGCTGGAAAGTCCCGCTTTCTCAGGCGAAGGCCATCGGTCAGAAGGCCGCAAAACTGGCAAAGGATCTCTGTGTGCAGATCGGAACCGTACCGGATGAGCGTTGGGGCACGGTGAACAGCTACCCGATTGCGCTACTGGATGAGGTTGTCGCTGAATTCTTTGGAAAGGAAGACGCAGCATGACCACCATCCACCCCATCCGCCCAGGCGACCGTAACGCTGCGCAAGACCTGATTGCCAGCGTCCCACCCGGCAAGATCAAACTCAAGCGCCAGCAGATCAGAGAGTGCCTTGAAGCCACGCTATCTCTGCTGCTAGATGATGACCCGAGAAAATACGACACCGCTTGCCGGATTCTCGCTGTCACCATCGCCCGATTGCGCTAACCAATCCGCTCAAACCAAACCAAGCCCGCGTTCGCGGGCTTTTTATTGCCTGGAGCATCCCATGCCGGAACCGAATCCCTTTCTCTGGTCGCTGTCTGAAACAGGCCGAATGCTAGGCGGCATCTCCGCCCGCAGTGTGCGCAGGATGATCGATCGGCGCGAACTTGACTCAAAGCAGATCGGCGGACGCCTGATGGTCTACGTCGATTCTGTTCATGCCCTCCTCGACCGCAACTATACTGACGCTGGGCATGATGCGCGGCGTCCACCGGAGATTCAGCCATGCCGTACCGCCGCCAAGATTCTGCCGTTTGGTGGGTCAGCTATCGCGACCCGAACGGCAAGAGACTTAGACGCTCTACTGACACCACAGACCGCAAAGAAGCCGACGCCCTCGAAGCGAAGTGGAAGATCGAAAGCTACCGCGCAAAACAATGGGATGAAGCCCCGCCGCGAGGGCTTGATGAATTGATGCTGGCCTATCTCACGGCACACGCCGGGAAGCGCAGTGCCACGCGAGACATCGGCATTGCACGGCATTTGCGCCAGGCGTTCGGCGGATTGGACGTAACAGACATCAGCGGCCAGCGGGTGAGGGGCTACATTCAGACGCGCAAGGATGCAGGCGTCAAGCCCGGCACGATTAATCGTGAACTGGCGCTACTCTCGACCATGCTGACCTATGCGCGGGTAGAACTCGAATGGGATAACGTCAGCAACGCTGTCACTGGTCGCAAGCTCCCGACGCCGGAGGGGAGGGTGCGCTGGTTGAGTCGTGCCGAGGCCGCCCGGTTGATTGTAGCGGCCAGAGCGTTACCCCGCGCCCGCTGGCTGGCCGACTTCATTATCCTGGCGCTGCATACCGGGATGCGTCGGGGTGAGATTCTCGGAATGGAATGGCGACGGGTTGACCTGGCCGCCGGGTTGATCCACCTGGACGGCTCAGGCACGAAATCCGGCAAGCGCCGCTCAGTCCCAATCAACGCGACCGCACGGATGGCGATCCTGACGCGTCTGCGCTGGAAGGCAACCCACGCACCAGGCACAGAGTGGGTATTCTCCCATCTGGACGGGACGCGGATCGCAGACGTGAAAAAGAGTTTTCACGCCGCTTGCGGGAAGGCACAGATTGCAGACTTCAGGATTCACGATCTGCGCCACACCTGCGCCGCATGGCTCGTGTCAGCAGGTGTGGAATTGTCCGCTGTGCGTGACCTTCTTGGACACGCCAGCGTCCAAACGACCGAGATTTACGCGCACCTGTCACCGGAGAATGTCAGGGCAGCGGTTGCGGTACTGGATGATGTCCGGTCACGATCTGGTCACGCTGGTTTTCATCCATCCAGAAAGAGCGCGTAACTGATTGAAAGTTGGAGCCGATGAGCGGATTCGAACCGCTGACCTACGCATTACGAATGCGTTGCTCTACCAACTGAGCTACATCGGCGATCAAGCCGCGCAGTATAGAGACTATCGTTTGTTGGCTCAAGCCCTCGGTGTTTGAGGAAGCCATGCTCAATGATGGCGAAAGCACACGGCTTTTTGACTTTTAAAACGATAAATCATAACGCTTTATGACAGCATCGGAATTGTTCATGATTGCTGATATGGCGAGACAATTCCGCATCTCAGTATCAAGCAGCAAGCGCTTGCGGAGCGTGTGACAGACAGTTTTTTGGGCAGGTGCGTGAACAGGCTTCACAGCCGATGCAGTCCATCAGATCCCGGATGTTCATGACCATGCCGGGCGCGTCGTCAAAGGCATCGTCGTCGAGATCGTCGAGTTCGAGATCCTCGCGATCAATCAGTTCAAAAACATCGCGTGGGCACACTTTGTAACAGCGGCCACAACCGATGCAAATCGTCTGGTTGATGGCCATGATGAAAGATGGCGTCCACTGGACACCGCCTCGCGTGAGGCCGGTGATAATCGACATGCTGATTCTCCTGAATGAAGTGATTGGCGTGATGCGCTTTCTGACATCGCTCGCTGTGCATCGTTTTAACGGGTGTCGCCAGTCTCGGCAGACCTGAGACGAGCGACGGCTTCGGCCCAAGCGTGACAGGCGTCATAGGTCGCTTGGGCGATGCCAGGCAGCTCTTCATAGGTCGCAGGCAAACGGTCTTCGACCAGGTCATGCAGTTCGCTGGCCTTTTCGCTGGCGATCCGTTTAGCCTTGCTGACAGCCTTTTCGAGTGATCTGAGTGTGTCTGGCGCAGATGTTTCAGTGGGCATGGTCGACTCCTTAACAGCCGAATGGGCAAGACATCGCGCTTGCCCATCCCTGGCAGGCCGTTAGAGACCGGCGACTTTCGAGTGTGTGCCGACCAGTTCCATTGCGACGGAGAGGATCTTGTCAGCCTCGTCCTTCATCTTGGAAAGACTTGCAAAACCAAAGCGATGCACGTCACGTAGCGTACGATCCATCACCACCAGTTTGCCAACCGTGATCAATGCGCGGCCAAAACCTTCGTGGCTGATATTGACTAACGGCACAGCCAGCAGTCCGCATTCACTCTCGATCAGCGCTGAAATCGCGTTATAGAAAACCCTGATCCGCGCCACGACCAGTTCATCGGGATCGCCGACGATAGGAATCTCACGCTTTTTGTCTGGAGTCAGGATGAATGGCTCCAGGATCTCAGTGGCCGACAGCTTGTCGTAGTTGCCATAAGCGTCAATAGCGCGCATCTGGCGCACCATCTCGACAATAAAACTGGAGGACAACAGCCCTTCGTCTTCGGTTTGTGCATCAGTCATGGTTATACCTGTGAGTAAGTTAAAAAGCAGGTTGGTCAATTAACCGTTCGATCACTCGTTCCAGCCTTCGGCCTCCATCAGATCGAAACGGCTCTCGCGTCCTGGCTGCCGGTGTTCGATGGCTCGCGCCAGCCAGGCGCTGGGGCTTTCGCGCAGTTCCAGTTGCAGGTTGCCGATGGTGTGAGCAATGGCTGTCCCAGCCTCAAGCTTGAATGGCTGGACGCCCAGCGGCAGCAGCCGGTTGATCGCAGATGCCCCGATCGCCTGACAGTAAACGGCGACGCAGCCAGTCAGCGCCTCGATGCGGGCGCTGAGCTTGTCGTTCTGACCGTCCTGATCGATCTGGGTGAATTGCACAACTTCGACCAGACTGGCGCGATCCTGATCAATGTCATAAATGACAAAGGATGCGGCGGTGCCGAAATGCTGGTTGACCTGTTTACGGTCAGTGGTGGCAAAGGCGACGCGGATCGTGCTGAACATCGGCTGTTCCTTGCTGCAAGGCGTCAGGATTCTGAATCGTCGCGCCACGGGCATGAGGGTCTGCGCTCCTGAACGCGGGTTCGAGAGGGTTGATTGCGACGACGGCACTAGTAGGCGGCGTGTTGCAGGTCGGCATGGGGTTCGCCTTCCGGCCATTGCTTAAAGCGCGAGTGGTAGGGATGAACCTCGTCAAGCTCCAACGTCAGCAGAATGTTGGCTAGATCAAAGAGCGTCGAGCGGGTGCCCTGATAGCCGATCCAGGTGCGGGTATAGCCGCCAACCCAATCATATTGCGGAAAACCGGCGCGTAGCAGCGGGATGCCCAGACGCTCGGCGGTGTGAACACCGTGCGAATTGGTGATCAGCACCTCGGCGCGCTGCGCTCTGGCGGCTAGCTCCAGATCTTCCAGATCGCCGATCTGCACCTGTGGACACTGCACTTGGGCGAGCACCGGAGCATTAGCCGGACTGACCGCGACCACAGTTTCTGCACCAACACCCGCCAGCATCTGGCTTAGACCAACCAGCAGATCCGGGTCGGCGGCAATCGCAAAGCGACTCATGCCAAACATGAAATGGCTGTCGAGCATGGCATCCTGAAGCTGGGCGCGCTGGCGTTCGATTTTGGCAGGGATCGGCACACCGGCAATCCCGGCAAGCGTCATCACCAGCGCATCAACCGCCGTGATGCCCAGCAGATGCGCAAAACGATAATCCGGCACGCCAGTGCGCGCCTTGAGCGCATCCGCCGCGCCATTCATCGAGGCACCGATCACCAGTGTCGCCAGCGCATCGCCCAATGTCGCCAGTTCAGCAAGGGGGGTTCCGCCGATGGTGAGTGGACTGTAATCCGCTTCGGGCAGGTGTCCGTCAAGTGAATCGGAGAGGTCGGGTAGCACCACCGGACGCAGTCCGAACAGTTCGATCAAGTCTTTCAGATGTTCCAGATCGCCGGGTGTCAGGTGTGATCCAGCCAACACGTTGACCTGACGACGGCGGCGACCCGGTAACGTCCCCGCCTCCCCGACGGACGGTACCAGTGTCTCGATAATAGCTTTGACGGCAGCCGCATAACCGGATTCCAGCGAGCCGCTAAAATCCGGCGTGACCACCGGCACGATTGGAATCGCATCGAATTGTGGGCAGGTCTGGCGGAAGACGCGCACGGCCATGTGACTATCCGCGCCCTGCATTTCGGTCAAACCAGTGGTTGGTACGCCAATCAGGTCGGGTTGATGCTTTTCGCAAAGCGTCTTCAGCCCCTCGACCACCATCTCCTGGCTGCCCATGACGGCGCTGATCTGATCGATGGCCGTGGTCTGGAGCGGAATGGGTTCGCGGAAATGGCGCACGAATAAAATCTTGCCGAAAGCGGTACAACCCTGTGCGCCATGCAGCATCGGAATGGTGCGCTGCATTCCCAGAAAAGCGAGCGCCGCGCCAACCGTGGAACTGGCCTTCAGTGGGCTGACCGAGAGTGCTTTCCTGCGTTTGCTGATCTCCGGCGGCGTTGCTTCCAGGCGTGGCGCGAAAGGTGTCGTCGCCGTGAGTTTCCAGGGGGCGGGACGGCGCGCCGCCTCCCAGATTGGGCTGTCGATGGTCAGACAAAGCTGGCGTGCCAGATCTTCCATCCCGGCATAACCGGAATAGGCAAATTCACGCTCCTGATTGATGTCCAGAAAGGGAATCCGCGCTTTGAGTGCGGTATAGAGATTGCGTCCACCGGCGATCAGAATATCGATTCCCTGCTGGTTCACCATGTCAATCAACAGGCGCGGATTACCTTCTTCGAGCAGCACGGCATCTGCGCCCATGAGTTCGCGGATACGCGCCTTGTCTTCTTCGGTGGATTTGCGGGTGCCAGACGCAACCACGATCATGCCCAGATCCTGTAGCGCCGAAATCACTGACCAGGATTTCACGCCGCCGGTATAGAGCAGCACCTTTTTACCTTGCAAACGCTGTCGCCACGGCGCAAGCGCCACCTCGGCGCGGGCTTCTTCGCGGGCAATGACGGTCTCGACGCGGGCAGTCAGGTCGGGATCATCGAGGATGCGGGCAATATCGCGCAGTGCCTGGGAGACATCGCGGATGCCATAAAAACTACCCTCAAACCAGGGTGTGCCGTAGCTTTCCTGGAGCTTGCGGGCCACGTTTACCAGTGCGCGTGAGCACACCATCATGTTGACTTCAGAACGGTGCATGGTCTGCACCTCGCGGAAGCGTCCATCGCCCGACAGCGTGCACAGCACCCGCAGTCCCAGCTCATCAAACAACGGCAGCACACGCCACAATTCGCCCGCGATGTTGTACTCGCCGATCAGACAGATGTCATGAACCCGGAAACCCTCGCGATCAATTCCCTTTGGCAGTGGATCAGGCTCGCGGGTACCGCAGACATACTTGACCATTGCCTCGCCCGCGATGCGGCTGCCGAGATTCTTTGCGCCATAGAAACCGGCGGCATCAATCGGTACTACCGGCGTTCCCCAGCGTTGCTGCGCCTCCTTGCAGACGGCGAGCAGATCATCACCACTCAACGCCGGCACACAGGTGTTGTAGACAAATACAGCGGCAGGCTGGTAACTGTCGATGGCCTGCTTGATGCCATGGAACAGACGCTTCTCGCCGCGACCCATGATCACATCCTGCTCGGTGAGATCCGTGGTCATGCCGATCTTATAGAGCATCCGGCCACTGGCGCGAGTGCCCCGGTTATCCCAGGAATTGCCCGCGCAGGCGATGGAACCATGCACGATATGCGCGACATCGCCAATCGGCAGCATCGCAATCTGCGCACCATCGAAGGTGCAGCCACCAACCGCCGCGCCCGGTTTAGGTTTGGCGCAGCCGGCTTTGGCATTTTGATTGTGCCCGCAGGCCGGCTCATCGAGCAGTGCGGCGATGTCTTTCTGTTTCATAAAACGTCTCGATGAATGTCCTGATCCGAATCATTAATTTCTAAGCATTATTGATGCCAAATTATTAATTATTTGTTTTGGTTAAGGAAATCTGATGATATCGACTGTCTGGTTTCCGACAATCGTGCACCCTGCCGAGCCATCGCACGGCCAGACTGCAGCGATTGGCCGGACGCTACAGCGCATTGCTGTCTGTCACCAGCAAGCGCATCGCAGGTGCTCGGTAGTCGTCCCTGCTGGATGCAGGTTACCTTGGTTGTTTGTCTTCCAAATGGAGTGGGTTCACGCGACCTGTTGCTTTTCCTGCGGCGACCCGATCCAGTTCGCGATCCGATTGACTGCAACGCACGACGGATGTGGATGATGCGGGCATCTGCGATGCCAGTTCAGGCTCCTGGTTAGACGTCCCCTCAGGTGACTGAAGGTGTCCTCGACAGTTGGCGCTTGTTCTCCCTCAGCTCATCGCTCAGTGTCCGCAGCGCCTCACGAGCGAAGCATCGCGCATGGCTGCGATTTGGCACGTTATCACGCGGGTCGTGATGGCGGCTGGAGATCAACTGATTATTGTCCAGCACATTTTCAGCGTGTTGTACTAACCTGTGTCCGGCGCATAGAACAGCAGCGTATCGCCACCCCTGGAAGACGCATTTTCGGGAACCTGATTCGTAGTGATGTTGGCATGGCGTCTATCATGTGCGCGTCCCGCGTTATACTGGCCACTGCTGTCGGCTTTTACTCCCTGCCTGGAACGACTATGGACGAAACTCCCATTCCCCGTAAACGACTGCGTGGCATCTATCTGCTGCCAAATCTTTTCACAACCGCCGCCCTGTTTGCAGGGTTCTATGCGGTTCTGGCGGCAACCCAGGAGCGCTTCGAGGCCGCCTCGCTGGCCATTTTTGTGGCGATGGTTCTGGATGGCATTGACGGACGGGTCGCTCGCCTGACGAATACGCAGAGTGATTTTGGCGCCGAGTATGACAGCCTGTCGGACATGGTGGCTTTTGGCGTGGCACCCGCGCTGGTCGCCTATCACTGGGCGCTCGGTGCGCTCGGCAAGATCGGCTGGTTAGCCGCCTTTGTTTTCACTGCCGCTGCCGCACTGCGTCTGGCACGGTTTAATACCCAGATCGGGATTGCCGACAAGCGTTATTTTCAGGGTCTTGCCAGCCCGTCGGCAGCGGCAATTATTGCCAGCGGCATCTGGACTGGCAGTGACCTGGGGATCGATGGGTCTGATGTTTCCTGGCTGGCTGCTGTTCTGACTGCCGGCGCTGGTCTGCTGATGGTCAGCAATTTCCGCTATTACAGCTTCAAGCAGCTTAATCTTCAGGGGCGCGTGCCATTTCTGCTGACCGTGCTGGTCATGCTGGGATTCGCGGTGGTCTTTATTTACCCACCGCTGATGCTGTTTTTGTTCGCGCTGGGATATGCGGTTTCAGGTCCGGTCTGGACGCTGGTCAGGCTCAGACAGAACCGGGGCAGACGGCGGCGCGAACTGCCTTAGCAGGCTTTTGAAGCCCCCAACCCATAGTAAAAACCGCTGCGCAAGGCCAGTGAGGGTGTGGTAGTGGTGTTTCAGCCCCGAAATAGCCCGTTCATTCGCCTGTTGGCGGCTTGCGGGCAAACCTCGCCCTCAGACATGGCACACATCCCAGCAATCGTTGATGCGGTCAATGGGTACCCGGTTGTTATCTTCTTACGCCGTCGGTGTTCGGCGAGGCCTTGATCATCGTTCCGGCCAAAACCCTGTAACCGAGTAGGTCATCAGCGTTGCTGAAGGTGGCGGCAAACGCTCCGCCCTTCTTTTACCCTTGGAAGTGACGAACAACCGAGGGGTGAAGCGATGAACGAAGCG
>CAIUAY010000021.1 GCA_903897335.1 uncultured Chromatium sp. | reverse complement strand
GGCTGTAGGTGAGGCGAAAGTGCGCCACCTTGATCGTCTGCACGACGCCGCCCAACTCGACCTCTTCATGGCTCCAATCGAACTGACAGGTTTCCCCCGGCGGAAACGCCAATGGCACGAAGGCTTGAGTGATCGCCAGAATAACAGTACTAGGCATCAACTAAATCAACAGGTTAGCCGCCAGCGCAAAGCGATTACCTGCCCTACTCTGCCTCGGTTACACCACCGCCCGCCTCAGTTCCGCACATTTTCCGGCACATCTGGTTTGCTCGACAGCCCCTCGTCTGCCTCCGACCCGAGCGTTACCGGCTCGAACCCGCCTTCGCGCGTGGAGTACATCGCCACCCGTGGCTGTTGCGCCTGACGAAACAACTGTTCGTCGGCGAGGCCGAGCGCCCGGCGCGCCGCCGGAATGTCGATGGCCTGAGTGCGCAATCCGATCTTGCGGGCGACATTCGCCAGGACCGCCCGCGGAAACACATTCGGACTCTGCGACACCAGAATCAACCCCGCGCCGAATTTCCGCGCCTCGCTGACCAGCCGATTGAGAATCTGCGTCGGATCGTCGCGTTCCTTGGTGCGCGTGGGGATGACCAGTTGCGCTTCGTCGACCAGTACAAAGGTATCGACGCGCGCCCCGCGCGCGCTGGGTTGATATTCGCCCCGCGCGCGCAGCTTGCGAAACAGCCGCTCCAGCAGCGTGTCGGTGAGGAACACGCGCGCCTGATCCGAGAGGCCCGAGAGATCGAAGCGGTTGACCCCGACGGTGACCGGCGGGGAGACGGGATGAAAGATCCCGTGGTCATCGAGCGCAGCAACATACATGCCGATGGAGTCCAGTGCCCGAGCGGCGGCTTTACGCCGGTACGGCGCAAGCGTCAACCGCACCTGCCCGATGTCGAGCGTGTCGCCGGTGTCGCCAGCGGCAGCGGGTCCGTAGCGCCGTTCCACATACACCTCGAACGCCTGCATCAGGGTCCGCTTGGCCGCCGCGATCTTACCCTGCAAGGCGGCTTGCCCGGCCTGTCCGCCGGGCGCGGTCGCCAGCGCCAAGGCGTCGGCGTGCCACTGTTCGAGTTGCTGGCCCTTTTGGTGCAACGTCTGCGCAAAGGCCCCCAAGCCGGACGTGACGGCGGTCTGGATCGCCTCCAGCAGTTCCCGAAGATGGGCCATCGTCGGCGGTGTCCGCGTCCAGGTCTCCGGTTGATCGGCGACGATTCCGGCCGTGCGATACAGATCGGCAATCAGTTGACGCAACACCAGTTCCTGCACCGACCCCATCGCGGCCAGGTAAGTCTTGCGAAAAGTCGCCAGCAGGCTGTCGATCTGTCCACCCGGACCTGCACGATGCTGTGGGTCGAACTCAAACGGGTTCAGGCCGAAGGCCGGACGGGGACCGCCGAACACCAGGGCGTTCTCGCCCGCGACGGCCAGATCCCCATGCACGTCGATCACCATCACGATTTTTTGCGACTGTTGCAGATGGCGAATCATCCGGCGCAGCAGATCACTTTTCCCCGACCCGGACGCTCCCCAGACGATCGCGTGGGCGTTGGATTCAGTATCCGGCTCCCAGTAGAAGCGCCGCTCGGTTTGGAACAGTCCTTCCCCCAGACAGAACCCAGTGGTCGGTTCCCGCTGAAACCGTTCGCGCATCAGAGCGCCGACAGCGCCTCGGCCATCTGGAGGACGCGGCGTCCGTAAGCGCGGGCGCGCGCTTCGTCATGCCAGTGATGGTAATGCCCCACGCCCAGTTCCAGATCGCCGGGGGCCGAGGCAATGGCTTTCGCGAGGATGTCGGCGGCCACGATCAGATTGGTCCGCGCATCGAGCAGATCGGCGGGATCGGCCACGGTGTCGCCGTGCCAGCGCAGATTGACCTGCATCAGACCGACATCGATGGCGAGCGGACGATAGCGGGCGGTGAGTTGACGCAGCGCCTGGGCGGCCGCCGCTTTAGTGGCGTGGAATTGCGGCCCGTCGGGACCGCGCAGGGTGAAGGGCCAAGGCGCGGACGCTTGGGCACCCGCGCCGTGGCGGGTTTCCTGGAGCGCCACGCCATAGAGCAACGCCGGATCGAGTCCGACGCGGGCGGCGACCGTCTCCCACAGCGTGCCGCGCAGGAAACCGGCGGCGCTGACGGGCAGCGCTGGCCGCGTGCGCGGCGGCGCGGATTCGGCGGGCGTGGCGACGATCGTGCGGTGCGTCAGGGGTCGGGAGGCGTCCGGCGTTGGTGCGGGTTCGGGCGCGGGCGGCGCGGGGAACGGCCGGGGATTCATGCGCGCGGCACCGATCACGCGGAGTGCGGGTTGGGCCTGACTGAGCGTCGGTGTGGCGAGGAAGAGACCGAGCAGGGCCAGGGAGAAACGAACGCGGTTCGGCATGACGGATTCCTGGAAAGGCGACAGCCCTGAGTGTATCCGCGCGCGGCGTGACCAAACGGCGAAAACGGTTGCGCCATCGCAGACCGTTTTCGTGACAACGCGCAACGGAAACGGGTTCACCGTAGAACATTGCGAGCGCGCTGGCGCCTCGGCACGATGACCGCAAACGTCCGTCAAGCGCGACGTTTCAACCGATCGACAACGCCTTTTCGATGGAGCGCCAACGTTCGTCATGTTCAATCACACGACTGAAATCACCACTGACTTGGTTCCGGTTCCGACCGTGCCAACGCCCCCGGCGCGCGTCTCGAAACGGGAACGCGCCTTGACCGAGGGCCGCGCCGAGGGCGGTCGCCGTGCCCCAAAACCCTACCGCCACAGCCGTCCGGTATTCGACCGTCAGGTGCGTGTGCACAGCGAATACGTGCGCCGACTGGTCAGCGACCGTCAACTCAAACCCGCCATGACCGCGCTCTACGGCATTGACCTGATTCTGCGCCTGATCGCCACCGAGGCGGAAATCGATCGGATCGATCAGGCGATCGATGCGCGGCTACTGGCGATCAGCGAGGCGCTCAGTGAGGAACTTGAGGTCTTGCGCGCGCAGCTGGCGCTGCACCACCTGACCGGTGTCCGCCCCCGCTATACCGGAGAGCAGGAGTTGCGGATCGAGGTCTCGTCGCCGCATATCGGCGCCTATACCAACCTGATCGTGGAACTGGACCAGATCATGATCGCCCTCGATACGCTCTGGCTGTCCGGCCTGATGTCCAATCAGGACCATGTGGAGCGCGAACTCCAGTGGCGCGATCGCCTCGGTCTGGTGGGGCAATCGTTCGTGGCGCTGCATCGCGCGGCCTATGACGAGGCGGACCGACGGGGACAGCGCGAGGCCGTGGATCGGGCGGAGCCGCACCCGGTGTTGACCGTGATCGGCGAGGACGCGGAGGACGCGGACACGCTCGCCGAGTAAGCGGAGGGCGCGGATGCGGCGGTCGCCGAGCGTCCGCGTCCGCGTATCCTGCGTGTCAGCATCCTTCGATCTAAATGTCAAGCGATGAACGGTTAAACACGTCATCACGGTTGTCGGTTCCAGACGGTTGAACGGGGCGCTAGGATGCCGGCGTCAATCGTTGACAGTCACGAGAACGACGCGCGTTGGGCGTGTCGCGATCCCGGCCCTATCGGAACAGCAGAGGTGATGGTGGAGAATCAGACGCCCGCGCAGACGGTCTTGCAGCTAGCGATTCAGCCGCTTCACGCGGGCGAGTATCAGGTCGCGCTCGATTACGGCTTTACCTGGGATGAAATTCGCGCCCTGGAAGCGCTGTCGCTCCAGGACTTTCAGTGGCTGAAGACCCAGAGCTGTCAATCACCATCCAAAAGTTACCAGGCATCAACATCGAATTTTTTCCAGTTGAACGAGCGACTCAGAGGGTCTGATTGGCCTTTTTGCGTTGCTTGAACCGGTAAGAGTCGTTGCCGGTTTCGAGGATGTCGCAAT
>CAIUAY010000020.1 GCA_903897335.1 uncultured Chromatium sp. | reverse complement strand
CTTCAAAAAGCGGGTCTGTAATCTCACGGGACTTGACAAAAAACACGCAAAGTGGTCGATTTGTTCTTGATCCATTTTGTGGAAGCGGATCAACATTAGTGGCAGCGCGAGCGTTAGAACGAAATTATCTTGGATTTGAGCGCGATAGTGAATCAGTGAACATTGCGCGGAAACGACTGATGCCAGATTTGATTGATGCCATGACGGTGGATTTACCGTCAAGCGAATGTCATTAAAGATAAACGCATTTAATAAACATGCGTTATCAAAACAACTCAACTGAGGCAGTATTTTGAGCAAGAACATTTTAGTAGTTGCGGGCGATGGAATCGGCCCGGAAATCGTGGCAGAAGCCATTAAAGTCATCGACGTGCTGCAAGCAGAAGGCGCAATTGACGTGACCCTGCAACATGCTCTGGTCGGCGGCGCGGCTTATGATGCATTCGGCGATCCGTTGCCGGAAGCCACGCTGAATGCAGCAAAGGCCGCTGACGCGGTGCTGCTTGGCGCGGTCGGCGGTCCAAAATGGGAGCCGTTGCCGATTGCCAAGCGCCCTGAAAAGGGTTTGTTGGGGCTACGCGCCGGGTTGGGGCTATTTGCCAATCTGCGTCCGGCGATTTTATATCCGCAACTCGCCGATGCCTCGACGCTTAAGCCGGAGATCGTCGCCGGGCTGGATCTGATGATCGTGCGCGAGTTAACCGGCGATATTTATTTTGGCCAGCCGCGTGGGATTGAGACACTGCCATCTGGCGAGCGTCGCGGCATCAATACGATGGTGTATACCGAATCCGAGGTTGAACGCATTTGCCGCGTCGCATTCGAGATTGCAATGAAGCGTGATAAGCGCGTGTGTTCGGTCGATAAAGCGAACGTACTCGAATGTACTGAATTATGGCGCGAGGTGGCGATTAAAACAGCGGCAGATTATCCCGACATCACGCTGATGCATATGTATGTCGATAATGCAGCAATGCAATTGGTGCGAGCGCCCAAGCAATTTGATGTGATGGTCACTGGCAACATCTTTGGAGACATTCTGTCCGATTGCGCCTCAATGCTGACCGGCTCGATTGGGATGTTGCCCTCAGCGTCGCTCAACGCGAGTGGACAGGGCATGTATGAGCCAATCCATGGTTCAGCGCCAGACATCGCCGGGCGTGGTATCGCCAATCCGCTGGCAACGATTCTGTCGGTGGCGATGATGTTGCGGCATTCGCTCAATGCGCCGGACGCGGCAGCGCGGATTGAGGCAGCCGTCGTGCGGGTACTCGATCAGGGTCTGCGTACCGCTGATATCCTGTCTGCTGGAATGCGGCAGGTCGGCACGGTGGAAATGGGCGATGCCGTAGTGGCGGCGCTCAATGCGGGGGTAAATTGATGAAACGGATCGGTTTTGTCGGTTGGCGAGGGATGGTTGGCTCAGTCTTGATGGAGCGGATGACGGCCGAAAATGACTGGTCGCGAATCGCTGAACCCGTGTTTTTCACGACATCGCAGATCGGGCAGGCGGGGCCTGATGTCGGGCAGGGGTCACACCTTCTGCTTGATGCTAACTCGCTGGAGGCGCTGCGCGAAATGGACGCCATCGTCACCTGTCAGGGCGGCGATTACACCAAAGCGATTCATCCGCAACTCCGCGCCAGCGGCTGGGATGGTTATTGGATTGATGCTGCGTCGTCGCTGCGGATGCAGCCGGACGCAACCATCATTCTTGATCCGGTCAATCGTCACGTCATCGACGCGGCGCTGGCGGCTGGGCAACGCGATTTTATCGGCGGCAATTGCACCGTCAGTCTGATGTTGATGGCGATCGGCGGACTGTTTCAGGCGGGGCTAGTGGATTGGGTCAGCGCCATGACCTATCAGGCGGCGTCCGGTGCTGGCGCGAAAAATATGCGCGAGTTGCTGGAACAAATGGGCGCGCTCAATGACGCGGTGAAGCCGCTGCTGGCTGATCCGGCATCCGCGATTCTGGACATTGATCGCAGCGTGACGGCAGCGATGCGTGGGGTGGATTTCCCGACCGCCAATTTCGGCGCACCGCTGGCCGGGAGTCTGATTCCCTGGATCGATACGCAACTGGACAACGGTCAGAGTCGGGAAGAATGGAAAGGTCAGGCTGAGACCAACAAGATTCTCGGTTTAAAAGCAACGCCGGTGCCAATTGACGGACTGTGTGTGCGGATCGGCGCGATGCGCTGCCATAGTCAGGGCTTGACGATCAAGCTGACGCGCTCGGTGTCGCTGCCGGAAATTGAAAACCTGATTGCCGCAGCGAATGACTGGGTGCGGGTGATTCCAAATGAGCGTGGGCAAACAGTGCAGGAACTGTCGCCAGCGGCGGTGAGCGGCTCGCTTGCAATTCCGGTTGGGCGGTTGCGCAAGCTCAACATGGGTGATGATTATCTCGCGGCATTCACGGTTGGCGACCAGTTGTTGTGGGGTGCCGCCGAGCCACTGCGCCGGATGCTCTCCATTCTGCTGAATTGATGATGTGGTTGCGCGATGCTGTTGCGGTGACTGACCTGACGGGCATGGTAAACTCATGGTGATGACACAGGGTTGGGCGCACAGAGCGAAGCTCTGACGCCCTGTTCGTTGCTGACACAGTCGTTGCGCGGTGCGCGAGGGTGGAGAATGTCTCGAAAGCTCATTCTAGCGTCGACCATGACCCTCATTCTGGTCGGCACCGATGTCTCTGCCCTTGGCTTGGGTAAAATCCGCACGCTCTCTGGACTGAACCAGCCCTTTTCGGGCGAGATTGAGCTGCATGATGTCAATCCTGACGAACTGGATACGGTTAAGGTGTCGATTGCCTCTCAGGAGGCGTTTGCCAAGGCCGGTCTTGACCGTTATTACTACCTGACAAAACTCACGTTCACGCCAGTCATGTCGTCTCAGGGTCAGGCGTTGGTTCAGGTGTCGAGCCGGGAACCGATCCGTGAGCCGTACATGGATCTGCTGGTCGAGGTCAACTGGCCGGTCGGCAATCAATTAGTCAAGGAATATACGGTACTGCTCGACCCACCCAACCGGCGTCAGCTCCAGCAGGCGGCAATCCCCGCTGGTCACACGCCTGCTAAAGCATCCAGTACGTCACCTCCGCAGCATATTCCCGCTCCTGGCGACGGTTTCCCCGTTTACATCGGGCCGCTCGATGCCGGTGCCAGTCTCTGGCGGCTGGCACGGGATAACGCGCCGGCAGGTGCAACTGTGGCGCAGACCGCCATGGCACTGCATCGCAATAATCAGTCTGCGTTCAGTCGCGGTCACATCAACCGCCTGATCGCTGGCCAGACGTTGGTCATCCCAACCCGTGCAGAACTGTTCGCGCTCGATGCGGCGGCCGCCGAGCAGGAATACGCTACGGCACTGCGGGGTGGCGCGGTACATCGCGCACCGATCACCGCAATTCCGCCAGAAGCGCTTGCCTCGCGCCTGAAGCTCGCTGGAGCCGCGCCGCCGGGTTCCCAAAGTGCGCTTCAGGCGTCGTCGGCAACCGCGAGCAGTCCGCGTCTGGAACAGGATCTGTTACAGACGATGGAAACCAGTGAAAGCACACGTCAGGAAACCCTGGAATTACGAACCCATCCTCAGTACCTCTCCCACTAGCACACCCAGTACCTCTCCCACCAGCACACGCAGAACCTTTTCCACCATCATACCCAGTACCTCCCCTACTAGCAAACTCAGTCAATATCCCACCATTACTGTAGACAGATTAGCCACTCTAACACATGCTAAGGAAATAAATCACGGAACATTTCAGGGAAAAGATGGGCAATTTCTAGGCCAATTTAGGGGATGGAATTTCCTCTACGGTTTGGAGCCCAGGAAGAGCG
>CAIUAY010000019.1 GCA_903897335.1 uncultured Chromatium sp. | reverse complement strand
TCCGCACAGAACCTGGCGGACACCATCACCGGCTATGTGAGGTTATACAATCACCAGATCCCGCAAAAGGCGCTGGGACACATCGCACCGATTCAAGCACTCAAAGACTGGCAACAAAAATCCCCCGAACGCTTCAAAAAGCGGGTCTATAATCTCACGGGACTTGACAGACAGCGTGTCATGGGTGTTTTCATGCCCGTCAACTTACAGCATAGTCAGCCATTTTGTGTAAGTCCTAAACTTGTGAGCAATGCCATTAGACAATCCTCGTCCCTCAGGACTCCAGATAGCCGCCATGAAAATGCTCTCGACAGCTTCGTGCCCGCCGATTGCTCAATCGCGGTAACGTAGATTGAGATCGCTGTAGGCGTCGATGCGGCGGTCACGCAGGAAAGGCCAGACCCGCCGCACCTGTTCGGTACGCGACAGGTCAATCTCGGTGATCAACAGCTTTGCGGTCTGATCGTCTGCCTGAGCCAGAATCTCGCCCTGTGGCCCGCAGACGAATGAATGTCCCCAGAAACGCGCTCCGGCGCTGACGCCGCTCGGATCAGGCTCGAAGCCCACCCGGTTGCAGGCGGCGAGCGGCAGCCCGTTAGCAATCGCATGACCGCGCTGAACCGTCATCCAGGCATCGAGCTGACGCGCCTGTTCATCGGGTTCATCCGTCGGGTTCCAGCCGATTGCAGTGGGATAAAGCAGCAGTTGTGCGCCACCGAGCGCCATTGCCCGCGCTGCTTCGGGAAACCATTGATCCCAGCACACCAGGACGCCCAGACGCCCCACGGCCGTGTCAACTGGACTGAACCCCAGGTCGCCCGGGGTGAAATAGTATTTTTCGTAATAGCCCGGATCGTCCGGGATGTGCATCTTGCGGTAGATCCCGGCCAGCGAACCATCTGCATCCAGCACCACAGCCGTGTTGTGATAGAGACCGGGGGCGCGACGCTCGAACAGCGAACCGACGATCACCAGTTCCAGCTCACGGGCGAGTGCGCTGAGGCGTTCGGTGGTCGGCCCTGGAATCGGCTCGGCGAGATCGAACACGGCCGGGTCTTCGGTCTGGCAGAAGTAAGGATCATTATGCAGTTCCTGGAGCAGGATCAACCCGCAACCACGGATCGCCGCCATGCGGATGGCGCTTTCGCAGTCGTCCAGATTGGCGGCGGTGCTGCCCTGATCGGACTGCTGAACCAGGGCGATGGGCAAAAAAGGCCGGGGCATGTCACTGAACCTCTGGATAAAGAGTGGAAATGGCTTACCGCTAATCCGGCGAACCCCAGGGTTCCATCAGATGGTGTGGCACGTCCAGATGATCAAGGATGCGGGCAACCATGAAATCAACGATGTCATCAATGCTGACGGGATGGTGATAGAACCCCGGACTGGCAGGCATGATGATCGCGCCAGCCTGTGCCAGACGCAGCATATTTTCCAGATGGATGGTCGTCACCGGCGTTTCGCGCACCACCAGCAGCAGCAGCCGACGCTCTTTCAGCACGACATCGGCGGCGCGTTCGATCAACGAGCCGGAAAGTCCGGCGGCAATCCGGCTCATAGTGCCCGCCGTGCAGGGGCAGATGACCATCGCATCCGGCGGATGGCTGCCGCTGGCGACCGGCGCTGTCCATTCCTGTCGGCCAAAGACGCGCAACTGTCCGGGATTTGCATTGAAATGTTCGACGAGAACCGTCTCGGCCTCGCTGGCGCGGGCGGGAATATCCAGCCCGGTCTCCATCTTCAGCACCACCTGTCCAGCCTGCGAAACCAGCAGATAGACCCGCGCCCCGGCGGCGATCAGACAGTCGATCAGGCGTAGTCCATAACGGGCACCGGATGCGCCGGTCAGTGCGACAGTGATGGTTTTGAGCCAGGGTGAGGGTGGCATGAGGTCAGTTGTCAGTGATTGGCGTCGTGTGCCGGAAGTGCGTCCAGCAGTTTCTGATGGATGCCGCCAAAGCCACCGTTGCTCATGACTAGAATCTGATCACCGGCGCGACTGTTTGCGACCACCTGCGTGACGATGGCATCGACACTATTCAGAAACGTGACGCGATCATCCTGTCCGGCAAAGACCTCGGTTGCATCCCAGCCTAAATCCGGGGGTGTATAGAAATAGACGTGATCCGCATCCGCGAGCGATGCGGGTAGTTCGGTCTTGTGGACGCCTAACCGCATGGTGTTGGAGCGCGGTTCCAGCACCGCCAGGATGCGCTGTTCGCCGACCCGCTGGCGCAGTCCGTGCAGCGTGGTGGCGATGGCCGTGGGATGATGTGCAAAGTCATCAAAGACCCGCACGTCATTCACCTCACCGCGCAGCTCCATGCGCCGCTTGACCCCTTTGAAACGTCCCAGCGCGGCGATTCCGGCGGCCACCGGCACCCCGGCATGACGGGCCGCGGCCAGCACGGCGAGTGCATTGTGGACATTGTGCAGTCCGGTTTGATTCCAGGCGACGGTGCCGAGGGTCTCGCCGCCAAGCCGTACCCGAAACGCTGAACCATCCGGCACAAGTAGTTCGGCAGCCCAGTCGCCGGAGACGCCGAAGGTTTCTCGATGCGTCCAGCAACCCATGGCCAGCACCGCATCCAGCGCGGGTTCCGCGCCTGGATGAATGATCAGACCACTGCCGGGCACCGTGCGCACCAGATGATGAAACTGACGCTGGATCTGCGCCAGATCATCGAAAATGTCCGCATGATCGAACTCCAGATTATTGAGGATCAGGGTGCGAGGGCTGTAGTGGACGAACTTGGAACGCTTATCGAAAAAGGCGGTGTCGTATTCGTCGGCCTCGACCACGAAAAAGGGCGACTCGCCCAGACGCGCTGACTGCCCGAAATCCAGCGGCACGCCGCCGATCAGAAAGCCCGGACTGAGTCCGGCGTCTTCGAGAACCCAGGCCAGCAGACTCGCGGTCGTGGTTTTGCCGTGGGTGCCCGCCACAGCCAGCACCCAGCGGTCACGCAGCAGGTTGTCCCGGAGCCATTCCGGCCCCGAGCAGTAGCGCAGACCGCGATCCAGCATGGCTTCCACTGCCGGGACGCCACGCGTCATGGCATTGCCCACGACCACGACATCTGGTGCCGGATCGAGATGGTCGGCGGCATAGCCGTGCATCAGATCGATGCCCGCTGCCTCCAGTTGGGTGCTCATCGGCGGATAGACATGGGCATCCGAGCCGGTGACGCGATGCCCCAGTTCGCGTGCGAGCAGAGCGATACCGCCCATGAAGGTGCCGCAGATACCGAGGATGTGAAGATGCATGGAGGCAACCTTAGGGTGCGTCATCTAATATAACCGCAAAACGGTCGGTTCGTTGTTCGGCGTTAATCATAAAAGCGTACTTCTCGATGCTTTTCCGCTGCCGCGCTGATTCGTAATCAACTGGAGCAGGCCGCGCAGAACCAGGTCGGGAATCACCTCGCAAGGCTGATCCAGAACCGGGTGCAGCCGGTCTGCATCGCCGCCGGTCAACAGTAGGCGGGGCAGGATGCCGGTCTGTTCGGCCAGACGCCCGTATAACCGTGCCGTGAGTGCGACGATGGCCTGGATGCTGCCGCTGGCCACGCCGGTGCCGGTGTCGCAGGCCCAGGGGTCGCCAACGGGTTCGGCTTCGATTTTTGGGATCTGGGTGCCCGCTAGCAGACTGTTCCGCATCATCTCGATTCCGGGGAGGATCAGACCGCCGAGATGACGCCCATCAGCAAGCAGCAGATCGAAAGTCACGGCAGTGCCGGCGTCGAGGATCAGCGTTGGACGAGACGTGTCAGCGCTGGCGTCTGGCGCTGATGTCGGGCAAACCGCATCCTGCGCAAGTGCATGGGCGGCAATTAGCACCAGCCAGCGATCAACACCGAAGCGGGTCGGGTCGGCATAGGCAATGCGCACCCTGCAAGATTCGGCGCAGGTGCTAACGAATTCAGGCTCCAGCCCCCAGTAAGCGCGAGTGACCCGGCGCAGTGCGTCGGCGATGGCGGTTCCGCGAACATTGCTGACGAGAATGCGCGAGGGTGCATCGATCTGTTCCCAAGCGGCCAGCAGATCCAGTGGAATACCGTCGCTGTGGCGCAATACCTGCATCTCGCCGGGGTTCGCAGCCTCGGCAGTTGCCCAGCGCAGGTTGGTGTTTCCGATGTCGAGCAACAGGATCATGCGAGAGCCTCCGGTCGGTGATCAGATGTTCGCAGGCTGACTTCGCCAGCCTGAAAACGTTTTAGACCAGCGAGCGTTTGAAGTTGTAGTGAGCCATCGTTGGCGATCCCGGCATGGAGACCTTCGATCACCTGATCGCCTAGCCGCAACCGGACAGGTTGTCCAAGCAGGGCATCGAACTCGCGCCATTGCGCAAGAAATGGTTCCAACCCGTCACGACCATAGACATCCAGCGCGGATAGCAGTGCATCGAGCAGTTGCGCGACGAGCTGGTTGCGGTTGATGGCATGGCCAGACAGCATCTGGCTAAGATCAGTCCAGGGCTGATCGATGTGCTGTCCCTGGGTTGGTTCCATGCGTAAATTGACGCCCAGCCCCATCACCAGATGGCTTGGCCCTTGGGATTCGCCCGCGACCTCCAGTAACAGACCGGCGAGCTTGCAACCCTGCCAAAGCAGGTCGTTAGGCCACTTGAGCGTCAATGCACTGGCTCCGGTCGCGTCAGTTTCAATGCGCCGCAGCACTCCGGCGACCACGGCTCCAATCGCCAGACTGGCTCCACCCAGCGCGGCGGGTGCCAGCGGGTAGCGCCAGAGGATGGACAGATAGAGATTGCTGCCAAATGGCGAGATCCAGGGACGACCGCGCCGTCCGCGACCGGCGGTCTGACGTTCGGCCAGACAAACCGTGCCAGCCAGTGCGCCAAGCGCCGCTTCGCGCATCAAACAGGCATTGGTGGAATCAATCTGATCGTGGATATCCAGACGGGTCAGCATGGCGCGTCCGGCAGGTGACAGCAACGCACGGATGCGCCCGCTGTCGAGGAGTTCCAGCGGCGCGGCAAGGCGGTAGCCGCGTCCGCGCACGGATTCGAGCGCGAGTCCGTAATGGTTGGCGGATTTGCGCAGTGCCTTCCAGATGGCCACGCGACTGAGCCCAAGATGGCGGGCAATCACTTCGCCAGAATGGAACTGGCCATCGGCGAGCAGGCGGATGAGCGTGAGATGACGGTTCACGGTCGAAAAAAAGCCGTCAAATACGCTAATGGTATCTGACGGCCGCTTCCAGGCTGTGTGATCCCGGAAGGGACTTACCAGCGCGGTCCGCGGGATGGACGTTCCCCGCGTGGCTTGGCCTGATTGACTTTCAGGTTACGGCCTTTCAGCGGGGTCTCGTTAAGACCTTTGATGGCGGCATCAGCCTCGGCGTTATTCGGCATCTCGACGAATCCAAACCCTTTGGAGTCACCGGTAAATTTGTCGGTGATCAGGTTGACGCTGGAAATTTCGCCGTAAGCACCGAAGGCGTCACGCAGTTCCTCTTGGGTCACGCCGTAGGCAAGGTTGCCAACATAGATATTCATTATTCAAGTTCCATGGAACGCGCATTGAAGAGAAAGAGAACGGTCGAAAAATCAATGCACAACTGATTCGACAGTCTATGCCTCCAACCGCTGGAGACAAACGTTGGGATGGATGCTATCAGCACTCGCGTCAGCAGACCATGACAATCTTGCAAAACGTGACGTGTTGCTTTCAGGATTTGGTCTGAGAAGCCGGATGGGCGCGCCCGTGCAGTCCGTGTTTCGCCCCCTGTCCCGTCCGTGAACCCGTTTGCGGTCGCACGACCCGGTTCTGCCGATGCGCCGTGTTATTCCGCCGTCCAGTTGAACCAGGTTCGGGATCGCAGGGCGGAGGCGTCAGCGATGGCTCAAAACCGGCAACCGGATTGAGCGTAATCTGACGCCCCAGCAGGCGCTGGATGCCCTTGAGCAAGGCCATTTCGTCGTGACTGACCAGCGACAGTGCCTGACCGCCAGCGCCTGCGCGACCGGTGCGACCGATTCGGTGCACATAGTCTTCGGCGACGTTGGGCAGCTCGAAATTAACGACTTGAGGCAGGTGTGCGATGTCCAGTCCGCGTGCGGCAATATCCGTGGCAACCAGGGCGCGCACGGCACCGCGTTTGAACTCATCGAGTGCGCGGGTGCGAGCCGATTGACTCTTGTTGCCATGGATGGCGGTCGCGCTGATACCTTCCCGACCCAGATGCTCGGCGAGCCGGTTAGCTCCGGCCTTGGTGCGGGTAAAAACCAGCACCTGCGTCCAGTCCTCGCGATGAAAAAGATGCGCAAGCAAATCGCGCTTGCGCGCTTTATCGACAGGATAGGCGGTCTGAATAACCGTCTCGGCGGCGGTATTGCGACGTGCGACTTCGATCAACTTGGGACGATTGAGCAGGCTTTCGGAAAAGCGGCGCATGTCATCGGAGTAGGTGGCAGAGAACAGCAGGTTCTGACGCCGCTTGGGAAGCAGGTTAATGATGCGCTTGACATCGTGAATGAAGCCCATGTCAAGCATCCGGTCGGCTTCATCGAGTACCAGGATTTCAATCCGCGACAAATCCAGCGTACGCTGACCGGCGTGATCGAGCAGACGCCCAGGCGTTGCAACTAGAATATCAATGCCACGGTGTAATTGGTTGATCTGGGGTTGCATTCCAACGCCGCCAAAAATGACTGTGGAACGCAATGATAAATGGATGCCATAGGCATGCACACGCTCGCCAATCTGCGCGGCCAATTCACGGGTAGGTGTCAGGATCAATGCGCGCGGCTGACGTTGTGGGTGGCCTTTCTCAGCCAGTAGTTGCAGGATGGGCAAGACGAATGCGGCGGTTTTTCCGGTTCCGGTTTGTGCGCCTGCTAGAAGGTCATGACCGGCGAGAACGACAGGAATAGCCTGAGCCTGAATTGGGGTTGGACGACCATAGCGTTGCGTTGCGATGGCTCGCAACAGATCGGCCCGAAGACCGAGTGAATCAAATGACATGAAAACTCCTGAAGCCAGCCTAATCCATGTTTGATGATGGAGCCGGCCTAGGCGGAATAGAGAGGAACGTTCGAGGTGATGCCTGAAAGAGAAGAGGAGTCAGCCGCGAGACGACGCATCGACCGGATGATGCGCAATATTGGAGTTTATTCTAGGTCGGCAGAAAAAGCCAGATATTTAGTCAAGATTGAAGTCAAGATTGATTTGGAGGTGACACTCCATGCGACGGCATGCGAATTTATTCGTGACGAAGTTATGCAAATCACCTGACGCAGGATGGGCATGGTTTATTGTCCGAAGCAGGGTTAAAACCACCGCCTTTAGGCGGTCAGATTTATCTTTGAAGCCTTTTGTGCGGGTTGGTCAGAGCGATGGACTATCGATACGGTAGCCATACTGTTTTCAAAATACAGTACCACTTCGTGTT
>CAIUAY010000018.1 GCA_903897335.1 uncultured Chromatium sp. | reverse complement strand
TCCTTACTCGATAATCTTAGCGACGACGCCGGCGCCGACCGTGCGGCCACCTTCGCGCACGGCGAAGCGCAAACCTTCTTCCATGGCGATCGGGGCGATCAGCTTGATGGTCATCTTGACGTTATCGCCAGGCATGACCATTTCGATGCCTTCAGGCAGTTCGCAGGCGCCGGTGACATCGGTGGTGCGGAAGTAGAACTGCGGACGGTAGCCGTTGAAGAAGGGGGTGTGACGTCCGCCTTCGTCTTTGCTTAGCACGTAGACTTCGGCTTCAAAATGGGTGTGCGGGTTGATCGACTTGGGCTTGGCCAGCACCTGGCCGCGCTCGACGTCTTCGCGCTTGGTGCCGCGCAGCAGGACGCCGACATTGTCGCCAGCCTGACCCTGGTCGAGCAGCTTGCGAAACATCTCGACGCCGGTGCAGGTGGTCTTGACGGTGCTCTTGATGCCGACAATTTCAACTTCTTCGCCAACTTTGATGACGCCTCGCTCAATGCGTCCGGTCACGACGGTGCCGCGACCAGAAATCGAGAAGACGTCTTCAATCGGCATCAGGAAGGCGCCGTCTACCGCACGTTCCGGTTGCGGAATGTAGCTGTCCAGTGCGTCCATGAGTCTGTCAATGGATTGGGTGCCAATCTCAGAATCCACGCCTTCGAGCGCAAGCTTGGCTGAACCGGTGATGATCGGGGTGTCATCGCCAGGAAAATCGTACTTGGAGAGCAGTTCGCGGACTTCCATCTCGACCAGTTCGAGCAGCTCAGGGTCGTCGAGCATGTCGGCTTTGTTGAGATACACCACAATGTAGGGCACACCAACCTGACGTGACAGCAGAATGTGCTCGCGGGTCTGGGGCATGGGACCATCGGCCGCCGACACAACGAGGATGCCTCCATCCATCTGCGCCGCGCCCGTGATCATGTTCTTGACGTAGTCGGCATGCCCGGGGCAGTCAACGTGGGCGTAGTGTCGCTTGTTTGACTCGTATTCAACATGCGCCGTCGCGATCGTGATGCCGCGCTCGCGTTCTTCCGGTGCGTTGTCAATCTGGTCATAGGCGCGTGCCTCACCACCAAACTTCTTGGCCTGGTGCGTGGTGATCGCTGCCGTTAGCGTGGTCTTCCCATGGTCAACGTGGCCAATCGTGCCAACATTGACGTGGGGCTTGCTGCGTTGGAATTTTTCTTTGGACATCCCGCTCTACCCTTAATCGTTACTGTTTCTTGGAGACCGCTTCGGCAATGCTGGCGGGCACCTCGTTGTATTTGCTGAACTCCATGCTGTAGGTCGCACGACCCTGGGTCGCTGAACGAAGATCGGTCGAGTAACCAAACATCTCTGACAGCGGTACCTCAGCACGAATGATTTTGCCGGATGGCGCATCTTCCATTCCATGGATCATGCCACGTCGACTGTTTAGGTCACCCATCACATCACCCATGTTCACCTCAGGCGTCACAACCTCGACCTTCATGATGGGTTCCAGCAACACAGGCCGCGCCTTGGCCACAGCTTCCTTGATCGCCATCGAACCTGCAATCTTGAAAGCCATTTCGCTCGAATCGACCTCATGATAAGAGCCGTCATAGAGCGTGACTTTAATATCTACAATCGGGAATCCAGCCAGGGTGCCATTGGTCATGGCTTCCTTGATGCCTTTATCGACTGCAGGGATATATTCCTTTGGCACGGTACCGCCGACAATGGCGTTAACGAATTCATACCCTGCGCCGGCTTCTTGTGGCTCAACCTTGATGTACACATGGCCATACTGACCACGACCACCTGATTGGCGCGCAAACTTGGTTTCTTGTTCTACAGTTGTGCGGATCGTCTCACGGTAGCTGACCTGTGGCGCGCCGACATTCGCCTCGACCTTAAACTCACGACGCATCCGGTCGACGATGATTTCAAGATGCAGTTCACCCATGCCCGAAATGATGGTCTGACCGGACTCCTCATCCGTGCGCACACGAAACGATGGATCTTCCTGGGCGAGCTTCGAGAGCGCAATCCCCATTTTTTCCTGGTCAGTCTTGGTTTTTGGCTCCACGGCCACCGAGATAACCGGCTCTGGGAACTCCATGCGTTCCAGTGTAATGATCTGGTTCAGCTCGCAGAGCGTATCACCGGTCGTGACATCTTTCAGACCTACGGCAGCGGCGATGTCACCGGCATGAACTTCTTTGATCTCATGACGTTCGTTGGCATGCATCTGAAGGATGCGACCGATGCGTTCCTTGCGACTTTTGACCGGGTTATAGACCGTATCGCCAGATTTCAGAACACCGGAATAGACGCGGAAAAAAGTCAACGTGCCAACAAAGGGATCGGTGGCAATTTTAAAGGCCAGCGCCGCAAAGGGTGCCGTATCCGACGCCGGACGCTCGGCTTCGGTCTCGTCTTTATCATCGAGAATGCCACGGATGGCCGTGACATCAAGTGGCGAAGGCATGTAATCCAGCACCGCATCCAGCATGGCTTGCACACCCTTGTTTTTGAAGGCGGAGCCACACATCATCGGAACGATTTCACTTCTCAGCGTCCGCGCCCGCAAGCCAGCCTGAATTTCATCGTTGGTGAGCGCCTGGCCTTCAAGATATTTTTCCATGAATTCTTCGTTGGCTTCAGCCGCCGCTTCAATCATGGATTCACGCCAGAGGTTGCTAACCTCGATGAGATCGTCAGGGATGTCCCGCAGTTCGTATTCCATCCCACGCGAGGCTTCATCCCAATAGACGGCTTTCATCTGGATTAGATCAATGACGCCCTTGAACTCTTCTTCGGCACCAATGGGAACCTGAATTGGCACGGCGTTACCGCCAAGACGACTTTTGACCTGTTCAACCACCCGGAAAAAGTTGGCACCCATACGATCCATCTTGTTGACGAACGCGATGCGCGGGACGCCATACTTGTCGGCCTGACGCCAGACTGTCTCGGACTGAGGCTCGACGCCGCCAACCGCGCAGAACACCGCACAGGCACCGTCAAGCACACGCAGCGAACGCTCAACCTCAATCGTGAAGTCAACGTGTCCGGGGGTGTCGATAATATTGATGCGATGCTCAGGACGCTGGCGGCTCATGCCCTTCCAGAAGCAGGTCGTCGCGGCGGAAGTAATGGTGATGCCGCGTTCCTGTTCCTGCTCCATCCAGTCCATGGTTGCTGCACCATCATGCACCTCACCAATTTTGTGAGACACGCCTGTATAAAACAGGATGCGCTCTGTCGTAGTGGTCTTCCCGGCATCGATATGCGCCATGATGCCAAGATTACGATACCGCTCGATAGGTGTGCTACGTGCCACGACTGAATCCGCCTTGATAGATCTTTAAAGAACGCTGAACCTGAGGCTACCAGCGATAATGCGAGAATGCTTTGTTGGCTTCTGCCATACGGTGCGTATCTTCTTTCTTCTTGACCGCCGAACCACGCGAATCTGCCGCATCCATCAATTCACCAGCCAGACGCTGCGCCATGGATTTTTCAGAACGCTTGCGGGCGGCATCAATCAACCAGCGCATGGCTAGTGAATTGCGCCGGGCTGGACGCACCTCGATCGGCACCTGATAGGTGGCACCACCGACACGACGGGATTTAACCTCGACCGCCGGACGAACATTTTCCATGGCTTGTTCAAGCAACTCGACAGGCCTTCCGCCTTTTTTTTCTGCAACCTGATCAAGGGCGCGATAGATAATCCGCTCTGCGACAGATTTTTTACCGTCTTCCATCATCATATTGATGAATTTGGTCAACAACTCACTTCCGTGCTTGGGATCCGGAAGTATCTGACGACGGGCAGCAACACGTCTTCTCGGCATGGTCTCTAAGGCTCCGATCTGATTCGTTAGCTCAACTCAGAAAAATATCTGAGCGTGCAGTTATTTTTTCGGGCGCTTGGCACCGTACTTGGAGCGGCCTTGACGCCGCTTCTCCACGCCGGAGGTATCCAGCGTTCCGCGCACGGTGTGATAGCGCACACCCGGCAAATCTTTAACACGTCCTCCACGGATCAGCACCACCGAGTGCTCCTGAAGGTTGTGCCCTTCGCCGCCGATATAGGTCGCGACCTCGAAGCCATTCGTCAGACGCACACGAGCGACTTTTCTCAGAGCTGAGTTAGGCTTTTTCGGGGTGGTCGTGTAAACACGGGTACAGACACCGCGACGCTGCGGACATGCCTCAAGTGCCGGCACATTGGTTTTCGCCACGTTCCGCTTGCGGGGCTTCCGGACGAGTTGGTTGATCGTTGCCATGCAATCAGTCTCCAGCGGCGCCCTCGCGCCATAATCACGAGAGTCAAACGAAAACCGCGCAATACATGACACTCGCCAGATGATGCCAGCATTCACGCATACATGCATTCGATTGACTCGAAGTCTGAGCAGGTTTACCCAGACCAAAGAACCGGACTAAAAATAAGATTAGCCGGCACATAGCCGGCTAGCTGAGACAGGAGAGTATAGGGAGCTCGCCTGAACCTGTCAACGGTTGCAGATCAACTGATTGGCAGGTTCAGGCTGGCGTGGATTAGTCGGCGTCAGATGTGTTTAACGCTTTTTTCAACGCCTCTGTTGGATCTTCGCTGACCGTAACGGAACGACCAGACATCTGGGTTTCCATGTGGCGCCGCCGCCGCCGCTCATGGTGATGCGAGAGACCCGTGCCTGCCGGAATCAGACGTCCGACAATAACATTCTCCTTGAGCCCGGCAAGCCGGTCGGTCGAACCGCGCACGGAGGCTTCGGTCAGGACGCGGGTGGTCTCCTGGAAGGATGCAGCGGAGATAAAAGACTCGGTCGCCAGCGATGCCTTGGTGATTCCGAGCAAGAGCTGTTCGTAAAGTGCAGGCTGCTTACCCTCGGCCATGACACGGGCATTTTCATCGAACAGTACAGAGTGCTCGACCTGCTCGCCACGCAGCAGACGGGTGTCGCCAGGAGAGGTGATTTCGACCTTGCGCAGCATCTGCCGGACGATGACCTCGATGTGCTTATCGTTAATTTTCACGCCCTGCAAACGATACACGTCCTGAATTTCCTTAACCAGATACTCGGCTAGAGCCGTCACGCCCTTTAGCCGCAGAATATCGTGCGATGCCAGCTCGCCATCGGCGATGACTTCGCCACGTTCGACGCGCTCGCCATCGAACACGTTGACATGACGCCATTTCGGGATCAACTCTTCAACCGTCTCGCCATCGTCTTTGGTGATGATGAGTCGCTGCTTGCCCTTGGTATCCTTGCCGAAACCGATGGTTCCGCTGGCCTCTGCCAGCAGCGCGGCTTCCTTGGGTTTGCGCGCCTCGAACAGATCGGCCACCCGTGGCAGACCGCCGGTGATGTCGCGGGTCTTGCTGGACTCCTGCGGAATCCGCGCCAGCACGTCGCCAACACCGACTTGCGCACCATTGGCCACGCTGACGATCGCCCCTGCCGACAGGGCATAACGTGCAGGCAGATCAGTACCGGCAATATTGAGTTCATTGCCATTTTCGTCGAGCAGTTTCACCATTGGTCGCAGATCTTTGCCTGCCGCCGGACGCTGCTTGGGGTCGATCACGACCAGCGAAGCCAGACCCGTGACATCGTCGGTCTGACTCTGCACCGTCACGCCATCGATGAAATCCTCGAATTCCAGCTTGCCCGCAACCTCTGTGACGACCGGATGGGTATGCGGATCCCAGCTTGCGACCACGTCGCCGGGCTTGACCGTATCGCCATCGGCGACACGCAGCGTTGCACCATAGGGAACTTTGTAGCGTTCCTTCTCCATGCCACGCTCATCGATAACGGTCAGTTCGCCGGAACGCGATACCGCCACCAGATTGTTGCCAGAATGATGCTGCACCGTCTTGATGTTGTGCAGACGCACCGAACCGCCATTCTTGATGTCGATGCTATTAACCGCCGCTGCCCGTGATGCCGCGCCGCCGATGTGGAAGGTGCGCATGGTGAGCTGGGTGCCCGGCTCGCCAATGGACTGCGCCGCAATGACGCCAACCGCCTCGCCCATGTTGACCCGGTGGCCACGCGCCAGATCGCGCCCGTAACACTGGGCGCAGACGCCAAGTCGCGCCTCGCAGCTAATCGGTGAACGTACGCGGAGCTGGTCGATGCCATAGTCATCAAGGCGTTCGACCCAGATCTCATCGAGCAGTGTCCCGGCCTTGCAGACCAGCTCATCGGTACCTGGTCGATAGACATCGACTGCCGCGACGCGCCCGAGAATCCGGTCGCGCAGTGGTTCGACTACGTCACCGCCCTCGATGATGGGCGTCATCAGCAAGCCCTGCTCGGTTCCGCAATCTGCTTCCAGAACCACCATGTCCTGCGCCACATCCACGAGACGACGGGTCAGATAACCCGAATTCGCCGTCTTGAGTGCGGTATCGGCAAGCCCTTTGCGTGCGCCGTGGGTTGAAATGAAGTACTGAATGACGTTCAGACCCTCGCGGAAGTTCGCGGTGATCGGCGTCTCGATGATGGAACCATCCGGCTTTGCCATTAGGCCACGCATACCGGCGAGCTGGCGAATCTGCTGGGCGGAACCACGTGCGCCGGAATTAGCCATCATGTAAATCGAATTAAACGAGTCCTGCTTGCGGCGCTCGGCGACCCGTTTTCTGATCTCGCCAAAGCCGGCAATCACCCGTTCACGCAGTCCATGCCCCTTGATCTGGTCGAGCGCAGATCGTTTTGCGATTTCGGGGCGATATTCATCAAGAAGCGATACAGCTAAATCCTGGAAGATCTTGACATCTATCGCGTTTTTTTGAAGCTGCGCCCCAGCTTCTTGCAGCCGTGTCTGCCAGACATTGAACAGTTCCCGTATTGCCGGACGATTCACGTCATCAACCGCACTATAGATACCCTGGCGATATTCACTAACCAAGCGCTGCGCTTCAAACATAGGGCTGGACTCAGCGGATTCGCTGCCGAGCTTGCTCATCATCGCCTTGGCCACCTGGTCATTGGTGCGCGACCAGATGTCGACCACTTTGTTATAGCGTTCGCCGTTGGTGACCAGACCCGAAGCATATTGCTGTTGAATCTCCTGCACCTCGACTTCGGCAGCCGCCAGCAGCGCACCCTTGTCCATCCGGGCATCCTGCTCGTCACGCGGTACTTCCATGTCATCCAGACCGATTGATACACCAGAACGGGTCGCCATGCGAAAACCGAGATACATCACCTGATCGGCAAAGACGACGGTTTCCTTAAGACCCAGGCGGCGATAGCACATGTTGATCAGCAGCGAAATTTGCTTCTTGCCCATCGCCCGGTCGACCAGATCGAAAGGCAGGCCATCGGGGACAATGGCGAACACCAGCGCCCGTCCCACCGTGGTATCCCGAATGCTGATGACCTGGCGCATCTCGCCATCTTTACCCTTGATGACCTCCCGAATACGCACCTTGCAACGCGCATGCAACTCGGCATGTCCGGTTTCGTAGGCACGACGTGCTTCATCGATATCAGCAAAGACACTGCCCTCGCCTTTCGCATTCACCCGTTCGCGAGTCATGTAATAAAGACCCAGCACCACGTCCTGCGACGGCACGATGATCGGCTCGCCGTTGGCCGGAGAGAGGATGTTGTTAGAGGCCATCATCAGCGCTCGTGCTTCGAGCTGTGCCTCCAACGAGAGCGGCACATGAACCGCCATCTGGTCGCCGTCGAAGTCAGCGTTAAACGCAGTACACACCAGCGGGTGCAACTGGATCGCCTTACCCTCGATCAGCACCGGCTCGAACGCCTGAATGCCCAGACGGTGCAGGGTTGGCGCACGATTGAGCATCACCGGATGTTCGCGGATCACTTCTTCGAGGATGTCCCAGACCTCCGACGTGCCACGCTCGACCATCTTTTTGGCGGCCTTGATGGTGGTCGCCAGACCACGCCGTTGCAGCTTGCTAAAAATGAAAGGCTTGAAGAGTTCCAGCGCCATGCGCTTGGGCAGACCGCATTGATGCAGCATCAGCGTCGGGCCAACCACGATCACCGAACGACCTGAATAATCAACGCGCTTGCCAAGCAGGTTCTGACGAAAGCGACCCTGCTTGCCTTTGATCATGTCGGCCAGCGATTTCAGCGGGCGCTTGTTGGTGCCGGTGATGGCGCGACCACGCCGACCATTGTCAAGCAGTGCATCCACCGATTCCTGCAACATGCGCTTTTCATTGCGCACGATGATGTCCGGCGCGACCAGATCCAGCAGCCGCTTAAGACGGTTGTTGCGGTTGATGACGCGGCGATAGAGGTCATTCAGATCAGATGTGGCGAAGCGGCCGCCATCGAGCGGCACCAGCGGACGTAGTTCTGGCGGCAGCACTGGCAGCACGGTTAGAATCATCCATTCGGGACGATTGCCGGACGCCAGCAGCGACTCCATCAGCTTAAGCCGCTTGGCGAGCTTCTTGATCTTGGTCTCGGAATTCGTGCTCTGAATTTCCTCGCGCATCCGCCGGATCTCGGCGACCATGTCGATGGTATGCAGCAGTTCGTAGATGGCCTCGGCGCCCATGCGTGCATCGAATTCATCGCCATTGGCCTCCAGCACGTCCAGATACTGTTCATCATTGAGCAACTGGCCACGCTCCAGTTCTGGCACCAGACCTGGATTGATGACCACGAAGGATTCAAAATAGAGGACGCGCTCGATGTCGCGCAGCGTCATGTCGAGCAACAGGCCAATACGTGACGGCAGTGATTTCAGGAACCAGATGTGTGCGACTGGGCTGGCGAGATCGACGTGACCCATGCGCTCGCGCCGCACCTTGGCCAGCGTGACTTCGACTCCGCATTTCTCGCACACCACGCCGCGATGCTTGAGACGCTTGTACTTGCCACAGATGCACTCGTAATCCGTGATCGGGCCAAAGATCTTGGCGCAGAACAGACCGTCGCGCTCCGGCTTAAACGTGCGATAGTTAATGGTTTCGGGTTTCTTGACCTCGCCGAAAGACCAGGAACGGATCATCTCGGGGGAGGCGAGTCCGATCTTGATCGCGTCGAATTCGAGTGCCTGACCCT
The DNA here is from genome assembly GCA_903897335.1 of uncultured Chromatium sp. GTDB lineage: Bacteria > Pseudomonadota > Gammaproteobacteria > Chromatiales > Chromatiaceae > Chromatium. The sequence continues at coordinate 8,446 of CAIUAY010000018.1, read as the reverse complement.
GTTGCTTGATGATTTTAAGCAGATCTTTCAAGATCTTATCTCCTGCCTGAGGTGGCTGGCGTCGGCGTCTGATGGGTAGAGCAGAACGAAACCCATTGTTCACCGCGCCAACGTATGACCGTTAACGCCCAAAAAACCGGAGCGTTTTGTGTTGGCGCGAACCTGATCTGTTGGCGCGGGCAGGATGGGTTCGGCTCGAGCTCATTCCTGAACGCAGCCAAAAAAGCAAACTTGACCCATCCTGTCGAAGCAACGTCTACGTCAGTCCTGCTGAAGCTCGATATTGATGGCAAGCGAACGGATTTCCTTGACCAGCACATTGAAGGATTCCGGCATTCCCGCTTCCATCCGATGGTCGCCATCCACAATGTTTTTGTACATTTTGGTTCGTCCGTTCACGTCGTCGGATTTCACCGTGAGCATTTCTTGCAGGGTATAGGCCGCGCCATAGGCTTCCAGTGCCCAGACTTCCATCTCGCCGAAGCGTTGGCCACCGAACTGCGCCTTGCCGCCGAGCGGCTGCTGCGTGACTAGGCTGTAGGGGCCTGTGGAACGGGCATGCATCTTGTCATCGACCAGATGGTTGAGCTTGATCATATACATATAGCCGACCGTCACCGGACGCTCGAACTGATCGCCGGTGCGCCCATCAAACAAAATGGTTTGACCGCTGGGGATGCCCTGCGCGGAGTTGTCACGATCCGCAAGTTTCAGCATCGCTTTGATTTCTTCCTCGGTCGCGCCATCGAACACCGGCGTAGCCATGGGTACGCCCCGGATCAGATTGCGCGAAAGCTCCAGGATCTCGTTATCCGAAAAACTCGCAAGATCCTCTGATTTGCCACTGGTGTTATAAATCTTTTCCAGGAATCCCCGCAGATCAGCCACCGCAGCATGCGCATGCAACATTCGCTCGATCTTGACGCCCAGCCCATTAGCCGCCCAACCTAAATGAGTTTCCAGTACCTGACCCACATTCATGCGAGATGGCACGCCGAGTGGATTAAGGACGATGTCCACTGGAACGCCATCTGCCGAAAACGGCATGTCCTCAACCGGCACCACCTTGGAAATCACGCCTTTATTGCCGTGACGCCCCGCCATCTTGTCGCCCGGTTGAATGCGGCGCTTCAAGGCCACATAGACCTTAACCATCTTGAGGACGCCGGGCGCCAGATCGTCTCCGGTTGCCACTTTGCGTTTTTTGATCTCGTAACGCTCGCGAAATTCATCGCGCTGCTGCTTGACCTGAGCCGCAATGGCCTCAAGCTGGGTGGCGATGTCCTCGTCCTGCATCCGAATCTCGAACCAGTGATCACGCGACCCCTTTTCCAGCAACCCCTGGAGATAGGTCTTGGTCACTTTAGAGCCCGGCTTGAAACTTCCCGGCTCACCATCAGCGACTTTGCCAACCAACATCTTTTCCACGCGCTGGAAGGTATCGTTCTCCATAATGCGCTGCTGATCAGCAAAGTCCTTGCGAACACGATCCAGTTCCAGCTCTTCGATCTGAAGCGCACGCTTGTCTTTCTCAACGCCATCACGGGTGAAGACCTGCACGTCGACGACCGTGCCATTCATGCCGGACGGCAGACGCAGCGAGGTGTCTTTCACGTCGGACGCTTTCTCGCCAAAGATGGCGCGCAGCAGTTTCTCTTCCGGTGTCAGTTGCGTCTCGCCCTTGGGCGTGACCTTGCCGACCAGGATGTCGCCATCGCGCACCTCAGCACCGACATAGACGATGCCGGACTCGTCGAGCTTGGATAGCGCCGATTCGCCGACATTTGGAATATCGCTGGTGATTTCTTCAGGCCCCAGCTTGGTATCGCGCGCTAGACAGGAAAGTTCCTCAATATGAATGCTGGTGAAGCGGTCTTCCTGCACTACCCGCTCCGAAATCAGGATCGAATCCTCGAAGTTGTAGCCGTTCCAGGGCATGAAAGCGATGCGCAGATTCTGTCCAAGCGCCAGCTCGCCCATGTCAGTCGATGGTCCATCTGCCAGCACGTCATGACGTGCGACGATGTTGCCTGGTTTGACCAGCGGATGCTGATTGATGCAGGTGTTTTGATTGGAACGGGTGTATTTGGTCAGGTTGTAAATATCCACGCCCGGCACACCCGGCACGGCTTCATCATCGTTGACGCGCACCACGATGCGTGCGGCATCCACAGATTCGATGATGCCACCACGCCGCGCCACCACGCACACGCCCGAATCCTTGGCAACGACCCGCTCCATGCCGGTACCAACCAGCGGCTTCTCGACTCTGAGCGTGGGAACCGCCTGACGCTGCATGTTTGAACCCATCAGCGCCCGGTTCGCGTCGTCGTGTTCCAAAAAGGGAATCAGCGAGGCCGCCACCGAGACAATCTGACGCGGCGAAACGTCCATGTATTGCACTTCCTCCGGCGCCCGCATCGCAAACTCGTTAGCATGACGACAGGACACCAGCGCATCGGTCAGTCGACCATCATCGTCCAGCGTCGCATTGGCCTGGGCAATGATGAAATTACCCTCTTCGATTGCAGATAAATAATTGATTTCTTTTGTAACTTTTCCGCTTTCAACCTTAATGTAAGGCGTTTCGAGAAAGCCATAGGAGTTGGTTCGTGCATAGACCGCCAGCGAGTTGATCAGACCGATGTTCGGACCTTCTGGCGTTTCGATCGGACACACGCGACCATAATGGGTCGGATGCACGTCACGCACCTCGAAACCGGCGCGCTCACGCGCCAAACCGCCTGGACCAAGCGCGGAAACACGTCGCTTGTGCGTCACCTCGGAAAGCGGGTTGTTCTGATCCATGAACTGCGAGAGCTGACTGGAGCCAAAAAACTCCTTGATCGCCGCTGATACTGGCTTGGCATTGATCAGCTCCTGGGGCATCAGACCCTCGGATTCAGCGAGTGACAGACGCTCCTTGACAGCACGCTCGACGCGCACCAGACCGACCCGAAACTGGTTCTCAGCCATTTCGCCAACACAGCGGATGCGCCGGTTGCCCAGATGGTCGATGTCATCGACCGTACCGCGCCCGTTGCGCAGTTCGACCAGCACTTTCATTGCGTCGATGATGTCGGAAGTCTCACCGTGTTCTTCGTAAAGCTTCTTGGAGAACTCATCAGTGCGATTACTGAAATACCGACCGTCATAGATGACGCCTGGTCCCGTTTCTGACGTGCGTCCGAGACGACGGTTAAACTTCATCCGCCCGACGGCGGAAAGATCGTAACGATCTGGCGTAAAGAACAGGTTATGGAAAAGATTCTGCGCCGCTTCTTTGGTTGGTGGCTCGCCAGGACGCATCATCCGGTAGATTTCGACCTGTGCCTCCAGATCGCTGGTGGTACTGTCGATGCGCAGGGTTTCCGAGAGATAAGGCCCCTGATCAAGATCATTCACGAACAGCGTTTCAAGCGTCTTGATCCCTTTCTGGAAGAAGGTCTCCAGCAACTCTGCTGTGATCGGTGCATTGGCATCAGCCAGCACCTCACCCGTATCAGTATCGATCTGGGCATGTGACAGAATGCGTCCAAGCATGAAATCATGAGGCACTTCCAGTCGCTCGACGCCCAGTTTCTGAAGTTCACGGATATGTTTCTGGGTCACGCGCCGACCGGATTCAACAAGTACCTGATCGCCGATCTTGACATCAAAACCAACCGTTTCACCACGCAAACGTTCGGGCACGAGATCGAGCGTGACGGTACGATCCTGAAACCGAAACGTATCAGTTTCAAAGAAATGATGAAGAATTTCTTCAACGCCATAACCCAGCGCCCGCAGTAGGATCGTCGCTGGCAGCTTGCGACGACGGTCGATACGCACGAAGACGTTATCTTTGGGATCGAATTCAAAGTCGAGCCAGGAACCACGGTAAGGGATCACCCGCGCAGAAAACAGCAGCTTGCCCGAAGAATGCGTCTTGCCTTTGTCGTGATCGAAAAAGACGCCCGGCGAACGATGCAGCTGCGAAACGATCACGCGCTCGGTGCCGTTGATGATGAAGGTGCCGGTCTCCGTCATGAGCGGTAGCTCGCCCATGTAGACTTCCTGCTCACGGATATCCTTGACGACCCTGGAACCGGACGGGGCTTCCTTGTCATAGATGACTAGGCGTAACAGCACCCGCAGTGGCGCAGCGAAGGTCGCTCCCCGCAGATGGCACTCGCGCTCATCGAAGGACGGCTCACCCAAACGATACTTCACATACTCAAGGACGGCATAACCCGAATAGCTTTCGATTGGAAAGACGGAATTAAACGCCGCATGCAACCCCTGATCGCAACGATCCTTCGCCGCACAATCAGCTTGCAGAAACTTGTGATAGGACTCAATTTGGGTCGCTAGGAGAAACGGTACGTCCAGATTATTGGGACGCTTGCCGAAGTCTTTGCGGATGCGCTTTTTTTCGGTGAACGAATAGGCCATGATGCCTTCCCTCGAGGTGCTTGCTGGGATCCCTGACGGGGCGTGAACGCGACTGCGGGCGCGAACAGCCCTTGATGGACTGGATTGGGCGTTGTCACAACCCGCCTAGGACACGAGATCCCATCAGGTCGTCAAAACCCAACGGGAAAAGGCTGACGGTTCGTCGCCGCCAGCCTGATCGCTACTGTGCCGAAAACGTGACGACGCAATGCGCCGCGACTACTTGATTTCGACAGTCGCGCCAGCCTCTTCAAGCTGCTTCTTGGCGTCTTCAGCCTCAGCCTTGCTGATGGCTTCCTTCAGGGTTGTCGGTGCGCCTTCAACCGCATCCTTGGCTTCCTTCAGACCCAGGCCGGTGAGTGTGCGCACGACCTTGATCACGGCAACCTTGTTGGCACCGAAAGATGACAGAATCACGTCGAATTCGGTCTGCTCTTCGACTTCAACCGGTGCGCCACCTGCGCCTGGCGCAGCGGCAACGACAGCCGCCGCTGCCGTCACGCCGAATTTTTCTTCCATCGCGCTGATGAGGTCAACGACCTCCAGCACGGTCATGTTGCCAATCGCTTCGAGAATCTCGTCTTTTGAAACAGCCATGTGTTTCTCCTTAATAAAGAATGATCAGTTTGCTGTTGAACGGGTTGCAATGAGGACGCCGGTTAGGCGGCCTCTTTGGCATCGCGAATCGCGGCGAGTGTGCGGACAAGCTTGCCTGGCACCTCGTTGATGGTCGCTGCGAGTTTTTGCACAGGAGCCTTCATGACAGACATCAGCAGACTGATTGCCTGATCGTAGGTCGGCATCTTGGCCAGATTGCCAAGCTCCGAGGGATCGAGCAGCTTGCCGCCGAGGGCAATGATCCGCACCTTGAATTTGTCATGATCCTTTGCAAACGCCTCCATGACACGCGCTGCTGAACCCGGATCAGTCTGTGAAAATGCAAGGATCAGTGGGCCGGTCAGCCCTTCCTGCATACAGGCAAAATCCGTGTCTTCGAGTGCGCGCCGTGCCAGGGTATTCTTGACCACCCGAACATAGACACCCGCTTTGCGTGCTTCCACGCGCAGTCGGGTCAATTGCTCAACGGTCAAACCCCGATACTCAGCCCCGATGGCTGAGTAGGCGCTCTTCGCGACTTGCGCGACTTCGGCGACGATTGCTTCTTTTTGCGCAAAATTCAGCGCCACTGTCGTCACCCCTTACGGTTGGTAGCCCAGCCAGAGAGCCGGGTGGCGTTCCAGGCTGTCGTCTCCCACGATGCACTGAAAAACCAAAAATGTGCGCCGTTATCAGCAGATCATCTCTGACTCAGGAGCACCGTCTACGCAGGCGGTTGGGCGCATTAAGCCCTGCCAGACACATCCCTGATAACTGACAGGACACCTGCGGTCTTTGACGGCCTCCAGCCATTGCCGAGACCTCAAAGAAAACACGATGGCATTGGGTCAATGATCCAAATGCCATCTATTAAATCAACGCAGTATGATCCACTGCCAGACCTGGCCCCATCGTGCTGGATACTGTGACTTTTCTCATGTAAATGCCTTTTGAACTGCCTGGCTTGGCTTTCATGAGATTAACGAGCAGCGCTTCCAGATTCTCTCTGAGCTGGACTGGTTCAAAATCAATCTTGCCCAGTGGACAGTGGATGATGCCCGCCTTATCGGTGCGATAGCGCACCTGACCTGCCTTGGCATTGCGCACAGCCTCGGCCACATCCGGCGTGACCGTGCCAACCTTGGGATTTGGCATGAGTCCACGTGGCCCCAAAATCTTGCCGAGCTGACCGACGAGACGCATGGCATCTGGCGAGGCAATGACCACGTCGAAATTCATCTGGCCAGCCTTAATCTCATCAGCGAGATCATCAAATCCAACCCGGTCGGCTCCGGCTTCAGTGGCGGCAATTGCGGCGGCGCCCTGGGCAAAAACCGCGACGCGCACAGTCTTGCCGATGCCGTTCGGAAGGACGGTCGAACCACGCACAACCTGGTCGGATTTTCGTGGATCGACACCAAGATTCACCGAAACATCAATGCTTTCGGCAAACTTGACAGTCGACAGATCCTTCAGAAGCGCGAATGCCTCTTCTGCGGCGTAGAGTTTATTGCGTTCAACACGCTCGGCTATCGCCCGTAGACGTTTGGAGACCTGAGCCATCAGTTCACCCCCTCGACATTGAGACCCATGGCACGGGCGCTCCCGGCAATCGTGCGTACCGCCGCATCCATATCGGCTGCCGTCAAATCAGGCATCTTCAGCGTCGCAATCTGTTCTAATTGCTCGCGGCTCACGGTGCCAATTTTGTTGGTATTCGGATTCGGACTTCCCTTCGGAAGACCGAGCGCCTTCTTCAGCAGAATGGATGCTGGAGGCGTCTTGGTGATGAATGTAAAACTGCGATCCGAATAAACGGTGATGACAACCGGCGTTGGCATCCCCTTTTCCATCTCCTGTGTGCGCGCATTGAACGCCTTGCAGAACTCCATGATGTTCACGCCGTGCTGGCCAAGCGCAGGGCCAACAGGCGGACTTGGAGTGGCCTCTCCCGCCTTGACCTGCAACTTAACATAGGCATTAATCTTCTTTGCCATGGTGACTCTCCATTGGGTACGAACGCCGGAAATCAAACTCCGGCTCCCCAGATGTAACCCCGAATTGGGGCGTGGGTGTGAAAACCGATCCAGAAGCGGATGCGGCAGCGAATTAAACGTTAAAATTGGCTGACTGCAACCAGACGAGAATGTGCTCGATCAGCCTTTTTCGACTTGAGCAAATTCGAGATCGACAGGCGTGGAACGACCAAAAATCAGAACGGAAACCTTGACACGGCTCTTGTCGTAATCGACATCCTCTACCACGCCATTGAAATCGGTAAAAGGACCGTCGGTTACACGCACCACTTCACCAGGTTCATAGAGAACTTTGGGACGTGGCTTCTCACCGCCTTCCTGGATACGTTGCAGGATCACTTCAGCCTGAGCATCAGGCACGGGTGCTGGCCGATCACCGGTTCCACCAATAAAACCCATGACCTTCGGAACGCTCTTAACCAGATGCCAGGTCTCATCGGTCATTTCCATATTGACCAGAACATAGCCTGGAAAAAACTTGCGCTCGCTCTTGCGTTGTTGTCCACCACGCATTTCGACGACTTCTTCGGTTGGCACCAGGATCATGCCAAAAAGCTCATCCAGTCCGGCGCGGACAATGGATGCCTCTAGCGAACGTTTAACCTGGCCTTCAAAGCCGGAATAAGCGTGAATAACGTACCAACGCTTGGACATCGCTAGCCTCCCTGGCCGGTCAGGAATCGAAGAATGCCCATAAGCAGCATATCGAACAGCCACAGGACGATTCCGAGAACCAGCACCATCCCAATGACAACAAGCGTTGTTTGAAGGGTTTCCTGGCGTGATGGCCAAACCATCTTGCGGACTTCCATGCGGGAATCCATCACAAACTGCCAAAGCTGGCGCCCGATTTCTGTCTGGTAAGCTACCGCAACCGCACCGCCTGAAATAACCAGTAGCGCGATAACCCGAAGCAGGGTCGAAATACCTGAAAGGTAATAGAAGGCAACAATGCCAATAACCAACAAGAATGCAGCGACAGCCAACTTGATGGTATCCAAGTTAGCGCCGCTGGTTTCTGCGCGTAAATTCATGGGATCGCCTGTCGCCTAAGCGATGGATTGTATGGCAGGCCAGGAGGGAATCGAACCCCCAACCTGCGGTTTTGGAGACCGCCGCTCTGCCAATTGAGCTACTGGCCTAAATCGAACACTGTACAGAATGCGATCACCTAAAGTAACACAAGCAAACGCACCTGATTTGAGAGTTTTTTTATGAAAAACTCTCTGACCTTATTTTCCTTACTCGATAATCTTAGCGACGACGCCGGCGCCGACCGTGCGGCCACCTTCGCGCACGGCGAAGCGCAAACCTTCTTCCATGGCGATCGGGGCGATCAGCTTGATGGTCATCTTGACGTTATCGCCAGGCATGACCAT
>CAIUAY010000017.1 GCA_903897335.1 uncultured Chromatium sp. | reverse complement strand
CGTTCAGTGTCTGCGCTGGCGTGAGAGGTGAGACGGCGGGCTTCATCTACGCCACAAGGTCAAAGCCTTCAGGGTGGGGTCAAGCTGCCGCCGTCTCGTGCGATGGGAGCTAACCATCACGAGGTTCAAGATACAAGGGTGGGGTGAGTTTACGAACCCCAACAATTCTCCAATGTGATGTTGGGATTCGCTCTCGCTCATCCCAACCTACGCGAGCTGGATCACCGGGGCGTCAGTGTGTTCCAGCGCATGTCCAAAAAAATAGATGGTCAGCAGTGGCAGCCCCTGGCGCACCCGGCGGGGCGCGGCCTAACCGCTGGCGATGTCGGTCTCGCAGGTGTTCTCCGGGTCGCGGTACTGCGCACCGAGATAGCGCCGGAAACGCATGATGTTGGTCGGATATTTGGCCTTCTGTAGCGCGATCAGCACTTGGTATTCCTCGCCGACCCGGTTGCGAATCCGTGCGGCGAAATCGACATGGTAGACCGTCAGGACGCGCTCGCCGCGACTGCCGATGTCGCGGGTGCGTTCCTATGGACACAGGTCGAGCGCGACAATCTCTTCCTGGATGATGGTGCCGATCAGCAGCTTGGCGAGCGCCTGGTCTTCGAGCAGAAACGCTCAACCACAGCACACTGTCTGGCACCTGACGCAGGATATCCATCCAGAGCGCGAACACCTCGGGGTCGATCTTGTGGATGCCATTGAAACAGCAATAGACCGTTCCCTGTTCAGGTAGTCCGCAGTCGGCACGGTTATCGCGGCTGTCGGCGATGGTCATCGGCGTGGTTCCCCAAGCGTGGGGCAGATAGATGATTCGTTCCGCGTACAGCGCGGCAGCGGTCTCTGGAATCAGTTGCCGGTCTGCCAGAATATAGGGCGTGAACCCAGCGCCCAGCGTGCCCGGATAGCCGAGATAGTGTAGTTGCACCGGCGCGGGTCGCAGCGCCAGTACCAGCGGGCGCGAATGGGTGGTATATCCAGCCAAATCGACGAGGATATGGATGCCGTCGGCGTGGATGCGTTGGGCAATGGCAAGCGGTGAACGCAGCGAGACATCCAGAAACTGGTCACAGCCCGCCCGGATACGCGCCGTCCAGTCATCCTGGACGGGTGTCAGGCTGTAGGCAAAGATCTCGAATTCAGGACGCTGGTGATGCTGAAAGAGTTCAGCGATCAGTGTGCCGACCGCATGACAGCGCAAGTCTGGCGACAGATAGCCGATCCTCAGACGCTCAGGCGTCGCGTCAGCAGGGAACGCAAAGGGGGATGCCAGCGCTTCGGCCAGACGGGTCAGATGGTTCCCCATCTGTTCGGCCAGTGCGCGATGCCAGGCTGGCGGCAATGGCAGAGTCAGTGCGCTCAGGAGTGGCAGCGGTTCGCTATCCGGGTCTTTCAGATGACCTTGGATGGCACGGCGCAGGGTATCCATGTGCATGGCGTCAGCAAGCCAGTCGGCCTGTTTGCGCCGCACCATGGCCAGATGCAAGTGCAGTTTAGCCTGGTTCGGCGCCATAGCGAGCACCTGTTCGTAATGGGTTCGCGCTGCGGCCAGGTCACCACGATTTTCATACAGTTGCGCCAGATTGAACTGCGGCAGGCCAAAATCCGGCTGGAGTCTCAGTGCGCGTTGGTAGCTGGATTGTGCCAGTTTGAGGTTGCCCCAGTCCTGGAGCGCGGCCCCCAGACTGTTATAGGCACGCGCCGAGGGCGCGAGACGCAGCGCCGCCCTGTAACGCTTGAGCGCCTGCGGCACGAAACCGTAACGGTGATAGAGCATGCCGCAATCGAGATGGAGATCCGCCAGATCGGGGCGCAGGCGCAGGGCATTCTGGTAGGCGCTTTCGGCCAAAGCGAACTGTCCCTGGCTTGACCAGGCTTTGGCGAGGTTGTGATGGGCGAGAAAGAAGTCCGGCTGTCGTGCGAGGGCGTGCTGGTAGGCGCTGATAGCCTGTTCCAGATCGCCTTTGAGTTGCCACAGACTGCCGAGATTGCAGTACAGCACGGCGCGGTCTGGTGCCAAAACCAGCGCCTGCTGACAGATGGCCAACGCACCCGCGATGTCGCCGCTGGCCTGTAGTGCATTGGCCAGATTGTTGTGCGCGGCGACATGATCGGGCTTGAGCCGGATCGTCTCCCGAAAATGCGCGATGGCCGCCAGCATGTCGCCGTCGCGTCGCGCCTGCTGCCCTTGAGCAAAGCAGGCGGCGGGAGCGGGCGATAACATCTGACCTGGGCGCCTGTTCATGGAAAGGAAACGTGTCGCGGAGGAGAATCCCCGTCCCGACGCGGTCGCCTGCTTACGCCTGTCGGCTTTCGCGGCGCTCGCCTCGTTAGCATGAATCCATAGCGATTGCGTCGCGTAGGATTATCTTCCGCGCCGCAGATCCAGAAAGGTCATGGCAAATGCGTTGCGCATGTCGGCAGCATGTTCGATACGGCTCACTTCCTGCCACTGCGCTGGATTCCAGTCTGGAAAGCGCGTGTCACCGTCGATGCAGGCATGGATTTCTGTCAGGCAGAAACGGCTGGCGCGTGGCAATGCCTCGGCATAGAGCGTCGCGCCGCCGACGATCATCAATTCGGACGCGCCATTCGATGCGGCAATCGCCGCGTCAAGCGAGTCGACGACCGTGCCCCCATCCGCGCTGAAATTGGGGTCGCGTGAGAGGACGAGATGTCGTCGGCGCGGCAGCAGACCCGGCAGCGATTCCCAGGTGCGCCGACCCATCACGATGGTCTTGTCCAGCGTCAGGCGCTTGAAATGCGCCAGATCGGCGGGCAAATACCAAGGCATCGCCTGGTCGCGCCCGATCACGCCATTCCTGGCGACTGCCGCCACCAGCGTCAGCCTCGGTATCCCGGTCTGCGAACTGAGCGCCGTATCAGCAACCATGATTTGTTCAGGCCGACCCCGCTGCCATCATCGATTCGGCGGCAGGCGCAGACCAGAGACGTTCGAGGTGATAGAAATCACGCACCTTTTGCAGCATCACATGGACAACGACGCCATTGAGATCGACCAGCGCCCATTCGCCTTCAGCCAGACCTTCAGTTCCTAGCGGGGTTTCACCGGCTTCTTTGGAGCGAAAAGCAACGGTTTCGGCAATGGCCTTGACGTGTCGATCCGAGGTGCCGGAGGCGACGACCATGTAATCGGTGATGGCCGTTTTGTCACGCACGTCCATGACATTGACATCACGCGCCTTCATGTCGGCCAGTGTTTCGACAACCAGTTGCCGAAGTTCCTCAAGTTGCATGTCAACTCCGCGACGATCAAAAATAAAAAGGATAGGGATGATTCAGTGGGTAGGCCGGCTTACCGATAGACACCCGCGTGTTCTATCAGTTCAAGCACGGCATCAGGCAGGAGATAGCGCGGACTCCGGCCTTGCGCAATGAGCTGCCGAATCCGCGTGGATGACACCGTCATTTGGGTAACATCCTGGAACAGGATACGCCCTCCAGCCAGCCCCGCCAAAGAACGCACGTCAGGGCAGCGATACGCCAGCGTCAATGCCGTAAGCAGCGGCTCCATGACCGGCTCATGACCCGCCCGGCGCATGACGATCAGATGCGCCAGCGCCAAAATGTCCAGCGGACGATGCCAGGCGAGAAATTCCGCAAAAGCATCGTTCCCGACCAGCAGGCACAGCGGAACCGTTGCGCCCAGTTCGGCGCGCAACGAGACCAGCGTATCGTAGGAATAAGAACTGCCCGGTCGCTGTAGCTCGCGCGAATCAACGTTTAGACCGGGCTGACCCGCGACCGCCGCCGCCAGCATCCGCAGACGCATGGCGGGGGTCGCCAGTGGTTGCGGGCGATGCACGGCGACATTTAGCGGAATCAGCCGAACTTCATCAAGACCGAGCGTTTGGAGACAGTCCAACGCTGGTCGCAGATGTCCGAAATGAACGGGATCGAAAGTTCCGCCAAGAATGCCGATCATGCAACGTCTACAATCAATCAGTTATGCGATTTGATCAGCAGCTTGAGGATCTTCAGGTTGATGACCCAGAAGCGGTAAAACTGCCACACGACGGAGGTTCGCATGTAGCGCACCCAGCGCGTGGGCATCGGGGGGTAATACGCCTGCTGATAAGGTTCTTTGTTTTTGGCGGTCATAAATCTTTACCTCTCGAAGATAAACGTGAACGGCATCAATCTGGAAGAATCGACCAGCCTGGACGCAGCTTGGCCTGATAGATAAAGACATGGTGCAGGATGTATTTCATCCAGTGCCCGGCCAGCCCGATCTCGCCAGAAGTGAGTTCCATATCCCGTCCATAGTCAGGATAGGTATCATAATCCGGCACCACCGGGAAGACGGTCATGGTCGCGGCAGTGCCCTTGAAAATATCCGAGCCAGTTGAGGCCACGCAGGCCGCGCCCATCTCGCCCATCGATGCGGTATGCGTGGGTTCAGGCGCGCCTTTGAGCATATCGCGAATGCTTTCTGCGACAGCTTTACCGATGGTGGCCGAAGGCATGCCGGTGCGCGGTGGCGTGGGGCTGATCTGGATGCCGCTGGGGCTTTTCATGACCTTGCTGATCGGATGCGGCGGCGCAAAAGCAATGCCGATGGCAAAGATGTTCTTGTGGCGCGGCGTTTGATAGGTACGCGGCCAATCGGCTTTGCTCCAATCCTCGAACGGTTTGGGATTGTAATCGGCATCGACTTTCATAAAGCCGTTCGGCGCAAAGATCTGATCGGTGATGTCGGTGCCGGATTGATCGAACGCCTTCAGTCCAACGCCCGAAAAAGGCGGAATCAGCATTGAGAAATCAAAATCCAGTTCATGCTGGGTGCCATCGAGCAGCTCATAGTGGATTTTGCCTGGCTCGATCCGGCTGACATGCGCACGGGTGATCCACTCCATGTCGCGCTCGACCATCAGCGATTCGGCAAAGATCTTGCCGTTCGTCACATAACCGCCACGGGTGATATGCACCCCGCCCATGCCAAAATCGCCCAGTTCGTATTCGTTGCTGATCCAGATGATGCGTCCCCGATGACGCACCCCCGCCTCACGCAGGGCATGGTCGATATTATAGATATACTCGAAGGCCGCGCCCTGACAGGTACACATGCCATGCCCTGTTCCGACGACAAATGTACGCTGCGCCCCGGCTTTCATGGCTTCGATGTTTTTTTGCAGTTGCGCATTCGCTTCCAGCGCATGACTGGGCGTGCAGACCGACACGGTGTAACCGTTCTCAGGCCCCAGACCCGGCGTCGCGCCAAAGTTCAATTTGGGGCCGGTGGCATTGACCAGATAGTCGTATTCAATCGCATCAGTCTGACCGGCGCGTGACATCTCGGTGTATTCGACCACGACGAACGGCTTGCCATGTTCCGCATCGCCTTCAGGATGAATCGACAGTGCTCTAGCCTGGTGAAAATCGACGTTGATTTTCTTGTAGATTGGAGCAAGTTCGAACGTGACCTGACGCTCCGTCATTTCGCCCACGCCGACCCAGATATTGGACGGAATCCAATTCCACTTAGCATTGGGTGACACCACAATGATTTGATGTTTTTTGCCGATCCACTTGCCCAGATAGCGAGCCGTCGTATGACCGGAAATACCCGCCCCAAGAATCACGATACGTGCCATAGATACCAACCTCCAGGTTTATAATTCAGTGTGTGGCCGCTCACTGCGGAAAAGCCGCCTGACAACGGCGTCGATCACTCTCGGTTCCATTCTTATCAACATGGTTGACACTTGTCGAGAACCAGAAAAATACGCTGATATACTGAAATTCAGACAAATCAACCCGCAGTCGATCCACTTTAATCTCACGCAGGATCGTCTTCAAAAAAGAAGCGAGGCCATCTCATCCCTGGCAAATGCTGACGTTCACCGTCACAAGAACACTAAATGAAGACAGATCAATCGTTTCCACTCAGCGGCGAGCGTTTTACCGCTGTCTATCACCTTGTCTGCCAGCCGCATGAGGCGCAAGCGTACGCCCGCGATATCTGCGTCGAGCAGACCATCGAATTTCCCGAAGCCTTGATCACAGATCAGATGATTCGCAGGCACATCATTGGTCAGGTGATGTCACTGACCATGATCGACACTGCTCGTTTCAAGGCCGTGATCAGCTATCCGGTCGAGGCTGCCGGACGCGAATTGACCCAGTTGCTCAACGTGCTGTTCGGCAACATCAGCATCAAGCCCGGTATCCGGCTGGTCGATGTCGAACTGCCCGAATCGCTGGCGAACCAGTATCGCGGGCCGCGCTTTGGTCAGGCGGGTCTGCGTGAATTGCTCGGCGTCCATGACCGTCCATTGCTCTTCACCGCGATCAAACCCATGGGGCTGTCACCGAGGGCGCTTGCCGATCTGGCTTATCGACTGGCGCTGGGTGGCATCCATCTAATCAAGGATGACCACGGGCTCACCGACCAGCGCTTCTGTCCCTTCGACGAGCGCGTCAGGCGCTGCGCCGAGGCGGTCGATCGCGCCAGCCGCGAGACCGGGAACCGCTGTCTCTATCTGCCCAATGTCACCGCGCCGGCAGGCGAGATGATGCGCCGCGCCCGGTTTGCCAGAGATGCCGGGGCAGGTGGGCTGCTGTGCTGTCCCGGACTCACTGGATTCGATGCCATGCGCCTCCTCGCCGATGACGATGAACTGGCGCTGCCGATCCTTAGCCATCCGGCCTTTCAGGGGACGTTCTGCGTCCATTCTGACTCAGGTCTTGCTCATGGCGTCCTCTTCGGTCTGTTTAACCGGCTGGCCGGTGCCGATGGAACGATCTTTCCGAGCTGGGGTGGACGTTTTGCGTTCACTCAGGATGAATGCAGTGACCTGGTTCAGGGCGCGACCCGTCCCATGCACCGGCTGCGTCCCATCTTTCCTGTGCCCGGTGGCGGGATGCGTCTGGAGCGGATCGCGGAACTCCGCGAGTTTTATGGCCAGGACTGTATCCTGTTGATTGGCGGCGATCTGCATGTCCAGGGCACCGATCTGGTTGAGAGTTGTCGTTGGTTCGTCGAACAGGCCGGTTAGTCGTCGGCTGTATCTTGCGCGGCGCTGTGCGATAATCCGCCGCGAGTCTTTCTGTGGCCGCTGCGGAACTCACCGCGACGCGCCGTTTCAAATGACATGAACCTCTGTTTTGGGGTCGCGCACCAATTTTAGGAATCGACGATGAGTTTTTTTATCTCTGATGCACTCGCTCAAAGCGAAGCGGCGACCAGTGTTAGCGGCTCTGTCATGGCGCTGCTGCCGCTGGTGCTATTCGCGGTGGTCTTTTATTTCCTGCTGATCCGTCCCCAGGCCAAGCGCCAGAAAGAACACCAGAAAATGATTGAGGCGCTGGCCAAAGGCGACGAGGTCATCACGGTTGGCGGGATTGCCGGACGCATCCATGACATCGGCGAGAATTTTATCCTGGTCGAGATCGCCGACGGCGTTCAGGTCAAGGTGCGGCGTGCGACCATCGAATCTGTGCTGCCCAAGGGCACACTCAAAGAACTCTAAACCACCACGCAACTGACGATGGCGTGAGTGCGTCTAGCGCTCGCGCTTCGTCGTCTGGAGATGCGTCGCTGACGATGCGTCTTCTCTCTGTGCCATTGCGGCCAGCGATGTCGAGAAAAAACTGCCATGAACCGCTATCCACTCTGGAAGAATCTGATGATTCTGGGTGTGATCCTGGTCAGCCTGCTGCTGGCCTGGCCGAATCTGTATTCACAGGATCCCGCGATCGAGATCACTGCCGCCCGTGGCGTGGAAATCACGAAAGCCAGTGTCAGCGAAGTACGCACGGCACTTGACACGGCAGGCGTGCCGGTCAAGGACATTGAGCGGCTGGAGGGTGGCAAGCTCCTGGTGCGTTTCGCGGCGTCGAATGACCAGTTAAAAGGTCAGGAAATCATCGACCGGACATTGTCTGAACATTATCACGAGGCATTGACGCAGTCTGCTGATCTACCCGGATGGATGCGGGCGCTGGGTCTCAAGCCGATGAACCTGGGTCTAGATCTGCGTGGCGGCATCCATGTCGTCATTGATGTCGACATGGAGGCGGCGCTGGATCAGGCGCTTGAACGCTATCTTGGCGACATTCGGACGCAACTGCGCGACGCCAAGATCCGCTATCTGAACGTGACCCGCGAGGAAGGCCGGATTGTCGTGAAATTTGCCGACGCCGAGTCGCGTGACGCAGGCCAGAAGGCGCTGAAACGCGAGTTTCGGGATCTGGCGTTGCAGGCCAGCGAAGATGACGACAAATTCGTGATTCAGGCCAACCTGCCGCCAGCCGAGCAGAAGCAGATCAAGGACTTCGCGCTGGAGCAAAACATCACGACCCTGCGTAATCGCGTCAATGCTCTCGGCATTGCCGAACCCAGCATTGCTCGTCAGGGTGATCGGCGGATCGTGGTGCAATTGCCGGGTGCGCAGGATCCGGGGCGGCTGAAAGAGATGCTCGGTGCCACCGCGACGCTCGAATATCGGCTGGTGGATACCGAGGGCAGTGTCACCGATGCCGTGGCCGGGCGCGTCCCGGTGGGCAGCAAACTCTATTCTGAGCGTAACGGCAAGCCGATCCTGCTCAAGCGCCGGGTCATCGTCACCGGCGACCAGATCACCGATGCCTCAGCCGGTTTCGACGGACAGAGTGGAACGCCTGCGGTGTTCGTGAATCTCGACGGGCAGGGGGCGCGCCGGATGCGTGATGTCACCACCGAAAATGTTGGCAAGCCGATGGCGGTGGTCTTCATCGAGAACCGCACCACCACTGAAACGATAGACGGCAAACCAGTCAAGACCACCCGTAAGGTGGAAGAAGTGGTCAGTGTCGCCAACATCCGCGAGCCCTTCGGGCGGCGCTTCCAAACCACCGGACTCGACAGTAGCAAAGAAGCGCACGATACCGCGCTGCTGCTGCGTTCGGGCGCCCTGGCGGCACCGATTCAAATCGTCGAGGAGCGTACCATCGGCCCCAGCCTGGGTCAGGACAACATCGATCAGGGCATCCTTTCAGTCGTGATTGGCATGACGTTGGTTGTGCTATTCATGGGGTTTTATTACCGGGTCTTCGGGCTAATCGCCAACGTGGCGCTGGTCGTGAATCTGGTGATGATCGCGGCAGTTCTCGGATTGCTCGGCGCAACCCTGACCATGCCCGGCATTGCCGGCATGGTGCTCACGCTCGGCATGTCGGTCGACGCCAACGTGCTGATCTTTGAGCGGATGCGCGAAGAGATCAAGAACGGCAACTCACCTCAGGCGAGTATCGCTGCCGGTTTCGAGAAAGCCTTTTCGACCATCGTCGATGGCCATGTCACGACCCTGATCGCCGCCATCGTGCTGTTCAGCTTTGGCACCGGCCCCGTCAAGGGGTTCGCCGTTACCCTGATCATCGGTCTGGCCAGCTCCATGTTCACCGCCATCAACTGTAGCCGTGCCCTGATCAATCTGGTGTATGGCGGCAAACGGTTGAAGACCCTGCCCGTCTGAGAGAAACCACCATGCGCGCCATCAAACTTCCCCAATTCAACTTTCTGTCGCAGCGCCGCAAGGCGATGGTGTTCTCCAGCGTGCTTATGGCCACCTGCCTGCTCTCGCTGGCGATCCAGGGACTCAATCTCGGACTGGACTTCACCGGCGGCACCATCGTCGAGGTGAGTTACAAGGAGACGGCAGATCTTGCCAAGGTGCGTCGCGCACTCGCCAATGGCGGGTTCGAAAACGTCATGGCACAGCAGTTCGGCACTCCGCGTGACGTGCTGCTGCGCATTCCGCCAGTGGGCGAGGTGAACGATGCCGAACTCAGCCAGCGCGTCTTGAAGGCATTGAATGCAGGGACTACCGATCAGGTCGAACTGCGTCGGGTCGAGTTCGTCGGCCCCCAGGTCGGCAAGGAACTGGCGGATCAGAGCGGACTTTCGGTGCTGTTCTCGCTGATTGGCATTCTGATCTATGTTGCACTGCGGTTCGAGTGGCGCTTCTCGGTTGGCGCCGTGATTGCGACCATCCATGACGCCATCATCGTGGTCGGCACGTTTTCGCTGTTTCGGATCGATTTCGATCTGACCGTGCTGGCGGCAGTGCTGACCGTCATCGGCTATTCGCTCAACGATACGGTCGTGGTGTTCGACCGGATTCGGGAGAATTTCCGCAAGGTACGCAAGGGCACGGTGGTTGAAATCATGGATCAGTCGGTCAACGAGACCATGTCGCGCACCATCATCACGGCGGGCACCGTGTTTATCGTCGTGGTGACGCTCTATTTCTTCGGTGGCCCGACGCTGCATGGCTTTTCGCTGGCGCTGATTATCGGCGTCCTTTTCGGCACCTATTCCACCATCTATGTCGCCAGCGCCTCGGTCGTCGCGCTCGGCGTGAGCCGAGCCGATCTGCTGCGCACCCCCAAAGAGGTGGAAGCGGACGGTCGCCCCTGATCAGCAAGGAGAATGAGCCGTCGTGCGGCTCAAGTGGATCGAAATTGGCAGGGTACTGGATCGGCAGCGAGCTGATTGAGAAAACGCCGCACTGGAGCGCGGCGCTTGCGGAGGCTTAAACGCAACCGGTGGGCTTGGGCAAGCCACCCCATTTACAGATGAGCTTCATCGGGCCTTTCTTGAAAATGTCGTAGAGATCTTTGGTCGAGACCTTCTGTTTTTTAGCAAAGATACGAATCGGTGGCACTACGCCATCCTCGTCATACATGGCGCGAGCCTCGCGGATGAAGGTCATCACCTGTTCGGTCATCTCAAATTCATCGGAGTGGGCGAGTTCGACTGCAATCTCTTCGCTCCAGTCGTCACGGTTAAGCAAAAAGCCTTCATTGTCGAGCGGTACACTTAGAGCAGTCATGGCGGTGTCCTCACGGAAGCAGATCAGGCTTGAAAAATGGATATTTTTTGTCAGTTTTCAGAAGATGGAGGCACACCATCATGAATCAACCGTGCGCAACCATACCGAATCGCGGCCTGATCCAGACATCGCTGTTGACCGCCGCCGCGCTCAATCTGGCGGTCTACCAAATCAAGATGCCCGCCACAGGATGCCCGCCACCAGTGCGAACAGTCCATAGCTGGTGCGGTCAGTGAGTGCGAACACCATCGGGTCTTCGTGCAGTTCACCGCGCCGCGTCAGTAGCCAGACGCGACTGATCCAGTAAAGCAGAACCGGACAGAGCAACCACAGCATCCAGGGTTCAGAATACAGCGTCACCACGCTGGGGCTGTCGATATACAGCGCCAGAACCAGCACCGCAAGATAGCCGCTTGTGACGCCGAACTGTGCCAGGGTTTCCAGATCAGTCGTTCGGTAATCGCGTCCGGCTGCGGCGTCACGCGCCGCATCACGACAGACCAGCAGTTCGGAAGTGCGTTTGACCAGCGCCAGACTGAGAAAGAGGAACATGGAAAACGCCAGCAGCCAGAATGACAGCGGGATGTCAGTGGCCGCGCCACCGGCAATGATCCGCAGGGTATAAAGACCTGCCAGCGTTAGCACATCGACCAGTACCAACTGCTTTAAACGTAACGAGTACGCCAGCGTCAAGACGTAATACAACCCAAGCGATGTTCCGAACCAGTACGGCAGTAACAGCGCCAGCAAGAAGCCCGGAACCAGCAAAACCGGGATCAGCATCAATCCATGCTGAACCGGGATAATGCCCGCTGCAAACGCCCGACGGCATTTGGTCGGATGCTGTCGATCCGCTGCTAGATCAAACAGATCGTTGAGCACATAGACGCTGGAGGCAAAGCATCCAAACGCCAGAAAAGCGATGCCCGCCTGAGCCAGAAGCAGCGGATTGAGCATTTGATGCGCCGCCGCGAGCGGGACGAAGACGAGTGCGTTTTTTGCCCATTGATGGAGCCGGATCGCGTTCAGAAACGCCCAGATGCCAATCGGAATCGGTGTAAACACCTGCTCGACTGAGGTTGGCGCCGCAACCCGGCGCACCAGTGCAGATCGGGCATTGACAACTATCGCCGCCCTGGCATAACGCCAGACGTGCAAATCTGTCGCGGCATGACCGACATAATCGAATCCACCTGCTCCAAACGTACTCACCAGACGCTCAGACGTTGGTTTTCCGGACAGATCAGCGTCCTGATCGCAGGCTAAAATAGACTCGAATATCCCCAGGTAACGGGCAATCTGCTCGGCGTATGTCATCAAATTCGCGTCCGTGACCAGTATCAGCCGTCTTCCCTGACTATGCTGCACACGTAAAACGTCCAACAGCGGCTGATGGAACGGCAGGCGCGTCACATCCAGATCAACCCGATCAGCAACCTGCTGCCTGAACGCGGGACGACCCTTCAACCACCAGAACGGCAGCATCAGAAGCAACAGTGGATGGCGCTTCAGCAGCACCAAAACAGCCTCGATCAACAGATCTGAACGGATGAGCGTATCGAGATTAACGCAGAGAGGGTTTGCAGAACGGTTCGTCATCTTCAAAGAGAAGGTCTGGTCGCCCAAGTGAGCGGTTGATGAAAAGCCCAAAGGTGTGTGACAACACTTTCCGCGCAAGGCGACTGGTCAAGTGCCACAGGTTGCGCACCCGGATTTTTTCAGTATTGAACTGTTTGGTGAGTTGACCAATGACGGTTTCGATGCATCGGCATGTCTACGTCAGTGGCCGCACCGCCTGCGGATCGCACGTCTCCGTCATGTTGACCCGCAAGTGGGTTTGCAGATCCAAGGCACTCGCCCACCACGTCCAGTGTGATGACTTCGCTGTCGCTGAGGGTTGGCGCAAACCCACATTGAAGCCGGTTGCCAGCGAACAGCCGCAATGGGTTATCTATCCAGCAGAAAAGTTAAAACGACAGTTACTCAAATCAATCAAGCTACTAAATTAACTGTCAAGACCCGTGTATTTATGTACCGAGAAGGAGCTATCCTTTGTTCCAGGCTCGCGAGGCGCTGCGCACACTCCGCGATGAGATGAAAGT
>CAIUAY010000016.1 GCA_903897335.1 uncultured Chromatium sp. | reverse complement strand
GCCACCACCCGCTTCGATTCCGCACAGAACCTGGCGGATACCCTCACCGGCTCTGTGAGGTTATACAATCACCAGATCCCGCAAAAGGCGCTGGGACACATCGCGCCGATTCAAGCACTCAAAGACTGGCAACAAAAATGCCCCGAACACTTCAAAAAGCGGGTCTATAATCTCACGGGACGCAACACATATCTTTGCGCCAGCGGATGTTGGATGGCTTGCAGGCGCTGGTGGCGCGCTATGCCAGCATCTGAGCGGTTTTAGGTCTTGATCCCGACGCCATGCCGCAGCAGAGTCAGGCTGATGGCGGTCAAGACGATGATGCAGACGAGGATCATGCTGAAGGCGAAACCAATAGGAATGTCGCTGACGCCGAGGACGCCGTAGCGGAAGGCGTTGACCATGTAGAGTACCGGATTAGCCAGCGAGAGGGTTTGCCAGAATCCCGGCAGCAGATCCATCGTATAGAAGACGCCGCCAAGATAAGTTAGTGGCGTCAAGACGAAGGTTGGGATGATCGAGATGTCATCGAAGCTGTTGGCGTAGATAGCATTGATGAAACCGCCCAGCGAAAACAGCGTGGCGGTCATGAGACAGATCAGCAGCATCACGGCAAAGCTGTGGATTTGGATGTCGGTAAACACCATCGCCACCAGCATCACCGCGCCACCCACGACCAGCCCCCGCGCCACGCCGCCCGAGACATACCCCGCCAAGATGATCCAGTTAGGCGCTGGCGAGATCAGCAATTCTTCGATGTAACGCGAAAATTTACTGCTGTAAAAGGATGACACCACGTTGGAATAGGAGTTAGTGATCACACCCATCAGGATCAATCCGGGCACGATGAAATCCAGATAGGCAAAGCCGTTCATGCTGCCAATGCGATCTCCGATCAGACGCCCGAAAATGACGAAATAGAGCATGGTGGTGATCACCGAGGGCAGGATGGTCTGCACCCAGATCCGCGAAAAACGCAGGATCTCCTTGCCCAGAATGGTCTGGTAGGTGATCCAGTAGCGGTACCAGGTGTGCCAGATCATGCGCGATCTCCTGCCTCGGCGACATGTCGGCCAACCAGATCCAGAAACAGCCGTTCGAGCCGGTTCTGTTTGTTGCGCAGACTAATGACCTCGATGCCGTTGCGCGAGAGCGCATCGAACAGCCCGTTGATGGTGTGATCGTGGTTCATTTCCACTTCCAGGGTGCAGTCGTCGAGATGCTGAAGCACGAAACCGCCAAGTTCCGGTAGTTCGGACACCTTCCCCTTGAGATTCAGCACGAAGGTTTCGGTATGCAGTGTCTTGAGCAGATCGGTGATGCTGCTGCGCTGGGCAATCTCGCCGTGATCGATGATGGCGATGTTGCGACAGAGACTTTCGGCTTCTTCCAGATAATGCGTGGTAAGGATGATGGTGGTGCCTGCCGCGTTCAGTTCACGCAGAAACGTCCACATTGAGCGCCGGATCTCGATATCGACACCCGCTGTTGGTTCATCAAGGATCAGCAGGCGCGGCTGATGCACCAATGCGCGGGCGATCATCAGACGGCGTTTGAGTCCACCGGAGAGCTGGCGCATCGGCGTCAGGCGACGATCCCAGAGATCGAGCTGTCGGAGATAACGCTCGGCGCGGATTTTCGCCTCGCGGCGCGGGATGCCGTAATAACCAGCCTGGTTCAACACCACCTCGACCACCGGCAGGAAGAGATTGAAGTTGAACTCCTGGGGCACCAGCCCGATGCAGGATTTAACCCGCTCAGGATCACGATCCAGATCGTGCCCAAAGACGCTCACGCGCCCGGCGGTCTTGTTGACGAGCGAGGAGATGATTCCGATGAAAGTCGATTTACCGGCACCGTTTGGCCCTAGAAGCGCGAAAAAATCGCCTTCCTCAACGCTGAGGTCGATTCCCTTGAGCGCCTGAAGGCCGCCTTTGTAGGTTTTGGTGAGTTGCGAGACAGCGAGTGCGGACATGGGTTTCCGGGGATCAAAGACGATGAAACGGGCTGCGGTGGACGCAGCGATCAGATTTTGCGTAGACGTCAGGGTGGATCCCTGTCACGGACGCATAGGCGAAGGTGTTAGCCACCACCCGCTTTGATTTCGCGCAGAACTCAGAAGATAAGCTGTCCGCTTAGACCCTCGCCAAATCCCACGGAAGGCGCTCAAACATCTCGCGTCAGCTCTGATCCGGGCAGTTAGTCGTCATCCAGGCGTTGACCTTCGGCACCACCCGCATGAGATTTTATCTGCTCGCCCACCTGTATCAGCGCCAGAGTGATGTTGTCCTTGCCGCCCTGTTCGTTGGCGATGCGAATCAGCGCATCCGCCGCCGCATCAAGCGAATTTTCCGCGACGGACATCAGGATCTCGCGCATCCAGTCGTCGGCGATCATGCCGTTCAGTCCATCGCTACAGAAGAGCAGCAGATCGCCTGTCGCCAGATCAATGATCTGGGTGGCGACCTCGACCACGGCGGCTGAACCCAGTGCGCGGGTCAGAATGTTTTCGCCGATCCCATAGCGCCTAGCATCCTCCCGCGAGGCAAAAAAGCCCTGATCGATGACCTCCTGGATGAATGAGTGATCACGCGACAGTTGTTCGAGCTCGCCATCTCGCAGCCGATAGATGCGCGAATCGCCGACGTGACCCAGCACAAGCCAGTCGCTACCTGCGGCTCCCATGGCGATCGTCGTCCCCATGCCGGTGTGTTCGCTGGCTTCCTTGCCCTGCCGCCAGATGATGATATTGGCTTCCTGGATCGTAGCCTCGACGAACAGCCGGATGGACTCTGAGTCGGTGCGCGACATCGCCTGACGGTGGAAGCGCTCGACGATGGTCTCGGTTGCCAGACGGCTGGCCACCTCGCCAGCATTGGCGCCACCGACGCCATCGGCGACCACCACCAGACCCAGGTCAGGTTCGACGATGACTGCATCCTCATTTTGCGCACGGACGCGCCCTCGATCACTACGCCAGGAATAGGCAAGATGAAATGCAGAAACTGGATGGCTCACCGTGAATCCCGCTGGTTAAAATGGCAATCAGGGTTGCAGGTCAAACCGACAGCTTCGGTCAGTCCCCGGCTTTGGCGTTGAGTTCGGCGGCAAGCCGTTTGGGTTCAACATAACCCGGAATCAGATCACCCTGTTCGGTGACGATGGCCGGCGTACCCCGCAGACCAAGTTGCTCGGCAAGTGCCATGTGTGCGTCGACGGGATTCGCGCAGGTCTTGGTTGCAATCGGTCTCCCCGCCTTGGCATCGGTCATGGCGGTGCGGCGTGCGTTGTCGTCTCCGGCGCACCAGACTGAGACGGCCTCATCGTAGGCCGGACTACCCTTGCCAGCGCGTGGGAAAAACAGATAACGGATGCGGATGCCTTCTTTGCCATAGTCGGCAATCTGGCTGTGGAGTTTGCGGCAGTAACCGCATTCGACATCGGTGAACACGGTAATCGTGTGTTTGGCATCTGCCGGACCGAAGATGATCATCTGGCTTTCGCCAATCTGGTCAATGAGATGTTTGCGCGCCTGAGCCAGACGTGGTTCGGTCAGGTCTTCACGGGTTTTCAGATCGACGATATGACCATTGAAAAAATAGCGTCCGTCGCTGGTGACATACATCAGGTCAGCGCCAACCATGACCTCATAGAGTCCCTTGATCGGTGCGGGTTCGATCTGGCTGATCGTGATGCCAGGCACCGCCTGCTGAAGCATCTCGCGAATGGTTTGCTCAGGCGATGCGGCGAAGGCAGCGGTCGCGCAGGTTAGGGAAGCCATCACCAGGGCGATGCGATACGTGTTCATAGAATGCTCTTTAATCTCTGAAGTTGGTGAACTGTAACGGCAAACCCCAGTCCGTTCCACGCAGGTATGCGATAGCCTCCTGCAACTCGTCGCGCTTCTTGCCGGTGATGCGCAGTTGATCGCCCTGGATCTGCGCCTGAACATTGAGCTTGCCGGACTTGATGGCCTTGACCATCCGCTTCGCGGTGTCGGCATCGACACCCTGCTTGAGCCGAAGCTCCTGACGGGCGGCATTCAGGTTCGATACCGGAGCGGCGGGATCGAGACAGGCCAGATCGACTTTCCGTTTGACCAGTTTCTGGCGCAGGATGTACAGCATCTGCTGGAGATGGAATTCCTGTTCGCCGGTCATCAGGATGCTGTCGTCGCTCAGATCGAAGCTGGCGGCAACGCCCTTAAAATCAAAACGGGTGTCAATCTCCCGTCGCGCCTGATCGACTGCATTGCGAACTTCTTGCAGGTCGATTTCAGAGACAACGTCGAACGATGGCATGGCACACTCTCTTGCTAAGGTATCAAATAAACCGCTTGAACCTCCCCATTGCTCAAGCCAGGGATTCCGGACGATATCTCACGACATCCCTCGTGGCTCGTTCCGGGCTCGCAAATCAGTTGTATCCGCTGACTCGCCACTGATTTGCTGACCTCAACACACATCCTGTCGGTTGTCAGCATGTCTAGCTTACTACATCACAAGTAAAGAGTCGGCTTGACCCCACACCTGAAGGCGGGGAATTGCGCCGACAAGACGTTCAATCGAATGGAATTTTGGTGGTTGTCTGCGCGACCTGCCAAGTCAGCCCCGGGGATGGTGACGTGTATGCAGTTGTTTAAGCCGTTCACGTGCCACATGGGTATAGATCTGGGTGGTTGAAAGGTCGCTGTGGCCGAGCAACATCTGTACCACCCGCAGGTCAGCGCCATGATTGAGCAGATGCGTGGCAAACGCATGGCGTAGGGTATGCGGCGACAGTGGCTTCACGACTCCCGCCTGAAGCGCATAACGCTTGATCAGCAGCCAGAACGCCTGGCGCGTCATGCAGTCACTGCGGCTGGTGGGAAAAAGATAGTCACTGACGCGCCCGCCCAGCAGATCCAGACGCGAGCCATGCGCATAATCCTTTAGCCAGGAACAGGCCTCTTCGCCCAGTGGCACCAGACGCTCCTTGCCACCCTTGCCTTGAATGCGTACCACTCCCTGGGTCAGGTTCACCTGGCCTGGAGTCAGCGTTACCAGCTCGGTCACGCGCAATCCGCTGGCATAGAGGACTTCCAGCATGGTGCGATCACGATAGCCACGGGTATCCTGGGTGTCCGGCGCGCCCAGCAGTGCCTCGACTTCAGACTCGCTGAGACTTTTTGGCAGTGATCGACCCAGCCTAGGCGCGTCCACCTTGGTGCTGGGATCGTCGTGAATCAGACCACGGCGCAGCAGGGATTGATAAAACTGCCGCAGACAGGACACCAGCCGTGCCGTCGACCGGGGTTTGCGTCCCGCTTGTGAGAGCAGCGCCAGATAGTCGAGCAGGTCGACACGCGCCGCCGCGCTCAGACCATGATCACGTTCGCGCTGGAGCCAAACGGCAAAGGCGCTCAGGTCAGATTGATAGGCCGCAAGCGTGTTCTCGCTCAGTCCACGCTCAATCCAGAGCGTGTCGGCAAAACTGTCGATGAGCGTCCGGTCGTCCTGATTCATGCGTCTGACAGAAACTGTCCGGTTGCGCCTTCATGACGCAGCAGCCAGCTTTTTATGGCGTAACGCTCGCCGCTGGCATCACCGCCAAAACCACCCAGCCCCTGTGCGGCGACCACGCGATGACAGGGGACGACGATGGGACAGGGATTGGCACGGCAAGCCTGCCCCACGGCGCGGGCGGCACTGCCGAGTTGTCGGGCAAGCTCACCATAGGTGCGCGTTTCCCCGACAGGAAGCGTCTGTAACAACGCCCAGACGGCCTGCTGAAACGGAGTGCCGCGAAGACTAAGCGGCAGATCGAATGTTAGGCAGCGCCGCTCAAAATAGTCTCGTAGCTGATTGATGATCGCCGTGCGCATGTGATGTTCAGAGCGGTTCAGGGTTGTCGTTGTGACCAAATTCTGCGCAGACACAGTCCGCTCCGGCGGCATCAGCACGATGCCGGTGAGTGCATCGCTGTTCCAGTGGATGTGCAGCGATCCAATGGGCGCGCTTATCAGGCCGACGCACTCACCGTTCACTGGAAACGTAAGACCGTGATACCCGGCGACCGATGCCGGTGAAAAGCTGATAGGCGATGGTGTCGCTGGCCTGAGCCACGGCGTTGACCGGAATGAGCCTGCCCCAGAGTTCCACCGGATCGCCGATGTGCGCATCAATACCGGTTAGGTCAAGCGTGATCATGTCCATCGACACGCGCCCAATCAGTCGCGTGCGCTGTCCATTGACGGCGACCGGCGTGCCGTCACGCGCATGACGCGGATAGCCGTCCGCATAGCCCACTGCAGCAACACCAATCCGCAGTGGTCGATCACAGACAAAACGTCCGCCATAACCGACCGCATCACCCGGCAGCAGGTCGCGTATGGCGATGAGCGCGGATTCCAGCGACATCACCGGACGCAAATCTGCCGTCAGTGGATGTCCGTCAGGCAGTGGCGAGACGCCGTAGAGCATAATGCCGGGACGTGTCCAGTCGCCATGTGCCTGGGGCCAGGCCAGAATCGCGGCAGAATTAGCCAGACTGCGGGGAAGCCGCAGACCGGCAAGCGCCTGTCCGAAAACAGCAAGCTGCTGGTCAGTGTAAGGATGTTCAGGCTCGTCGGCGCGGGCGAAATGGGTCATGGCGACCAGTGCGCCGACATGTGGGCAGGCAGCGAACCTCGCATGGACACTTGCAAAATCCTCAGGCGCGAATCCAACCCGATGCATCCCTGAGTCAAGTTTGATCCAGCAGTCCAGACGCCGCGATGGCCGCGCCGCCAGCACCCATTGCAGTTGCTGACTGGAATGCACCACCATCGACAGTTGGGCGCGATCAACCTGTCCGATCTCGTCTGGACTAAAGCTGCCTTCCAGCAGCAGGATCGGATTTTGGATGCCCGATTCGCGCAATTCCAGCGCCTCGTCGACACAGGCCACCGCAAAACCATCGGCTTCAGGCGCCAATGCGCGGGCGACAGCGACCGCGCCATGCCCATAGCCGTTGGCCTTGATCACGGCAAGCGCACGGGTTGCGGGAGCCAGTTGTCTGGCGAGACGATAATTGTGCCGCAGCGCATCGAGGTCGATGCAGGCACGTAGCGGGCGGGCTGAAAGTGTCATGGCGCAATTCTGCCACGACCAGAGCGGCGCGTCTCGTTTTGCGCGATGGACAGGGCTGATGCAACGATCCCCGGACACACTGGCGACAGCGGTTTTTATGCACATGGTCAAAGACTTGCGTTGGATGTCCGCGAATCTGTCACGGCATGGTTCGGAAGGAGCCTAAGGAAGCAATCAAATCGCTGATAGTATTAGCTTTATTGTCCGAAGCAGGGTTAAAACCACCGCCTTTAGGCGGTCAGATTTATCTTTGAAGCCTTTTGTGCGGGTTGGTCAGAGCGATGGACTATCGATACGGTAGCCATACTGTTTTCAAAATACAGTACCACTTCGTGTT
>CAIUAY010000015.1 GCA_903897335.1 uncultured Chromatium sp. | reverse complement strand
ACGACCGAACCCGCCCGGCAGACATCTCGCTGTGGGGTCTGTCTGCGCGATGTTGATGAGCTGACGGGAACGGTTCTAGCGGGACATCATCAACCGCTTCAAGTCTGGGTGTTATGTTTGTATTTCCTGGGCGTGAACCTCTCCAATGCGCAAATTGCCAAGGCATTAGGGTTGCATCCGACGGATGCCCAACGCATGACCGAGCCGTTGCGCGAGGGGATGGTGGCCCGCCACCCCGAGCCGGAGCTGTCGGGAGAGGTGGAATGCGACGAGGTCTCTCTCGTGGCCGGACACCAAGGCCATCCGGCGGCCGTCAGAAAAAAAACGTCAGGGGCGTCGCCGCCGGCTGAAAGGGGCGCGGGGACGGGGCACGTTGGAGAAGGACAAGCCGCCGGTCTTTGGGATGCGCCAGCGCGGCGGTGCCGTGGTCGTGAGGATGCTGGCGAATGTCAAGCACGTGACCATCCGTCCCCTGATCCAGTCCTGTATTGCACCGGGGACGCGGGGGCACAACGGATGAATACGACATCGATAACCGGCTAACGGAAGGGGGGGTTGAGCATCACACGGTGTGCCACAGCCGGGGCGAAGACGCACGCGATGAGGAGGGTGATGGCGTCCATGAGATCCACGTCAACACGGTTGAGGGGGTCTGGTCTCTGCTGCGTTCCTGGCGACGACCCCATCGCGGAATCTCGCAGGAAAAGCTGCCACGCTACCTGGGGTTCTTTCAATTTGTGCACAACACACGCCTCCGCGGCAAAGGACTGCTCGGGTCCCTGCTGGCGGCGCTGGTCGCGTAACGTCATGACCTGACCGAAACGCATCATGAGCCTACGCCGATTCAAACGCTGAAGAACTGGCAACAGAAATCCCCGGAACGCTTCAAAAAGTGCATCATTCTCATAGCTATGGTTGAATGCTGGTTTTAATGACTGACCGGATGCACCCATGTCCGCCGAAACACCTTACCGTCGCGTCCAGATTACCCGTCATACCCTGGAAACCCAGATCAGCGTCACCCTGAATTTGGATGGCAGCGGCTGCGCACAGCTTCAGACAGGTGTCCCCTTTCTCGATCACATGCTTGATCAGGTGGCGCGGCATGGCTTGATCGACATCGACATTCATGCCATCGGCGATCTGCATATCGACGCTCATCATACCGTCGAGGATATCGGAATTACCGTCGGTCAGGCGCTGGCGGCGGCGCTCGGCGACAGGCAGGGTGTGCGGCGCTATGGTCATGCCATCGTGCCACTCGATGAGGCGCTGTCACGGGTGGTGATCGACCTCTCGGGACGACCGGGGCTGGTGTTTGAGGTTGATTTTACCCGCAGTCTGATCGGCACCTTCGATGTCGATCTGTTCCAGGAGTTCTTTCAGGGTCTGGTGAATCATGCCGGATTCACCCTGCATATCGACACGCTGCGCGGCAGCAATGCGCACCATCAGGCCGAAACCATCTTTAAGGCATTTGGCCGGGCGCTGCGCATGGCGGTCGAGCCTGATCCGCGCATGGCTGGTATCATGCCATCGACAAAGGGAAGTCTGTAATGGATTCATGGCATGTCCATCGGGGCGCTCTACACGAGATGTCTGGCGGCGTCGCGGCAGTAGGCCGCTCCCATTGAATAAATGACAGCGAGAACCAATCCCGTGCTGCTAATTCCTGCAATTGATTTGAAAGATGGGCGCTGCGTGCGTCTGCGCCAGGGTCGCATGGACGATGCGACCATCTTCTCTGACTATCCGGTCGAAATGGCCGGACGTTGGGTGGACGAGGGTGCCCGTCGGCTGCATCTGGTCGATCTCAATGGTGCCTTCGCTGGTGAACCCATGAATGGCGATGCGATCCGTGCGATTACGGCGGCCTATCCTGGTTTGCCGGTTCAGGTGGGCGGCGGTATTCGGTATGAGAAGACAATTGAAGCCTATCTCAAGGCGGGCGTGACCTACTGCATCATCGGCACCCAGGCAGTCAAAGCCCCGGAATTCGTTACCCGCGCCTGCCGTTCTTTCCCAGGACATGTGATGGTGGGGCTGGATGCACGGGATGGGCAGGTGGCCATCAAGGGCTGGGCTGAGAGCACCGCACATCAGGTCATCGATCTGGCGCAGCGTTTCGAGAATGATGGCGTCACCGCCATCATCTATACCGACATAGGGCGCGACGGCATGATGACCGGCCCCAATATCGAGGCGACCCGCGCTCTAGCGACGGCCATCCGCATTCCGGTCATCGCGTCTGGCGGCATCACCACGCTCGATGATATCCGCACCCTGGCAGAAGCCGCCGACAGCGGCATCACAGGAGCCATTACCGGACGCGCCATCTATGAAGGGACGCTGGATTTTGCCGAAGGGCAGCGTCTCGCTGACCAGATCGATCCATCCGGGGCAGCGTATGGCTGACGCCTGGCTGGATGCGATCCACTGGAACCCCGACGGACTGGTGCCGGTCATTGCGCAGGAGGTTGGGACTGGCGTGGTGTTGATGCTGGCCTGGATGAACCCTGAGTCGCTGCGGCTCACCCGAGACAGCGGTTATGCGGTCTACTGGTCGCGCTCACGCGGGCGGTTGTGGCGCAAGGGCGAGGAGTCAGGTCATCAGCAGCGTGTACGAGCCATCCGGCTTGACTGCGATGCCGATGTCATCCTCATCGAGGTCGAGCAGCAGGGTGGCATTGCCTGTCATACCGGGCGTCATCACTGTTTCTTCCGTCAACTGGACGCCAACGGAAACTGGGGGGAGATCGCGCCCGTCCTGAAAGACCCGGCAGCCATCTATCACCAGCCGAGCCAGACCCATGAATGATGTCCTTGAGCGTCTGTCCACGATTCTCGAAGCCCGCAAAACCGCCGATCCTGAGTCCTCCTATGTCGCAAAGCTCTATGCCAAGGGGCTTGATGCCATCCTCAAAAAAATCGGCGAGGAAGCGACAGAAACCGTCATGGCCGCCAAGGACGGGGTGCCCGACAAAATCGTCTATGAAGTGGCGGATTTGTGGTTTCACACGTTGGTGCTGCTGGCTCAACAGGGGCTGGAACCGATGCAGGTTCTCGCCGAGCTGGAGCGTCGTTTCGGACTGTCTGGACTCGACGAGAAGGCAAGTCGCAGCGGTCAGCACTGATGTTACATCCTGATCTGCTTGGCTATGTCGCGGCCTTTTTCACCACGGCATCCTTCGTTCCGCAAGTCCTGAAGACGCTACAAACCCGCGACACCCGTGCGATTTCGCTATGGATGTATCTGTTGTTCTGTACCGGCGTTGCGTTGTGGGCGGTCTATGGCATCCTGCTCAGTGCCTGGCCGATCATTCTCGCCAATGGTGTCACCCTGCTGCTGGCTCTGATCGTTCTCTGGCACAAGCTCACCGAAACATGAGATGTCATCTGGCATGGCCGGGAGCTATCCCGGCCTGATCGCGGACAGGGGAACCGGAGTGGGAAACCGCGAGAGCGTTTTCAATTTGCTTGTACGGCATAACCGGCCCCCCGCAGGATGTTGGCGCATGCTGCCGGTGGGAAGTCATCCAACACCTGACCCAACGTCTTCCAGCGTGCGCTCGCCCGCCGCTCGCATCTGCTCTTTCAACTTGGCACAGACCTGTTCAATGGGATTCAGATCCGGGCTGTACGGGGGACGTGGCTGGTAGGACTTACCACCTATCAGTTATCAAGTACCGTGAGATTATAGACCCGCTTTTTGAAGCGTTCGGGGGATTTTTGTTGCCAGTCTTTGAGTGCTTGAATCGGTGCGATGTGTCCCAGCGCCTTTTGCGGGATCTGGT
>CAIUAY010000014.1 GCA_903897335.1 uncultured Chromatium sp. | reverse complement strand
TCCATCCTGATCACCCCAAGTTGCTCCGGCCAAAAAGCCGGTAGGTTGCGCTACTCCGGGGTGGAAAAAATTCAATGTTGATTTCCCCGGATCCCTGGGAAGTTTTCCATGTTGATTAACAGCACAGCGGCATCAGCGTGGTCGGGATCAGTGCCACGAAGCGACGATCACTTAACAGGTTGGGACATTCGCGACGGGCATGCTGACACACATGCAGCAGATAAAATGCCTTGAAATCACGGGAGTGGGACTGATGAAAAGCAATCAGGATCGTCATGATCTCGCTGAGCGTCAAGCGTCTGACCCGTTGCCGTCAGCTCTTCATCGTTGATCGCCTCCGCGAACATCGCCCTCGCCGCTGCCATTTCCGCGCCATCGTGAGGATGGCGATATTTCAGCCGCTGTCAGGTCTCCAGATGCTCTCTTAACGTCACGATCTGCTCTTCCAGCACCCGTAATTGTCTGATCTGTTCCTGAAGATAATCCACTTCGTCTTTCATGCGCTGCCGGGACTGTGACTTTTCCCGTGTGCCACGCAGTTCAGCCAGCGCCTGTTTGAGTTCGATCGAACCCTGATTGCGATTCATCAAAAGCCGCTGCATCGTCATGGCATTAGCGTCAATCTTGGGTCGGGAGCCTTCATCAGAACGGTAAACCCGATTCAGGATCGTCTCCAGATCATGATCAAATGGATTGGGCGTTTTCTGAAACATCATGTCCACG
This sequence comes from uncultured Chromatium sp., assembly GCA_903897335.1. GTDB lineage: Bacteria > Pseudomonadota > Gammaproteobacteria > Chromatiales > Chromatiaceae > Chromatium. The sequence continues at coordinate 31,033 of CAIUAY010000014.1, read as the reverse complement.
GTTCACTCGATTGAAGACAGCCTCATCGCCACGCTTTAAGACCGTTGCGACACCGCGCCGCGTGTCTCGCTCTTGCCAGCGAGGATGACGCAAGCAGGAATCCTGGATTGAGTATAATCAGCGTCACAAATCTGAAACTGTGTGCTGCTTCCAGAAATCAGCATGTCGCAAGCGTGATGTGTGCTAAATGAAATACAACGACCTGCGCGATTTCATCGCCAAACTTGAACAGCGTGGCGAACTCCAGTGCATCTGCGTTCCAGTCGATCCCTATCTGGAAATCACCGAGATCTGCGACCGCACCCTGCGGGCAGGTGGGCCTGCGTTACTGTTTGAACGACCGAAAGGCTCAACTATCCCGCTGCTTGGCAATCTGTTTGGGACGCCGCAACGGGTCGCGCTCGGCATGGGCGAGGAATCGGTCGCGGCGCTGCGCGAGGTCGGTAAACTGCTCGCCTTTCTGAAAGAACCTGATCCGCCTAAGGGCTTGAAAGCAGCCTGGGAAACACTGCCGATTTTCAAAAAGGTGCTGGATATGGCACCGAAAATCCGCCGCAATCCGCCGTGTCAGGAAGTCAATTTGACCGGCGCTGCGGTCGATCTCGACCGGCTGCCGATTCAGCACTGCTGGCCGGGCGATGTTGGGCGGCTGATCACCTGGGGCTTGGTTATTACTCGCGGCCCGGAAAAATCGCGTCAAAATTTAGGCATTTACCGGATGCAGGTACTCAGTAAAAACCGCGTCATCATGCGCTGGCTGTCGCATCGCGGCGGTGCGCTCGATTACCGCGATTTTCAACGTGCGCATCCCGGCCAACCGTTTCCGGTCGCCGTCGCGCTCGGAGCTGATCCGGCGACCATGCTCGGCGCGGTGACGCCGATCCCGGATACGCTATCTGAATATGCGTTTGCCGGACTATTGCGTGGTAGTCGCACCGAGCTGGCGAGCTGTCAAAACTCCGATTTGCAGGTGCCAGCCAGCGCCGAGATTGTGCTGGAAGGACATATTTATCCTGATGATCTGGCGGCAGAAGGGCCTTTTGGCGATCACACCGGTTATTACAACGAAGTTGATCAGTTTCCGGTGTTCACCATTGAGCGCCTGACTACCCGCCGCGAGCCGATTTATCACAGCACCTACACCGGTCGCCCGCCGGATGAACCGGCGATTTTGGGCGTGGCGCTCAACGAGGTATTCGTGCCGATCTTGCAGAAGCAGTTTCCTGAAATTGCTGATTTTTATCTGCCACCAGAAGGCTGTTCGTATCGGCTGGCGGTGGTCAGCATCAAAAAGCAATATCCGGGTCACGCCAAGCGCGTGATGATGGGCGTGTGGTCGTTTTTACGACAATTCATGTACACCAAGTTCGTGATCGTGGTCGATGACGACATTTGTACCCGTGATTGGAACGACGTGATTTGGGCGATGACCACGCGCATGGATCCAGCGCGGGACACGGTGCTGATCGAGAACACGCCGATTGATTATCTCGATTTTGCCTCGCCGGTGTCGGGCTTAGGCTCCAAGATCGGCCTGGATGCCACCAACAAATGGCCGGGCGAAACCAGCCGCGAGTGGGGTCAGCCGATTCGCATGGATGACGCGGTGCGCGAGCGGGTGGATCGGATGTGGGACGGTTTAGGGATCAGGTTGCCAGAGTAGCTGGATACGCCCGGATGGTTGATAAGGCGTTTCAGAACAAGCCTCGCAGCCCGTCCGCAAGACTGGGATAACGCAACGCAACACCGAGTTCTTCGCGCAGTTTGCGGTTGGAAAGACGCCGCGATTCAGCCAGATAAGACAGCATCCCCGCCGAGATCTGGCCTGACGCCTCGGCCATCGGCAGACAGGGTGGACGCGGCAGACCGGCGGCATCGGCGACCGCGAAAAAATAGTCGGTCATGGTGCTTGGCGCACCATCAGACACATTATAAACCGCGCCATTCAGACCGCGATCCATTGCCGCGAGACAGATCGTCACCAGATCATCGACATGAATGCGATTGGTAAAGGGTGCTTCATCTGCCCGTACCAGCGGCACGCCCTGACGGATGCGCTCCAGCGGCAGCCGTCCCGATCCATAAATACCCGCCACGCGGAGGACGATCAGTTCGCCGCCCGTGTTCTGGCTCCAATGACGCAGCGTCTGTTCGGCATCCCAGCGGCGGCGAGAACGATCCGCCAGCGGTTGCACGGGATGCGTCTCGTCGATCCATGCTCCCTGACAGTCGCCATAGACGCCGGTGGTGCTGAGATACACGATGCGCTGTGGCTGGCCGGTTCGTTCCAGTAACTTAACCAGATGACGGGTATGCGGATCTTCGATGCCCTGTTCTGGCGGTGGCGCCAGATGAAAGAGTCGGGCGTTCGCCGTCTCCAATATGCCGTGTTCCATGGCGTCGTCGAGCAGATCATGACGGCAGCCCGGAACCCCGGCTGCGGCAAGCCTTGCCAGACTGCTCGCGCTGCGCACCACGCCCATCACGCGATCACCGCGTTCAAGAGACTGCCGCGCCAGACGTGTCCCCACGTCACCGCATCCGATGATAATTGTCTGTGTCATTGATCCCGACTCGATCCAGTTGATCCGAGAGCACAGTCTCGGATGGATCTGAGCAAAATTGCAAGGGCTGGGGCACGATCATTCACCGTTCCGTCATTTGCTCCACATCTCTCTGAAATAGTCGCAACCTAGAATTGCCTTCCTACCGTTGCTTCTTTTCGAGGATCTGTCATGGCTGCATCTGTTTCTGCCTCCATTTTGACCGTTAAACGCAGTGAGCGTCTGTTCGTTGAACTTGCGTCGTCTTCACGTGATGTGCGTGAAGCCCAGTCCCTGCGCTATCAGGTCTTCGGCGAAGAAATGGGTGCGCAACTCAAGGGTACGGCGGGACTGGACTGCGATGAGTTTGATCACGACTGCCAGCACCTTCTGGTGCGTGAACCCCAAAGCGGCCGGGTGGTGGGCTGCACCCGTCTGTTGTCTGACGTGAGTGCCGCCAGACTCGGACGTTTCTATTCCGAGAGCGAATTTGAGCTGAATGCCATCACTCAACTCAATGGGCGACTTCTGGAAGTGGGTCGCACCTGCATCGCTCCGGAATTTCGCCAGGGCTCGGCGATTGCCGTGCTCTGGTCAGGTCTGGCCGGCTATGTCCATCTGCACGGATTCGACTATCTGTTTGGCTGTGCCAGCGTTCCACTGGGCGATCAGGACATCCAGGCCGCCGCGATCATGAACCGGTTGCGCCGACAGGCCATGACCGCCGAAAATCTGCGCGTGACGCCCCGACTGCCGCTCCAGATCATGCCACAGGTCTCCGACGAGATCCTCGACGCACCGCTGCCTGCGCTGCTGCGCGCTTATGTCCGGCTGGGTGCCAGAGCATGTGGCGAGCCCTGCCGCGATCCCGCGTTCGGGGTGGCGGACGTACTCATGCTGCTCAAAGTCGATGACCTGAATCCCATCTATTCACGCCACTTTTTTGATCGGATCGCCGCCCACCGATGATGGCAAGAACGCTCTGGAGAAGTCTGCGGGTCATCGAACACCTGTGTACCGGTGTCCTGATCGTCGTCTATATCCGCTTCTTTGCGCGTCTTGGCCGACCGCCAGACTGGGTGCCGCAGGTGGTGTGCTGGTGGTACCGGCGTCTATGTCGTGCGCTGGGCGTGCGGTTACGGGTGACAGGTCAGGTCGCGCCTGGCTGTCTGCTGGTCAGCAATCATGTCTCATGGCTCGATGTTCCGGTCATCGGCGCACAGCATGAGATCGGTTTTCTTTCCAAATCCGAGGTCAAGGGCTGGCCAGTAATCGGCTGGATCGCTGAAATCGTCGGAACGCACTTTATCGAACGTGGCGCACATCAAGTCAGTCGCGTCTCGTCTTCGATCATCGCGGATGTGTTACAGGGGCGTCCGGTCGTGATCTTTCCCGAAGGCACGACCAGCGATGGCTGCCGCGTTGGCCATTTTCATCCACGACTTTTTAGCATTGCGCAAGGAACAGGAATCGGTATCCAGCCGGTTGCCATCGGCTATCGTCACGGTGATAGCGTGATACCGGATACCCGCGCTCCTTATATCGGGGATGACATTCTGATTGCCAGCCTCTGGCGGATCATCTGTCATCCTGATCTGGTGGTTCATCTCGCGTTTTTGCCGCCACTGCCAATTGCCAAAGAAGTAACCCGGCGCACCCTTGCTGATGATTCGCGTCTCGCCATCCGCGCCGCGCTGGGGCTTGCGCCAGACCAGAACGGCGCATACCTGTCTAAGCGCTTGACTGGCGCCATCCACAGTGGTCAGTCAGCATTCGCTGATGCACATCCGGGCTGACATCATGGCGCCCTATTCGAGACAGGTCGCCTGCAAACCGTCAATGGATCGGCTTGAGATCGCCATCGTCACCGAAACCTATCCGCCTGAAGTCAATGGCGTGGCGAATACCATGCTGTATCTCGCAGAGGGACTGGCTGAACGCGGACACCGGATTCAACTGGTGCGTCCACGACAGGAAAGCGACCACGCCATGTCTCCAGTCGGAGCCATCCAGCCTTATCTGGTGCCGGGACTACCGATTCCAGGTTATCGCGGCCTGCGTTTTGGCCTACCGGTCTATTGGCGTCTGCGCCGTCACTGGTTTCGCAATCGGCCACATCTGGTTTATATCGCCACCCAGGGACCGTTAGGCCATGCCGCGCTTTCTGCTGCCCGTGCGCTCGACATTCCGACGGTGACTGGATTTCACACGCAGTTTCATCAATACAGCCAGCATTATGGACTTGGCATTCTGATTCACCAGATTGCCAAGACGCTGCGCCATTTCCATAACCGCTCAAACGCAACCCTGGTGCCAACCGCAGAGCTGAAAGCCGAGCTGACGCAGTGCGGCTTTCAGAACGTTCATGTGTTTGGACGTGGCGTGGACGTGAGGCGCTTCTCTCCGGCCTGGCGTGACCCCGAATTACGTCGCGCCTGGGGGTGTGACGACAACACGCTGGTGGCGATCTATGTCGGACGGATGGCGGCTGAAAAAAATCTCGACCTGGCTCGTCAGTCATTTCAGGCCATATCAAACCAGCATCTCAATTCACGTTTCGTGCTAGTCGGTGATGGCCCGGAACTTGCGTTTCTACGGCGTGACGTCCCTGACTTCATCTGTACGGGCGCCAAGGTTGGCAATGAACTCGCCGCTCATTATGCTTCTGGCGATCTGTTCCTTTTTCCCAGCTTGACCGAGACCTTTGGGAACGTCGTGATTGAGGCGATGGCCAGTGGACTCCCGGTGATCGCATTTGACTATGCCGCCGCCCATGCGCATATCGATTCATGGAGGAACGGCGTCACAGTTCCCGTTGGCGACAGCGCCGCATTCATTGCCGCCAGTCGCGATGCCGTGCTGAATCGCGTGCGTCTGCGCCAGATCGGCGCAGCGGCCAGACAGTCTGCCGAAGGGATGAGCTGGAGCCGGGTTCTCGGCAGGGTCGAGGAACGTTTTTTTTCTTTGATGTCATGACGTTCGTGGCTGCAACACCTGACTGAGCGTGAAACATCGCTCCGTAAAACCTGGATCCGTGCAGGTCAGCGATGTCGGCGCTCCAGTGTGCTGTTGTCAGATCAGATAAGCCGGCTTGTCGTCAGCCCCGTGTTGTCCTGCGGTCGTCATCCGGCACCAGGCTGATGTTATCGATGGAACGATCTGTTGCCGTGCGTTGTGCGTTGCTGCCCTGCAATTTGATGGTGAGCCGAACCTCATTGGCTGAATCGGCGTAGCGGATGGCGTCTTCGTAGCTGATTTCGCCTTCTTCATAGAGATTGAACAGCGCCTGGTCGAAGGTGATCATTCCCTGTTCGCCGGATTTCTTCATCAGATCCTTGAGTTTATTAATCTCTCCGGTGCGGATCAGGTCGGCGGCCAGTGGCGTGTTGAGCAAGATTTCGATCACCGCGCGTCGACCCTGACCGTTTTTGCGGGGCACCAACTGTTGCGCGACGATGGCCTTGAGGTTCAGCGACAGGTCTAGCAACATCTGGTCGCGTGAGTCTTCCGGGAAGAAATTAATGATGCGGTCAAGTGCCTGGTTGGCATTGTTGGCATGCAGCGTGGCGAGCACCAGATGCCCGGTCTCGGCGAAAGTCATGGCATATTCCATGGTCGCCCGAGTGCGGATTTCGCCGATCAGGATGACATCCGGTGCCTGACGCAGGGTGTTACGCAGCGCGACTTCGAAGGATTCGGTATCCACGCCGACCTCGCGCTGAGTGATGATGCAGCCCTGATGTTCATGCACGAATTCAATGGGATCTTCGACGGTGATGATATGTCCGCTCGACTTGCGGTTGCGATAGCCCACCAGCGCCGCCAGCGAGGTGGATTTGCCGGTGCCGGTGGCGCCGACGAAAATCACCAGACCGCGTTTGTTCATGCCGAGATCGCGCAGCACCGTGGGTAGCCTGAGTTCTTCCAGCGTGGGAATCTGCGACTCGATGCGCCGCAGCACCATCCCGACTGAATCGCGCTGGACAAAGGCGCTCACGCGAAACCGCCCAAGCGGTGAGCGGTCGATAGCAAACTGACATTCCTTGGTATCGTCAAACTCGGCGCGCTGGCGCTCGTTCATAACTTCATACACCATCCCACGCGCCTGATCGGCTGAGAGCGGCTGTTTGGCAGCCGGGTAAATGGTGCCATCGATCTTGATGCTGGGTGGCCAGCCGGCGGTAATGAAGAGGTCGGAGCCCTTCTTTTCATCCAGTGCAGTCAGTAGCTGTTCCAGCGCACGTTTCAGATCCATTGCTGACCTCGCTGATGCAGGCCGCTAGATAGCATCGTCGCCCGCGTTGGCATCATGAGAAATCATCCTTGTTCTGCGCCTTGGATTTGGCATCTTTGCGTGAGATCAAACCCTTTTGCACCAGCTCCTTGAGATTCTGATCCAAGGTTTGCATCCCGTGTGCCTGACCGGTCTGGATGGCTGAATACATCTGTGCCACCTTGCCTTCGCGGATCAGGTTACGAATCGCGGGTGTGCCGATCATGATTTCATGCGCCGCGACCCGTCCACCACCAGTCTTTTTCAGGAGCGTCTGAGCAATGACCGAGCGCAGCGATTCAGACAGCATGGCGCGCACCATGTCTTTCTCGGCAGCCGGAAACACGTCGATGATGCGGTCGATGGTCTTGGCGGCAGAGGTGGTGTGCAGTGTGCCGAACACCAGATGTCCGGTCTCGGCAGCGGTCAGCGCCAGCCGGATGGTCTCCAGGTCGCGCATTTCGCCAACCAGGATGATGTCCGGATCCTGGCGCAGAGCGGAACGCAGCGCCTCGCTGAAACCAAGCGTGTCACGATGAACTTCACGCTGGTTGACCAGGCATTTCTTGCTGGCATGCACGAACTCGATCGGGTCTTCGATGGTGAGAATGTGGGCGTAATCGTTTTCGTTGAGATGATCCACCATCGCGGCCAGCGTCGTGGATTTACCTGAACCAGTCGGGCCGGTGACGAGCACCAGACCGCGCGGGACATTGACAATCTCCTTGAAACTGGACGGTGCTTTCAGCTCTTCAAGCGACAGCACCTTGGAGGGGATCGTCCGAAACACCGCGCCAGCGCCGCGCTGCTGGTTGAAGGCATTGACGCGAAACCGCGCCACGCCCGGAATCTCGAATGAAAAGTCAGTCTCCAGGAACTCTTCATAATCCTTGCGCTGCTTGTCGTTCATGATGTCGTAGACCAGCGAATGCACCGAACGATGTTCCAGAGCTGGAACATTGATCCGGCGCATGTCGCCATCGACGCGGATCATCGGCGGCAGACCCGCCGAGAGATGCAGGTCGGAGGCATTGTTCTTGACGCTAAAGGCAAGGAGTTCGGCGATGTCCATGAGTCACTCTCTGACATGAAGGGTCGCATGGTGAAAACGCGATACCCCTGAGCTGGAGCGCGTTGGCACTCAGAAGGATCTGATGACCCAAAGATTGCCCAGAAGGATCGAAGGCATCACGCCCATGGCGTTTGCAGCAACCTAGCGGCCTTTTCCAGCACTTGTTGTTCCAGTTCCTGTTTATAGCGAACAATCCGCTCGCGGATGACTGGATCGCAGGCGCCGAGGATCTGCGCGGCAAGGATTCCGGCATTTTTTGCGCCATTGATGGCGACGGTCGCCACCGGTACTCCGGCGGGCATCTGGACAATCGACAGGAGCGAGTCCTCGCCAGACAGACAGGCGCTTTTGACCGGGACGCCAATGACTGGCAACGGTGTCAGCGCGGCGGTCATTCCCGGCAGATGCGCCGCGCCACCTGCACCCGCGATAATCACGCGCAGACCGCGTGACACAGCGGTTTCAGCATATTCATAGAGCTGGCGCGGAGTACGGTGCGCCGAAACGATGGTGAGTTCATAGGGTACTCCAAATTCGCGCAGGATCGCGGCGGCGTCCTGCATCACCGGAAGATCCGAATCACTTCCCATGATGATGCCAACCTGGGGGATGTGCTGATCGACTGACTGGGTCATGGATGATCTTCTCCTGAGATAAAAATCAGCTCGCGCACCTGCTCGGCCTTCTGGCGAGCAGTCTGGATGTCCGGGTCGAGTACCGTGACATGCCCCATCTTGCGATAGGGGGAGGTGGCAGCCTTGCCATAGAGATGCAGGCAGACCCCCGGAATGGCTAATGCCTCGGCCATGCCAGCAATCACTGGACGCCCGTGATGTCCCGGCGCGCCAAGCAGGTTGATCATGGCGGCTGGCGATAACTGCGCGGTAGAACCGAGCGGTAGACCGACGACAGCCCGCAGATGCTGTTCAAACTGATCGGTGACATTGGCCTCGATAGTGTGATGCCCGGAGTTATGGGTGCGCGGCGCGACCTCGTTGACCAGCAGTTCGCCCGCTTCGGTCAGAAACATCTCCACGCCAAAAATGCCGACGCCACCCAGAATATCCAGCGTTCGGATCGCCAGCGCTTCGGCTGCCTGTTCCGTCGCTGCTGGTATGTCCGCCGGTGCCAGCAGCAGGTCGAGGATGTTGGCACCGGAACGAAAGCACATCTCAACCACCGGATAACAGCGACAGTCGCCATCGCGCCCGCGAGCCACCACCACTGCCAGCTCTTTGCTGGCCGGGATGAAGCGTTCAAGCAGCGAGGGCACCGGAAGATGTTGCGGATAGTCTGCGGCGCTCTTGAGGATCACCACGCCGCGTCCGTCATAGCCGCCGCGTCGCGCCTTTTGCACCAGCGGATAACCGAAATCAGCAAAGGCAGCAGGGCAGGGCTCAGGCATCGGGATAAAGGGCGCGGTCGGGATTCCAGCATCCGCCAGTGCCTGTTTCTGGGTGAGCTTGTCCTGAATCAGCGCCAGCACCTGAGGCGAGGGATGAATCTGATGACCCTCGCGTTCGAGCTGGATCAGGGTCTCGGTATCGATATCCTCGATGTCGAAGGTGGTGACATCGCAGGATTCGGCCAGTTCGCGCAATGTTGCCGGATCGTGATAATGACCGATGATCTGGTGTCCGGCAACCTGACCGGCCGGCGAGCCAGGCGTCGGGTCGAGGATCACGCAGGTACAGCCGAGTCGTTTGGCGGCCTTGGCCATCATGCGGCCAAGCTGTCCGCCACCAATGATGCCGATACGGGCAATGGGCAAGGGGAGTGCGCTCATCTCCTAATCTTCTGCCTTATGCGAAAAAATGGAAAGCCTTGACATGCAGCCTGGTCACGAGCGCGTGATCCGCACGATGCGCGTGATCAGTGGAATCTGGCGCAGACGGCGCATGATGCGAGCCAGATGGGCGCGGCTGTTGACCAGCAGCAAGAATTCCAGGTCGGTAGTCATGCCATCTTGTTCTTTCGAGAGGACGGTTTCAATATTCGAGCCTTGTTCGGCGATGGCTCCGGCGACGACCGCTAAAGCACCCCGGCGGTTGCCGATCTCGACGCGGATTTCGGTCAGATAGTCACCTTCAGCGTCCTCCGACCACTGTACATCCAGACGCTTGTTGCCTTTGCTGACCAGACTCCCCAGGTTGCGGCATTCGCAGCGATGAACCACGATGCCACGCCCAGGATTGAAGAGCGCGGTGATGTCATCGCCGGGAATCGGGCGGCAGCACCGGGCAAAACTCACCACCATGCCTTCCGTGCCCCGGATTGCCAGACGATGCGGATGGAGATCCCGATCACGGCGAGCCTCGCTTGAAACCTCCTCGCCGTCAGCGTCCAGCAAACGCCGTGCAACCAGGGTTGCCAGACGGTTGCCCAGACCGATCTCGCCGAACAGATCCTCGATACTGCGCAGTTTGGCCTCTTCCAGATAGGCGGCGAGGCGCAGCGGATCAAGCTGGTCGAGATTAACGCCGGGGAGTTCAGCGCTCAGCAGGCGTCGCCCGAACGTTTGCGCCTCGCGCTGGCGCAGATTTTTGAGATAGCCACGGATATTGACCCGTGCTTTGGCCGTCACCACGAAATTGAGCCAGCCGGGATTGGGGCGGGCACCGGGGGCGGTGATGATCTCAACGGTCTGGCCATTGCGCAGGACGCTGTTCAGATGCGCCATGCGCCGGTCAATCTTCGCCGCAACACAGCGATTGCCGATATCCGAGTGAATCGCGTAGGCGAAATCAACCAAGGTGGCACCGCGTTTAAGGCTCAGGATGCGTCCTTTTGGGGTGAAGACATAGACCTCGTCGGGATAGAGATCAACCTTGACATGCTCCAGAAATTCCTCTGAATTGCCTGCTTCGCGCTGCATTTCCAGCAGATTCTGGAGCCAGTCCGTTGCCAGCACGGCGGGATTGGCACCTGGCTGGTCGCCGGTCTTGTACATCCAGTGCGCCGCAATGCCGGATTCGGCAACCCGCTGCATGTCTTCGGAGCGGATCTGAATTTCGATCTGGATGCCTTGCGGCCCGACGAGCGCAGTGTGCAATGCCTGATATCCGTTGATCTTTGGAATCGCGATATAGTCCTTGAAGCGCCCCGGAACGGGTTTGTAGAGATTGTGCACGAGCCCCAGCACGCGGTAACAGGTATCCACCCGATCCACCGTGACCCGGAAAGCAAACACATCAACGATGTCTGAAAAATTGCGCGATTTGTCGCGCATTTTGCTGTAAATGCCGTAGAGATGCTTGCGTCGACCTTCCACCGCGCCCTGGATCTGTTCCTGACGCAGTGCATGTTTGAGCGCGGTCTCGACTGTCGAAACCATTTCAATGCGCGAGCCAATGGCCTTCTGCAACGCGCACTGGATGACCCGGCGACGCCACGGCCAGTAATGGGCAAAGCCCAGTTCTTCCAGTTCTACCCGTACCCGGTTGATCCCCAGCCGGTTAGCGATCGGAGCAAAAATGTCCAGCGTTTCGCGGGAGATCCGCCGGCATGCCTCTGGACTCATGGCATCGAGCGTGCGCATGTTGTGCAGCCGATCCGCAAGCTTAATGAGGATGACGCGAATATCGCGTGTCATCGCCAGCAGCATCTTGCGCAGACTGGCGGCCTGTGCCTCGGCGCGTGACTGGAAATCGAGCTGGGTCAGTTTGCTCACGCCATCGACCAGTTCGGCGACATCCTCGCCAAACCGCTCGGCCACCTGCTCCTTGTCAATCGGGGTGTCCTCGATGACATCATGCAGAAAAGCCGCGATCAGACATTTATAGTCCATGCGCATCTCGGCCAGGATGCGCGCCACCGACAACGGATGGAAGATGTAGGGTTCGCCGGTCTTGCGCTGCTGTCCGTCATGGGCTTCAGCGCCAAACATATAGGCGCGATAACATTCACTGACCTGCTCTGGCGGCAGATAGGTATCGAGATAGGCGCAGAGGTCGCTGATCAGATAGCGTGGTGGCGCGTTGGGCTCAGACGCGCCAGTCGTGGGCGCATCGGTGATAGGAGAAACCGCCGTCAGCGTGGCGGCAGAGACATCCTCTGATGGGCTGGACGCATCAGTCATCCAGTTCTCCGCGAAAGCACCCGGTCTTTATTCAATCAAGTGACTTTCCTGGTTGTTCCAGCTCTGACGGATCAATGCTGAAGCCTTCCGCAATCGCCTGTTCCTGCGCGGCTGCTGTTTCATCCATTTCGCGCTGGGCGGCCATAACCATCGCGTTGGAGATATGGCCGGCGGCAATTTCGCGTAGCGCCATCACGGTTGGTTTATCGTTCGCCCACGGCAGGATGGGCTCAACGCCATTCGCCAGTTGCCGGGCGCGCTTGGTCGCCAGCAGCACCAGATCAAAGCGGTTGTCAACATGACTGAGACAGTCCTCGACGGTAATTCTTGCCATTGCTTTTCCTGAATCTTTAAGTTTTTTCAGTTGCCAGTGATTGTGCCAGACAGATTGAAAACGTCCATCAGCCGTGTTTTAAGCGAGCAATCGTGCCAGACGCGGCTGCTGATGCGCCAGACGCAGACGTTCGGCGGTGGTGATCGCGTTGAGCGCGTTGAGCGCCGTCTCAAAATCATCGTTGATCACCAGATAATCATATTCGGCATAGTGTGCCATTTCGTCGCGAGCCTGGATCATGCGTTGCGCAATCACGGCGTCGCTGTCCGTATTCCGGCTGCGCAGTCGACGTTCCAGTTCAGCAACCGTCGGCGGCAGCACGAAGATCCCGACAGCCGCCGGAAACTGCGACCGCACCTGACGCGCGCCCTGCCAGTCAATCTCCAGGATCAGATCCTGACCACTGGATAAACAGACGCGCACGTCTGATTCACGGGTTCCATAGAGATTGCCGAAAACTTCGGCATATTCCAGAAACTCACCGTCGGCAATCGCCTGCCGGAACCGGTTCTGATCCAGAAAATGATAGTGAATTCCGTCCTGTTCGCTGCTGCGCGCCGGTCGCGTGGTACAGGAAACCGACAGCGCCAGCGCAGGATCACGCATCAGCAGTGATTTGACCAGACTGGTCTTGCCAGCGCCTGAAGGTGCTGAAACGATGAAGAGGATACCGGTTTCCATGCTGCTCTCTGCGCCGTCAATCGACTTATTCCAGATTCTGGATCTGCTCGCGCAACTGCTCGATCAGCACTTTCATCTCGATGGCCTCGCGTGTCACCGCTACGTCCGCCGACTTGGAACCAAGCGTGTTGGCTTCACGGTTGAGTTCCTGCATCAGAAAGTCCAATCGCCGTCCAACCGGTTCATCGCGGGTCAGTACGTCACGCACCTCCGCAACATGCGCCTGTAGCCGATCGAGTTCTTCATCGACATCCAGTCTGGCGGCTAGTAGTGACATCTCCTGCTCCAGACGCAGCGGATCTAGCTCGGCCTTCAACTCAGCGAGCCGCTCGGCCAGACGCTGCCGCACCCCGGCCAACATCTCAGGCAGTCGCTGCCGTACCCGTGCGACACTCTCCTGAAGCCGCTCGCAGCGATCAAGCAGGAGCTGCTCCAAACGTGCGCCCTCGCGCTCGCGGGTCGCCAGCAGCGTGTCGAGCGCGATATCCAGGAGCAACAGTGCAGCCGTGGTGAGTTGATCCTGATCTGGCTCCTGCTCCTGGATGACGCCCGGCCAGCGCAGCAGTTCAAACGGGGATGGCTCGACATCGCGCCCGATCAGCAGCCCCACGTCATGTCCTGCTGCCAGCAGTTGTTCAACGAACGTCCGGTTAATCCGCAACGTGCCCACGGCTCCGGCCGGCGGCAGGTAGCGCAGGCTGCAATCTATCTTGCCCCGTTGCAGACGTGCCGCCAGACGTGCGCGGACGGCGACATCCAGCGAGCGCAGCTCTTCAGGCAGACGCAGGTGTGGTTCCAAATAGCGATGGTTGACGGTGCGGATTTCCCAAGTTAGTTCGCCAACGTCACCATGACTGGATTCACGGGCAAAGGCGGTCATGCTTTTGATCATTTGCTTTTTTAAGGTCTCTTGACGGATCGGTCGGGACGCAAATGGCGTCATCTGCGCACGGTATGGGGCTATTATACGGATGAATCCAACGAACGTTGATCTGGAAACCTGCGCCCACAAACATGGCTGCCGTCCGTGAGAGTCTTCCCCCTGGCACGCTGATCGGTGCCTATCGCATCGTCAGGCCGATCGCCAAGGGTGGCTTCAGTCTGATCTATCTGGCCACGGATGAGGACAACGGCGAGGAAGTCGTCATCAAGGAGTATATGCCTAAAGAGATCGCCCGCCGCGACAGCGCACTGCGCGTGGTGCCCGGCAATCCTGACGCCATCGAAACGCTCTATCACGGCAAAAAGCTGTTTTTCCAGGAAGTGAAAGCACTAGCGGCGCTCAAGCACCCGAACATTGTGCGCGTCATCGCGTTTATCCTCGCCTATGATACCGGCTATCTGGTGATGCCCAACGAGCGCGGGCGCAATCTTGGCGCCTATCTGCATGAACGCCGGGGTGGCGTCAGCACCACCTTTATACTCGATGTGTTTCTGCCGATTCTCGATGCACTGGCGCTACTGCATCGCAACGCCATGGTGCATCTGGATGTCAAGCCGGGAAACATCCACCTGCGTCATGGCAACCAGCCGCTGCTGCTAGATCTGGGCGCGGTGCATCCGCTCAATCAGGGGCGTCCGCGTGGCGGGCAGGTCATTACCGCCGGTTATTCACCTGTTGAACAGTATTTCAGGGCTGGACAGGTCGGCCCCTGGACGGATGTTTATGCGGTGGGCGCCACCATCCGTACCTGCATGGAAGGCCATACGCCGCAACCGGCGCCCGAACGTCAAAAGGAGGATAAACTGCTTCCGGTGAAACTGCTCCTGAAGGGTCGCTATCCGGCGTTCCTTCTGGAGGCCGTTGACTGGTCGCTCGCCATGGATGCCGCGCAACGCCCCCAGGATGCCTCAGTGCTTCTGAATGCGCTGGTTTCGCACCTGGACACGACGCAACGCGCCCACTTCACTGCACTCCGGGTATCCCAACAATCCAGCCATTGACCATTGAGATCCATGACGACATGAGACCATCCCAACGTCGCCCCGATGAACTGCGTCCACTCCGCCTGACCTGTGGTTTTACGCGCCATGCCGAGGGTTCTGTCCTCGTCGAATTCGGCGAGACCCGCGTCCTCTGCACCGCCAGCGTCGAGTCCCAGGTGCCGCCATTCCTGAAAGGCCAGGGCAAAGGCTGGATCACCGCCGAATACGGGATGCTGCCCCGCGCCACCAACCAGCGTACCGTGCGTGAAGCAGCTAAAGGCAAACAGAGTGGCCGCACACTGGAGATTCAGCGCCTGATCGGTCGTTCACTGCGGGCAGCGGTCGATTTGCGGGCACTCGGCGAACGCTCAATCACGCTCGACTGTGATGTTCTTCAGGCTGATGGCGGTACCCGCACCGCGTCCATTACTGGCGCCTGGGTGGCACTGTGCAACGCTATCGACGGATTGGTCGCTCAGGGTCAACTGCCAGTCAGTCCGATTCACGCACAGGTGGCTGCCGTGTCGGTCGGCATCTATCAGGGAACGCCCATCCTCGATCTTGACTATGCCGAAGACAGCAGCGCCGAGACCGACATGAATGTGGTGATGGATGGCGAAGGACGTTTCATCGAGGTGCAGGGCACCGCCGAGGGCGTCCCATTCAGCCGCGAGGAACTGGATGCGCTGCTGGCGCTGGGTGCTGTCGGCATCTGCGAGATTCAGTCCGCGCAGCGTCTGGCGCTAGATCGATGATTCGGGTTAGCACCTGATGATTTGAGTTTTCAGGAGCATGTGATGCGTCAATCGCAAGTTGGGGAATCTGTCGTTCTGGCCAGCAACAATCCGGGTAAGCTGCGCGAGATCGGGCAACTGCTCGCGGGGACGCGAATGCGTGTCGTGCCGCAGAGCGACTATGGCGTCTCTGAGGTCGCGGAAACCGGACTGACCTTCGTCGAGAATGCGATCATCAAAGCGCGTCATGCCGCGCAGTGCAGTGGACTGGCGGCCATTGCCGACGATTCGGGGCTGGAGGTCGATGCGCTGCACGGTGCGCCCGGCATCTATTCAGCACGCTATGCCGGGATCGGTGCAAGCGACCACGATAATCTCGTCAAGCTGTTGGCGGATCTTGAAGATCTGCCTGACGGTAAGCGCAAAGCCCGTTTTGAATGTGTGCTGGTCTATCTGCGTCACGCTGCCGATCCAACCCCTCTGATCTGTCAGGGAACCTGGGAGGGATTGATCCTGACCGCGCCATGCGGCACGAACGGCTTCGGCTACGATCCGGTTTTTTTCGTCCCCACGCATGGTTGCAGTTCTGCCGAACTCGATCCAGCGATCAAGAACCATCTTAGTCACCGGGGTCAGGCACTGCGGCAACTGTGCGCAAGGCTGGAGGGAATGGAGGCGTCTCGATGAACACCGATGGCATTGCATCCAGCCTGCAACAGGTGCATTCGCGTATCCAGGCTGTTTGTGAGTGCACCCAACGCCCGTCTGAGCAGGTCGAACTGATCGCAGTGAGCAAACGGCAGTCAGCGGAAACCATCCGTGTGGCGTACCAGTGCGGACAGCGCGCTTTCGGCGAAAGCTATGTTCAGGAGGCGCTCGACAAGATGGCCGATCTTGCCGATCTGGATATCGCCTGGCATTTCATCGGTCGGGTGCAGTCTAACAAGACCCGTCAGATCGCCACCCATTTTGACTGGGTGCATGGTCTAGCGGATGCGGGTCATGCGCGTCGCCTGAGCGAACAACGCCCGGCGGATCTGCCACCGCTGAATGTCTGTCTCCAGGTCAATCTCAGTGGCGAATCCAGCAAGGATGGCGTCGCGCCAACCGCGCTTGCTGAACTGCTGGCGGTCTGTGATCACCTGCCCGGTCTGCGGGTGCGTGGTCTCATGACTCTGCCTGCGCCAAGCGGTGACGACATGGCGCAGCGCCAGCCATTCCGGGCATTGCGCGATCTGCGCGACCAACTCGCCACGCCGGCGCGTCCGTTATCCGTGCTGTCCATGGGAATGTCCGATGATCTGGAAGCCGCGATCCTGGAAGGCGCCACCTTTGTGCGTATCGGCACGGCGGTGTTTGGATCACGTTCCGAGCTGGCACATTTTTGGGTAAACAGATCAGGTAAAATCGACTGACAACTCAATATCCAGGATTGTTATGATTGTTATGACAACAGCCAAGATTGCCTTTATCGGTGGCGGCAACATGGCCACCAGCCTGATCGCTGGCCTGATTGCCGATGGCCATGCGCCGCAGACCATCCAGGTCGCTGATCCCAGTCAGGAGCGGCGCGATTCGCTTCAGGCGAACTTTGGTGTCCGTGCTTTTGCCAGTAACGCCGATGCCATCGCCGACGCGGACACGCTTGTTCTCTGCGTCAAGCCGCAGATGGCGGCTGCCGTCTGTCACGACATCGCAGCGCTGGTCACGGCCAACAAACCGCTGATCATCTCGGTGATGGCTGGCGTCCCTGAACAAACATTGCAACGCTGGTTCGGAGCTCCGCTAATGGTCGTTCGCGCCATGCCGAACACTCCGGCCATGGTGCAGACTGGCGCGATTGGTCTCCATGCCAGCCCTGAGGTCGATGCCGAGGGTCGCAATCGCGCCGAGACTATTCTGCGCGCTGCTGGACTCATTCGCTGGGTCGAGGACGAGGCGCGGATCGATGCCGTGACCGCGATCTCCGGTAGTGGCCCCGCCTATTTTTTTCTGTTCATGGAAGCACTGGAGGAGGCCGGCATTGAACTAGGTCTGGATGCCCAGACCGCCCGTCTGCTGACCATCCAGACGGCGCTGGGCGCGGCTAAAATGGCGATGGAAAATGATGCTTCGCCGACGCGGCTACGGGAACAGGTCACGTCGCCGGGAGGCACCACCGAACGTGCGCTGGCGGTGTTTCAGGAGGCGGATCTGCACGATCTGGTGATCCGTGCCACCAGGGCGGCCCGTGATCGGGCTGTCGAGCTTTCACAGACCCTTTCGGGGCAACCATGATGACCAGTTCCTATCTGCTCAATCCACTCGTTTTCCTGATCCAGACCCTGTTCGGACTGTATACCGCCGTGGTGGCGATCCGCTTTCTGCTGCAATGGGCGCGAGCCGATTTCTATAATCCCATTTCGCAATTCGTGGTCAGGGTTACAACGCCCGTGCTGCGCCCGCTGCGTCAGCTCATCCCCGGCTATGGCGGGATGGATGTCGCCGCGCTGGTGTTGGTCTGGCTGCTGATCAGCGTCGAGCTGGCGATCCTCGCGTTGCTGCTCGGTGTCAGCATTTTCCCTTTAGCCGCCTTCGCCTGGGCGATACCAGGGGTTGTCGAGCTATTCATTAATCTCTTTCTGTTTACCATTCTGCTGCGGGTTATCCTGAGCTGGGTGAATCCAGATCCCTACAATCCGGTGGTGGCGCTGCTGGAACGGCTCACCGATCCGGTCATGCGCCCGGCGCAGCGCTGGATCAGACCCATCAGCGGCATTGATCTGTCGCCGATGCTGGTTCTCATCGGCCTGACGCTGCTCAACATGCTGCTGATTCCGCCGCTCAAGTGGCTCGTCGGCAGCCCATTCTGACGGAACGCTGCGATGTCCTGGTATCGCTGGAATGGCGACGATCTGGAACTGTCATTGCGGGTGCAGCCCCGCGCACCCCGAAATGGCTTCGTTGGCCCCGATCCGGGCGGAGACTGTTATCGGGTGCGGATTCAGTCGCCGCCAGTCGATGGCAAGGGCAATCAGTCGCTGAAACGATTTATCGCCGATGCATTTGGCGTGGCGCCGTCTCAGGTCACACTGTTGAGCGGGGAACATGCCCGTTACAAACGGCTGCGGATCGAGAATCCGAGGGTATTGCCAATTGAATGTCCGACAGTGCCTTCGCGTTAAAAACAGCTCGCCAGTGATTCGATCTGCTTGAGCGCGACATGACTGCCGTCAAACTGTGAATGGTTGTGTTCCGAAATTGATCGCTGGACAATGACTGACGCGCCGTCTGTCTGGCGTTGCCATCTCTTAACCTGCTGATCTGGAGAGTTATCCATGGCGAATGAAGGCTATCACGAACCAACTGGTGAACTGTCTGCCGCAACCCGCGACATGCACCGCGCCATCATTTCATTGATGGAAGAACTGGAAGCCGTTGACTGGTACAACCAGCGTGTCGATGTCTGTCAGGATGCGGAGCTGAAGGCGATCCTCGCCCACAATCGTGATGAAGAGAAGGAACACGCAGCCATGGTGCTGGAGTGGATCCGCCGCCACGATCACGCTTTCGATAAAGAGCTGAAAGACTATCTGTTTACCGACAAGGACATCGCGCACCATTGAGTCTGGCGTGACGGTGAGTCTGGCGTGACGGTCGCGCCAGGCTGTCGCCAATCTGGGCAAGCAAGGCGCAGTCACGACTCACCGCCAGAACCGGTCTGTTGCAGATCGCGTCAGGACGCCGCCGGCAGCCACAGGCTGACCATCAGTCCGCCGGTCTCGGCCTGAGTGAAGCACAGCTTGCCACCGTAGGCGTCCACCACGTCAGATGCGATGGCAAGCCCCAACCCCGTCCCTTCCTTATTCTGATCCAGACGCAAACCACGTTCGCCGAGGCGTGAGCGCTGTTCGAGCGGAACGCCTGGACCATCGTCGCTGATCTGGATTTCGATCCAGGCACCGGCCACGACCGTTAGACAGACCGAGGTGCGTGCCCATTTGGCGGCGTTTTCCAGCAGATTGCCGAGTAGATCCAGCAAATCGTCTGGCATCAGGGCGACCCATGCGTCTGGCGGCGTCTCCAGCCGCCAGTCGAGCCGTTCACCATCGGGCGTGCGTTTCAGCACGCTCAGCAGGCGGCGGATCGACTCGCCAACATCGACCCGCGCCTGATGCCGTTCAGTGCCTGAACGCACACGGGCGCGGATGAGCTCACGGTCGACCCGGCGGCGCATGGTCGCGGCAAGCTGTTCCAGATCGCAGGCCAGCGCCGGATGACCCTGTTCACGTAAACGCTGGGCATCAGCGGCCAGGGCAGCGAGTGGCGTCTTGAGTCCGTGGGCAAGGTCAGCCGTCCAGACACGGGCGCGTTCGATGGCCTGGCTACGGGCGGTGAGCAGGGCGTTGACCTCGCTGACCAGCGGCATGACCTCATCGGGATAGGTGTCGGCAAGCTGGCGCGCCTGACCGGAGCGGATAGCCTCAACCCCGCGCCGCACCGCTTCCAGCGGTGCCAGTCCAGTTTGGATCTGAACCAGGGTAGCAAGCAGCAGCACCAGGATGATCAGCGCCAGATAGGGCCACATGTCCGCTGCGAAGTCATCGCGGGCAAGGGTGAGTTCAGCGCGGTTCAGGCCGACGGCCAGACGCAGCGAAACGGCATTTTGCGTGAAAACAAGACGGCGTTCACGGATCAGCAGACGCTGTTCACCAGGCCCTTGAAGGACATGCGCATGGACGCCACCCGGTGCAAGCGGATCGGCGGGGAGTGCGATAACCGTGTCCCACAGCGAGCGTGAGCGCAGCAATCCAGGCTGGTTGGCAGCGTCGACCTGCCAGTAAAGCCCGCTGAGTGGTTGCGTGAAGCGCGGATCGGACGGGTCGTGAGCAAGGCTGACGCGACCATCGGCGGCAACCGTGATCGCTGCGGCAAGCTGGTTGAGCTGAAGACGCAGCTCGGCATCGATGCGCCGCTCGACATGACGCTCGAACAGCGTAATGAGTCCGGCACCGGCCACCAGCAGCGCGACGCTGATCGACAGGATCGCGCCAGTCCAGAGGCGCAGACGCAGCGAACGGCGGATCATGGGCAGCGGTCAGTCGTCGCCGGTCGCTTCGATGAGATAGCCGAATCCGCGTCGGGTCTGGATCAGCGCCGTGCCGAGCTTGCGGCGTACCCGTCCAACCAGCACCTCGACTGAATTGGAATCGCGCTCGAAGTCCTGCGCATACAGTTGTTCGGTGAGTTCAAGCTGAGAGACGACGCGCCCGGCATGTTGCATGAGATAGCTGACCAGCCGGTATTCCTGCGGCGAGAGATGAACCGGCGCCCCGTCTAGGCTAACGCTCATGCGCCGGGTGTCTAGCGTCAACTGACCGTTGACCAGCACCGCAACGGCCTGTCCAGCGGCACGGCGCACCAGTGCCCGCAGACGCGCCAGCAGTTCTTCCAGACGAAACGGCTTGGGAAGATAGTCATCGGCACCGGCATCGATCCCTTCGACCCGTTCGCTCCAGTCGCCGCGCGCGGTCAGGATCAACACCGGCAGGCGCTGTCCGGCGGCGCGCCAGCGGCGTAGCACCGACAGTCCATCCAGACCGGGCAGTCCCAGATCGAGGATCGCGGCAGCATAGTTTTCGGTCTCGCCCCGGAACCAGGCATCCTCGCCGTCGCCGGTGCGCTCCACAATGAAACCTGCTGCGGTCAGCGCCGCCATCACGCCTTCGGCAACTTGCTCATCGTCTTCTACCAAGAGAATTCGCATCAGTCTTCCTCCACGTCCAGGATGCGCCCGGTCGCCGCATCAACCCTGACCTCCAGCAGATGTCCATCGCCGGTTAGGATCTTCAGTTCATAGAACCAGCACGGTTCGCCGTGGCGATCCTCGTTTCGACCCCTGTGCTCGAATTCAACCGCGACCACTTCGCCTGGCACTTGCGCGGCGACCAATGCCAGGATGTCGGCGATTGGACGCACCTCGCCACGGTTGAGCGCATGACGGGCATGATCGTAGTCGCGTTCCTCGCCAGGCGGATCCGCCCAAGCACAGCAGGCGACCAGTCCACCAAGGACGCAGGCCAGACACCACAGATGGAATAAATTATTGCGCATCGTACGCATGTTGCACCCCGCATCCTGACAAATGACTGACAGCATAAGACAGCGATCAGTCAGCATCGCCCCGTTAATCTGCACGTCAAGGTCGCCACGGGTCGCGGCCTTCCAACGCCACATCAGTCAACTGCCTTGAGGAATCACGTCATGACGACATCAACCCCCGACGGGAACGTCACCGTCAACCAGACATCACCGTCGGATCAGCAGGTTCGGGTCTGGGATCCAGTGGTGCGGATCTTTCACTGGTCGCTGGCCGCCGGATTTGCGACCGCTTTCATCGTCGAGGACGATTTGCTCGGCGTCCATGTCTGGGCCGGCTATTTGGTTCTCACGCTGATCGCGGCGCGGATCCTGTGGGGTGTCATCGGCACCCGTCACGCCCGGTTTTCCGATTTTGTGCGCTCGCCCCAACAGATTCTGGCCTACTTCAAGGATGCGCTGGCGTTGCGCGCGCCACGGTATCTGGGACATAACCCAGCCGGTGGCGCGATGGTCATTGTCCTGTTAGTGGCCGTGACAGCGACCGGACTCAGCGGGATGGCGCTCTATGGCGCGACCGAGTTTGCAGGACCACTGGCGACGCTGATGAGCGGAACACCCGAGTCAGCAGGTGAAGCGCTGGAAGAGATCCATGAATTTTTTGCCAATTTCACGCTGTTTCTGGTGATCCTGCATCTGGCTGGCGTGGCCTTCTCCAGCCTGTCGCATCGTGAAAACCTGATCGGCGCCATGATCACTGGTTTCAAGCGGAGTGCAGACTAATGCGCAAACCGATGATTATTGTGTTCGCCGCTGGCGCATTGACGCTCCCAACCGCACTGCTTGCCGCTGATCCGGCAGCAGGAAAAATATTCTGGAACACCGAATATTCGCAGGCAGACAGCTCGCCAGCCCGCCGTTGCGCCACCTGTCATGGCCAGGATCTGACTCAGCCAGGGCGTCACGCCAAGACCGGCAAGACCATCGAACCGCTGGCGCCCTCGGTCAACCCGCAGCGACTGACCGATCCGCAAAAGGTGGAGAAATGGCTGCTGCGCAACTGCAACTGGACACTCGGACGTGACTGCACGGGAACCGAAAAAGCCGATGTCATCAGTTACATCAAAACTCAATAAGCGGGAGACCAGATTCATGACGCATTCCAGACGACTTTTAAGCATCCTGGCAATCAGCCTGCTGTCTCTCGGCAGCTTCGGCGTAGCCGTCAGCGATGATGACGACGAGCGCGGCGAGCAGAATCAGCGTGGCGGCTGGGTACAGTCCCGCGCCGACGTGGCTCCGGTGACCAACGCGACCTACGGCCAGGAATGTAGCGCCTGCCACATCGCCTATCAGCCGGGTCTGCTGCCAGCGCAGGCTTGGGCGCAGATCACGGAACCCACCGCGCTCAGCAACCATTATGGCGACGATGCTGCGCTGCCAGACGCAGCCCGCAGCGAGATTAGCGCCTATCTCAGCGCCAATGCCGCCGATCAGTCCGGGCAGATCCGCGCCCAGGCGTTTGCCGTCGCGCCGGACGCCAATCCCGGCAATGTCCTACCGCGCATCACCGAGACCCGATATTTCCAGCGCAAGCATGACGAGATTCCAGCACGTCTCGTGACTGGCAACCCGGACGTTGGCAGTTTCAGTCAGTGCAATGCCTGTCATCGTGGCGCGGCGGATGGCGTCTATAATGAACACCAGGTCAAGATTCCAGGCTATGGGCGCTGGGATGATTGAACCAGTTGGCGCTCTTTCCGGTCGCCATTTCGCAGCATCTCACATCAACGGAAAACACGATGAACCACATCCGACTAATCACGTTAAGTCTGGCCATGACCGCTATCTGCGGCGTGACGCTTGCTCAGCCACCGAACATGCCTGCCGGTGGGCCGATGACGTTTGCCGATCTGGATCAGGATGGCAACGGCAGCGTCACCGAAAAAGAGTTTTATGATGGACGTGCCAAACGCATCAAAGAGCGTTCTGAACAGGGCTATCCGATGCGCAATCTGCCTAATGCACCGGCCTTCAGCGCGGTTGATCTCAATGGCGACGGACTGGTCAGTCCATCTGAATTCGCCACCGCACAAGCCAATCACGGTTTGCCACCGCCACGCTGAGCATTGCCGACCCACGCATGAAAGCTGGAGTGCGTGAAAGCAGGCGCCGACGTTGACCAGGCTATGCCCAGCGATGGGGAGCATGACTGTGTAAGCCGACGTGATCGGACAAAGGAATGCGTCCTCAGTTTCAGACACGTCCGCGTCAGCACGTGGTTAAACAGTCAGACGGGATTGAAGCCAGCGCTACGTCCAGGGAAGGACGCGCAAGTGTGCAAAAACCCACGGATGATCTGATCGCACTCTTGTGGCAGTTCAACCAGGATGCTCGCCGTCGGCTGGCGCACTTTTATCCCTGTCCCTCAACGTGATTGACGGCTAGAAAGGTATTGGCCAGTGCATACTGATGGTGTGCCTCAGCGGATTCGGAAGCGACGTCATCTTCTATCATGGCGCAGTTGACTGCCATCCGTGCCTGAACGGCGGCTTTCCAGGCACGATTCTGTCTTTCTGCCATTAGCTCATCCGGGGTCAACGCCGCCGCCGCCGCCGCTGCGACGAAATGATCAGCCTGAGCCAGCCAGTCAGTATCTTTGCCACAATCAGTATAGGTTTTAACGGCATAGGCTCTGGCAGATCTGAACGCATCTTCCAGTTCGCCTGGTGTGACATCATCCCGGAGACCCGTTGCGATGGCGCGGTGAATCCGCTCGTCCCGGCTCAGGCGCAGGATGTTTTCAGCAAACCGGGAACCGAGCAGGCGTTGCTGCTCTGCGGTCAGCCGATTGAGCGCGGCACGGAGTTCCTGGTCGTTCGTGATGGTAGCCATTCGGTGGAGTCCTCACAGTGTGGGAGCCTCGCAGCAACGCTGTCGGCGCCCCCCGTCAGATTTGATGTCTAAAGCACCTTGATGCGGAGTTGCTCGCCGGAGTCTGGATCGGTGAGATGCACCGCGCAGGCAATGCAGGGGTCGAAGGAATGGATAGTCCGCAGGATTTCAATGGGCTGCTTGACGTCGATTAACTGGTGATTGTCCTGTAACGCCGCCTCGTAGGCACCGGCCTGATTCCGTGGATCACGCGGGCCGGCGTTCCAGGTTGTGGGTACTACGGCCTGGTAGTTACCAATCTTGCCGTCTTCGATGACAATCCAGTGTCCCAGTGCGCCGCGTGGCGCTTCCATGCAGCCGACGCCACGGGCATTCGCAGGCCAGGTGGACGGATCCCAATGTGTGTCGTTGAAAGTTTTGGTGTCGCCTGACTTGATGTTAGCGATCAGTGCGTCGTACCAACCCTGCATCGCATCGACCATGACTTTGGTTTCCAGTGTGCGGGCAGCCGTGCGACCCAAGGTCGAGAAGAGAGCTTTGACCGGCAGGTCGAGCTTAGACAGCGTCATCTCGACCAATTCTTTGGTTTGTGCATGACCGTTGGCGTAGAGCATCAGCACCCGCGCCAGCGGCCCGACCTCAACAGCCTGATCTTTCCAGCGCGGAGCCTTGATCCAGGAGTAACCCTGGTTGATGTCCAGTTGGGTATAAGGCGGTTTGACTCCACCACGGGCGTCGTATTCCAGGTTGGTCTCGCCGGCATAGGGGTGTAGCCCCTGGTCGTTGCCTTCAGCATAGTCATACCAGGAATGAGCAACGAATTCCTCGATTTGGTTGGCGCTGTTGAGGTCAACCTCGTGAATGGTCGAGAGATCCCGGTTCAGGATGACGCCACGCGGGAAGAGGAAGGTCGCAGGATCCATGAAACCGCTGCCCGGCAGATCGCCGTAACAGAGGAAGTTCCCCAGCCCTTCGCCGCGACTGCCCCAGTCTTTATAGAAACCAGCAATGGCCAGGGTATCTGGAACATAGACCTGATCCACAAACACTCGCATGGACTGGATCGTGTTCTGCACCTCTGCTAGCCGTTTGGCATTGATGGCCGAGTCCGAATCAAGATCAATCGGACAGGCAACACCACCGACGACAAAGTTCGGGTGCGGGTTCTTGCCGCCGAAGATGACATGTGGACGTACGGCATCGCGCTGCCAAGCCAACGCCTCCAGATAATGAGCAACTGCCATCAGATTGGCTTCGGGCGGCAGTTTGTAGGCCGGATGCCCCCAGTAACCGTTGGCAAAGATACCAAGCTGACCGGATTCGACGAAGGTCTTGATCCGCTTCTGGGTGTCGGCAAAATAGCCAGGCGAGGACTTCGGCCAGGAACTGATGGATTGCGCCAGCGCGGAGGTGGCCTTGGGATCGGCGCTCAGAGCGCTGACCACGTCCACCCAGTCCAGTGCATGCAGATGATAGAAATGCATGACATGATCATGGACATATTGAGTCCCGATCATCAGGTTGCGGATCAATTGGGCATTGGTTGGCAGTTCAATCTTGAGCGCATCTTCGACAGAACGCACCGAGGCGATGCCATGAACCAGTGTGCAGACACCGCAGATGCGTTGAGCGATAGCCCAGGCATCACGCGGGTCGCGGCCTTTGAGAATCTTCTCGATGCCGCGTACCGACGTGCCGGAACTGTAGGCTTGAGCGATCCTCGCCCCATCCATCTCGGCCTCAATGCGCAGATGACCCTCAATGCGGGTGATGGGATCGACGACGAGTCGTTGACTCATGAGCGTGCCTCCTTCTCGACCAGATGGTCGGCAATCATTTCGGTCAGGCCAACAACCGGGATGTTCATGTTGAATTCTTCCATACCCTCTTCAAGCTGAGTCCGGCAGGTGGCACACATCGTGACCATGCGCTCCGGCGCAACCTCTTCGATCTGTGCCTTTTTGCGCTTGAACGCGGCCAGCTTGAGTGGTTCGGCGCGTTCATTGGAGCTGACACCGCCACCTGCGCCGCAGCACCACTGGAATTTGCCGTGTTCTTTCAAATCCACGAAGTTGTCGGCGACCAGAGCCATCAGGTTGCGCTGCTGCTGGATCACGCCGCTCTTGCGCGCCAGGTTGCAGGGGTCATGCAGCGAGAGTCGGTCGCTCTCCATGCCTTCGGTCTGGAGGCGACCGCTAGCGCGGAGTGTGTCCAGCACTTCGATGATGTGAAAGACCCGGAATGGGTAAGGGCGTCCGATCAGATTTGGCCCCTCCCAGCGAATGGCCGTGTAGGCGTGACCACACTCAGGGCTGATGACATTCGGCACCTTAAGTTTTTCAGCGGCGGCCACGACCCGTTCGACCAGTTGGGCGGCGATGTCTTTGTTGCCGATCTGGATACCGGCGTTGGTCGCCTCGAAGCACTGGGTCGAAAGCGTCCAGGTCACTCCAGCATGGTCGAAAATTTTAGTGATCGCTTCCAGATATTCGGGGAAGTTGATGATCTCCATTGATGACAGCAGAACCAGATAGTCAACGCCAGTTTTATCGACCGGGACTGTCAAGCTCGTGCTGTCTTCTACATGCTTGATCTGGACTGCGAGCGTCTTCCATTGTAGACCCATCGGGCTACCGGTCTGGATGGCGCGCACCGAAGCGGCGATCAAACCTTCGGGCGCATGTCCGGCCTGGACCATGCCCTCGCGTGATTTGCGGATCATATAGGCCAGATCGTTGCCGACCGGACAGACCAGGGAGCAGCGTCCGCACATGGAGCAGGAGTCGTAAAGCAATTCTTCCCACTCGGCCAGCATCTCATCGGTGACTTTCTGCTGGAGTCCGAGGGTACGCTTGATCCGCCCCCAGAGCGTGAATTCACCCTCCCAGACGAGGCGCAGCGGTTCCAGTTTCAGGATCGGCGTGTATTTGGGATCGCCGGTCTCCAGATAGAAGGGACAGGACTGGGCACAGATGCCACAGTGCACACAGCTCGAGAAGAAGGCAGCGATTGGCGCATCGATCTCAGCGCGGAAAGCCGCCAGACCCCGTTCAAGTGTCAGCTCGCTCATGATGCAACCCCCTTGCGGCCAAACGCGGCTCCGTTGTACCAACGTGCGATGAAGGCGGTGAAGATGTGCGTGAGTTTGGTGAAAGGCAGGATGATCAGAAAAATCTCAGCCATCAGAATGTGCATCCCAAGCGCGATCGGATAAGGATTGACGAGCCGGTGATAGGCCAGATAACCGGTCAACACGACCAGGAAAACGACCGTCCAGACCAGATAATCATCAAAGGTACTGATGCGCTGTTTCACCGGATGGGTCAGGCGGTGTACCAGGGTTGCAACGAGCGCAATCAGGGTGATGGCGGTGATCAGATCAACGACCGGATTCGGCAGCGCCGGCCAGACGATGCCAAATAACCCCTTCATCAGCTCGACATGGGGCACGAAAAGCAGGAGCGCGATCAGAAATCCGAGATGCCAGACCCAGCCCACAACCACATTGAAAGAGGCGCGCTGGAACGTGCCTGGGTCGGCGATGCTACGGGTGAACATCGTCTTGAATCCAGGCAGCCACTCACCGGCACGGGGTTCGGCATAATTGGGCTTGCGTCCGAGCAGGAAAATCTCGGCGAAGCGCGCAAACAGACCAATGGCGAAGATCGCCAGCGCGATGTTGAACATCGGCCCTTTGATCCACAACAGAAATGCCATTGAACCGCTCATAGCTTCTCCTCCAGCTCCTCGACCGTGACCGGCTGACGATTGGCGACGGCGGTCTTGATCTGTTTATTTGCCAGTGTCGCAACTCCTGCGCCAACCACCGCGCCGCCGACAGCGGCCGTTAGTAGATCGCCGGAAGTGGCCGTGAGCGGGACGGACAGTGGCTGATAGAAGCTGCCGGCATCCCAAAAACTCGGCTCCGAACAGCCCAGACAGGGATGTCCTGACTCGATTGGCCAACTGACGCCACCATTCCAGCGCATGGTGGCACAGGCGTTGTAGGTACTTGGTCCCTTGCAGCCTAGCCGGTAGAGACACCAGCCCAGTTTCGCGCCCTCATCGTCGAAGGTTTCAGCAAATTTCCCCTTGTCATAGAAGGGACGGCGGTAACAGCGGTCATGAATCGACTGACCGTAAAAGGCCAGCGGACGATGATACGCGTCCAGCTCGGGCAATCGCCCAAAGGTCAGGTAATGCGCCAGTACGCCCGTGATAACCATCGGGATTGGCGGACAGCCGGAGACATTGATCACCGGCTTGTCCTTGACCAGATCCATCACCGACATGGCTCCGGTTGGGTTCGGACTGGCCTGGGGCAGTCCACCGAAGGCAGCGCAGGTGCCAACCGCAATGACAGCGGCAGCATGTTCCACCGTCTCCATGAGGATCTCGTAGTTGCTGCGTCCGGCGACAGTCGAAAAGCCAGGATTTGAATCCGGCCCCGGGATGGAGCCATCCACGATCACCAGATATTGCCCCGTGTTGGCCTCCATGGCCTGGAGACGCGCATCTTCTGCGGCATCACCAGCGGCGGCCTGGAGCGTGTGGTGATAGTCCAGCGAGATGAGATTGAGGATCAGATCCTCAAGCGCCGGCGCATGGCTGCGGGTCAACGATTCGGTGCAACCGGTGCATTCCTGGAACGACAGCCAGATCACCGAGGGTCGTCTGGCCTGTTCGAGCGCGGCGGCAATTACCGGCACCATGCCTGGCGGCAGAGCCATCATGGAGGCCGTCGCCGCACAGAATTTAAGGAAGCCACGGCGCGAAAGGCCGTGGTCGCGTAGGCTTTCGCCCAGGGTCTTGTTGGGGGTCTTGCGGTCAATCATAGCCCCTCCTGGAGGAGTCAGGACGAGTGATGCCGATTGCTCGCGCTTTGAGTCAATCGGCCATCGAGCGTGTTGATCGCCTCGGCGAGATCGAGCGGCTGCGGGCGCAGGATCTCGGGAACGGAGGCAATCTCAATCTGCAACGTCAGACGACGCGCATCGGAATTTTGATAATCCACCAGCCAGACGCCGGGGATAGCGGTTTCCTGAATCAATGTTAAACCCATTGCCTCGACGGTCGCATGGACTTCGCCCGTGCCGAGCAATGCCTTCAGACAATCCAAATCACCGGGGCCAAAGGGCATGGCGTTGAGGTCGATCCGGGTCTCTTCGCCGGTCGAGATCAGGCGTTCCAGTGCGTGGCGGATTTCGTGCAAGATGGGCAGTGCGTTACCGCAGTCTTGAGGCATTCCAGCACAAGATACGTTCGATTCAATGATGACTGAAATCGGATCCAAGCCTGACATGTGCTGACCTCGGCGCAAATTAAGCAACTCTAAACGCTTTATAGTCATAGCGAAATTGATGCCGCGCAAATTTTTAAAAAATGCGCAACTTCAAATACGCATGATCATTGACTCAGTCAATAGAGTTGTTTTAACCATAAAAAACAGTTAGTTAGCCAAATAAAAATTCCATAAGCCCGCGCAAACGCCAAAAATTTCATTATACAAATCAACGTCATGAATACGAAGCCGATCTGAAAGAAAACGAAACCGTTTTAATCCTGAAATACTTTGCTCGACAACAATGCGTTCTGAAGCGAATTGTTTATTGGTTAATTTTTGCTCATCCGTTAATGGATTTTTCTTTGATTTCTTATATGGAATATAAATGTTTTTGCATTGATATTGGTCAGCAATTCCTAAATAACCCAAATCAACTCTGATCGTAAAATTCTTAAACCAAGGTTGTTCTGGTGGAAACTCTGTTTTTAATAAAGAGAAGTCGTGTTTTTTGCCGGGATAACACGGACTCAGATATTTAATCACTTTCTTTTTAGTTGAAATAAGCATGACTTTTAACGCGTTAAATTTTTTTTACCGGAATACGTTTCTTTTTGCCTATCGTCATCGCTAGGGCGTTGTATACACTGCTCAGTGGCATCAAATATTAGCTCTTTATCTTCTCTGAATAAATCTTCAAAATCTTTTACAGTCAATAACTTACGTCTTGGCATGACACCTAAATCATCGAGCGTCTTCGCTAAAATTTTTAAGCCAATTTTTTGATTTCTTTTTGCATTCGAGCCATTCATCCCGCAAACAATTCCCAAAACATCATAGGTTAAACCCGACTTAAAACTAAACAAAGTAAAGAGTAATAGGTCTTCTTCGCTTTCAATGCAATAGTCAATTTTTGTTTCAACTTTCCTTTTATTTAACTCGGATTGATACGTTTCAAAATAAGCTTTTTTGAAACAATTAAGCAAAATAAAAAATTGCTCTTTGCTTATACCAACAGTCGCTCGCCACTGCCTGTCTTGCTTTAAATCTAAAGTTGTCATTTTCATTGCGCTGTTTCCGTGTTAACTAAAAATGGTTTGGTATTTTATCGAAAATTAACTACGTTAATTCAACTCTA
>CAIUAY010000013.1 GCA_903897335.1 uncultured Chromatium sp. | reverse complement strand
TCTTGGGGGAAGCGTCTTCGCCACTTTCAGAAACTGTCGATGACATGTCTGGGGACTGTCTCCGCTGAAACGACCGCCAGCTTAGCCGTTGTCTGAAGGTTTATGCACCAACGCCCCTTTGGTGCATAAAACTGACGCATCCGCTGGCCTAGAGCGTTTTTCTCGAAGTCGAAGAACAACTCATTGCGGTCAGTCTTCAGGCCGTTCTGCCAAACGCCGAAAACATCTGAAATGCTTTAGCTGTCAAGCTGTTCCATAAATCGCCGCATCAGCGTAAACAGTTCATGCGCCTCCTTCCGTCCCCGCCAGATTTCCAGAAGCTGGCTGCGGTTCGCTTCCATCACCTCCGGCGAGTTTTCGATATAGCCCATTGACCAGTGCTTGAAAATCCGTTGCTGAATCGGGGCAACGCCGATCAACACCGAGTCATAATGCCGCCGGTCATCGAGAATGCGGGCATAGAGATGAATCAGCGCGTCTTGCGAGCCTTCCAGGATCTGAATGAAATGGCCTCCGCCAGTACAGAGAATCCCAGTGATCTGAAGCTGTTTGTTCTTTTTGCGCGAGATTTCGAGAATATCCTGGAGGTCAGCTTCACCGACGCCAAGACTGCTGCGACTCACGTACAGAATCCGCGAAAGATTGCTCATGGCACCACCAGCACACCATTACGACCAGATCATTAGAGACACTTCATTGCCAGACTGAAGCCTGACCCAACAGGCTCCCGACGGAAAGATGTTGTGCCAACCAGATAAAACGGGCGCTTAATCCACCCGCGCATTGCGAAACAACCGCATCCATGGGCCATCCTGCTCCCAGTCGTCTGGGTACCAGGAATTTTGTACTGCACGGAACACCCGTTCAGGATGCGGCATCATGATGGTGACACGCCCATCTGTCGTGGTCAGCCCAGCGATGCCATCCGGCGAACCATTGGGGTTGGCCGGATAGCGTTGCGCAATCTGTCCGTCATTCTCCACATAGCGAGCCACGACAAACGGCTGCGCCGCCGCCAGATGCGCGGCATCGCGGAACTCGGCGCGACCCTCGCCATGCGCGACCGCGATCGGCATCCGTGAACCAGCCATCTCCGCCAGCAGCACCGAGGGCGTGTCCGCGACCGCCAGCATCAGCGTTCGTGCCTCGAACTGCTCGGAACGGTTGCGCACGAAATGTGGCCAGTGATCCGCGCCGGGAATCAGTTCACGCAGATTCGAGAGCATCTGGCAGCCGTTGCAGATGCCCAGCGCAAAGGTCTCCGGGCGCTCGAAAAAGCACTGAAATTGATCACGCGCCCGCGTATTGAACAGAATGGTTTTAGCCCAGCCCTCGCCCGCGCCCAGCACGTCGCCATAGGAAAAGCCACCGCAGGCCGCCAGCCCCCGGAAATCTGCCAGATCGACGCGACCAGCGATGATGTCCGACAGATGCACGTCAACACATTCAAAACCTGCCGCGTGAAAGGCCGCTGCCATTTCCTGCTGGCCGTTGACGCCCTGATCGCGCAGGATGGCGATCGGCGGACGGATGCCCCGCTCGATATAGGGGGCGGCAATGTCATCATCCGGGTCAAAGCTCAACTCGGCGTGTAGCCCCGGATCATCGGCGGTGATCCGCGCAAAGGCTTCGTCTGCGCAGTCGGGATGATCGCGCAGCAACTGCATCCGGTAGCTGGTTTCTGACCACGCCTGTTGCAGATCGGCGCGAGGTGCCTCAAACAGCATCCGTGAATGACGGCGAAGACGGATCATGTCGTCATCGTTGAGCGTTCCAATCACCGTGCTGCACTCAGCGAGGCCGTGAAATTTGAGGATTTGCAGCACGCAGTCGGTCTCGGTGTGCGGTACCTGGATCACCGCCCCGAGTTCCTCGCTGAAGAGCGCCGCGACCGGATCGGATCCGAGCGCATCGAGTTCAATATCGATCCCGCAGTGTCCGGCAAAGGCCATTTCAGCCAGCGTCGCCAGCAGCCCGCCATCAGAACGGTCGTGATAAGCGAGGATCATCAATTCGACGAAGAGATCCTGGAGTACCGCCAGGAAACGCTTGAGCAGATCAGGATGATCAAGATCCGGCCCCAGTGCGCCAAGCTGGCCATAGACCTGAGCCAGACAGGAACCACCGAGCCGGTTTTTGCCACGCCCCAGGTCGATCAGAATCAGATCGGTGTCGCCTTCATCGGTACGCAACTGCGGGGTCAGGGTCTGACGCACATCCGAGACCGGCATGAAGGCCGAGACGATCAGCGACAGTGGAGCCGTCATCTCGCGCCGCCCGCGGGTTGCGTCCTGCCACACTGTTTTCATGCTCAGCGAATCCTTGCCAACCGGGATAGCAATCCCCAGCGCCTGACACAGCGCCGACACCGCCGATACCGTGTCATAGAGCCGCGCATCCTCGCCCGGATGTCCCGCTGCCGCCATCCAGTTAGCCGAGAGCTTGATGTCGCCAAGATCATTGATATAGGTTGCAGCCAGGTTGGTCAGCGCCTCGCCGACCGCCATGCGTCCGGATGCCGGAGCGTCGAGCAGCGCCAGTGGGGAGCGTTCGCCAAGCGCCATCGCCTCGCCGGTATAGCCGCGATAATCCGCCAGCATCATGGCACAGTCCGCCACCGGCACCTGCCAAGGGCCGACCATCTGATCACGCGCCACCAGTCCAGTAATACTGCGATCACCGATGGTGATCAGAAAGCTCTTGTCCGCCACGGTCGGCAGACGCAATACCCGGAAAATCGCCTCGCCTAAATCGATGTCCGCCGTCGTGAAGACGGTTGTTAGCGGATGGATGCGGCTGACCTCGCGCCGCATCTTCGGCGGTTTGCCGAACAAGAGCGACAATGGCATGTCGATGGGCTGATTGCCGAAGTGACGGTCATCGAGACGCAGGTGTTCCAACGCGGTCGCGGTGCCGACCACGGCGTAGGGACAGCGTTCACGCTCGCAGATTGACTTGAACTGTTCCAGACGCTCGGCGGCAATTGCCAGCACATAGCGTTCCTGTGACTCGTTGCACCAGATTTCCAGTGGCGACATGCCGGGGTCGTCATTTGGCACCTCGCGCAGCTCAAAATGCCCGCCACGCCCGCCGTCATGCACCAGTTCGGGCAGTGCGTTCGAGAGTCCGCCCGCCCCGACATCGTGAATAAAGAGCATCGGCGTCTCATCGCCCAGCGCCCAGCAGCGGTCAATCACCTCCTGACAGCGGCGCTCCATTTCGGGATTGGCCCGTTGCACCGACGCAAAATCGAGATCCTCCGCCGAACTGCCAGACGTCATGCTGGAGGCCGCGCCACCGCCCAGCCCGATGAGCATGGCCGACCCACCAAGCACCACCAGTGGCGTTCCCGGCGGAAAGGGTTGCTTGGCGACATGCTCGGCGCGGATATTGCCTAAGCCCCCGGCCAGCATGATCGGCTTGTGATAGCCACGCAGTTCCGGCTTGCCGTCCGGCCCTGGCACGGACTGTTCATAGGCACGGAAATAACCGGCCAGATTGGGACGCCCGAATTCATTATTGAAAGCCGCCGCGCCAAGCGGTCCGTCGAGCATGATCTCAAGCGCCGACACGATCCGCCCCGGCTTGCCGTGATCAACCTCCCAGGGCTGTTCAAAGCCTGGAAGACGCAGATTGGACACTGAAAACCCGCACAATCCAGCCTTGGGTTTAGCACCCTGCCCAGTCGCGCCCTCATCGCGGATCTCGCCACCTGAGCCAGTCGCCGCGCCGGGATGTGGCGCAATCGCGGTCGGATGGTTATGTGTCTCGACCTTCATCAGGAGATGGATCGGTTCTTCGTGTTCGCCATAGATAGCGGTCAGTGGATCGGGCAGAAAGCGCCGACCCTCAAAGCCTTCGATCACTGCCGCGTTATCCTGATAGGCCGATAGCACACCCTGCGGCGCGGCTTCGGTCGTCTGGCGAATCATGGCGAAGAGCGAGTGCGTCTGCGGTTCGCCATCGATGATCCAGTCAGCATTGAAGATCTTGTGTCGGCAATGCTCCGAGTTGGCCTGAGCGAACATCATCAGCTCAACGTCGGTCGGATCGCGCCATAGCGCGGTAAAGCTTGCCGCCAGATAGTCGATTTCATCATCAGAGAGCGCCAGACCCAGATCGTCATTCGCCATCAGCAGCGCCGCCCGCCCGGTGGTCAGAAACGGAACCGGCTGGGATGGACGCGGATCAGTGTCATCGAACAGCCGCTGTGCTGAGTCCAGACCAAAGAGCGCAACCTCAGTCATGCGGTCATGCAGGATCGCCGACGCCTGTCGCACCAGATCAGGATTGATATCACCGCTGTCTGAGGTTAGATAATAGGCAATCCCGCGTTCGAGTCGTTCGACACATTCAAGACCGCAGTTGTGCGCAATCTCGGTTGCCTTTGATGACCAGGGCGAGATGGTGCCCGGACGCGGCACGACCAGCACCAATACACCGGCAGGTTGCTGGCCAGAATCATCGCCACTGGACAGGCGCGGGCCATAACGCAGCAAACGCTCCAGCACAGCCTGTTCATCGTTATCCAGATCACCCCCGATCCGGGCGAAATGCACATATTCAGCGTAGGGCTGGATCGGCGTCCCGGTCTGCTCGCGCAGTCGATCGGCCAGTTTGCGAAGACGGAACTCGGAAATGGCGGGTGCGCCGCGAAGAATCAGCATCAGCGATTACTCTGGGTGCTTGAAAGGTTAATTATGATACAGGCAGAAAATCGTGATAGCCGCTGCGACGGCGAGAACCCGCCGTGCGATGTCAACATTGCGCGCCGATGCGACACGACCACGCCATCAACATCAGTCCAGCGCCAAGCGCCAGCAACGTGCAAACCGCAATCAGCGCGATTGCCCGGCGCAGATCAGCAGCGCCCAAATCGGCAGGCCAGTCTGGATCGCCCAGATAACGATCATTAATCAGTTTGCCATGACGCCAGACCGACCCCAGCAGACGTACCCGTAGCGCACCGGCGCAGGCGGCCTCGCTCCAGCCTGAATTAGGACTGGGCAGCATGGCGTGATTGCGCCAGGCTGAACGCAATGCAAGCAGCGGATGCAGCCGCAGGATGGCGGCGGCCAGCGCGATGAGGATGACCGAAAGACGCGCCGGCAGCCAGTGCGCCAGATCGTCGCTGCGTGCGCCGGCCCAGCCGAACTGACAGTAACGATCCGTTTTGTAACCCACCATTGAATCCAGCGTTGAAACGGCCTTGACCAGGATCAGCCCCGGCAGGCCGAACAGACACAGCGCCCAGAGCGGGGTCAGCACCGCATCGGTGAGATTTTCGGCGAGACTTTCGATGGCGGCACGCACCATCCCGTCGCGCTGTAATGGTTCGGTATCGCGTCCCACCAGCAGGCGCATGTGTTCGCGGGCAAGCGGCAGATCGTCCAACGTCTTCAGGACGCGCCCGCCCTGTTCAGCCAGACCGCGCAGACAGAGCAGGCTGTAGGCGAGATAGAGATCCCAGAGCACGGCCAACATGGGATGCAGCCATGTCAAACCGAGATGAACGCCCCACCACAGACCCAGTGCGCCAGTGACCACCAGCAGCCAGTGCAGGATGCCGCCTGCCCGCCCATTCCAGCCCAGTGCAAACAGCAAGCGTTCGAGCAGCAGGCTCCAGTCGCCGATAATGCGGACTGGATGCAGTCGATAGTCGGGGTCGCCGAATGCAAGATCGAGCAGACTGGCTGCCAGCACGAGGACGAGCGGTTCGATCATGATGCTGGACGGAAACGGCGCGGAAAGGCGGCATCGTAGAGTTTGGAGGGTTGCGCGTCAGTCCAGGCGCGGGCGCCCAGAGCCGGACTGACCAGGATCAGCGCCTGACGGTCGATCCGTGCCACCCGACATTGCATGGCGATGTCATCCAGGGTGCCGCGCAGAATCAACTCTTCATCTGGCCAGGTGGCCTTATGGACGATGACTACGGGTGCCGTGCCGTGCCAGCCTGCCGCTGTGAGATGCTCGACAACCGCTTCAATGCGCTCAATCGAGAGAAAAATGCACAGCGTACAGCCGTGCGCCGCCAGCGCAGTCAGTGATTCGCGCTCAGGCATCTGGGTGCGTTCGGACAGCCGGGTAAAGATGACAGTCTGGGTGATCTCGGGGAGCGTCAGACATTCGCCAGCCGCAGCAGCCGAAGCCATCGCCGAGGAGACGCCTGAGACGATCCCGACCGGAATCCCGGCATGATCCAGCGGTCGCGCCAGCTCAGCGAAGACGCCGTAGAGGGTTGGGTCGCCGGTCTGGAGCCTGACCACCGTCGCGTGACGCTGTGCCTGCTCCAGCAGCCAGGCCGTCACCTGTTGCAAATCCATCGATTTTGAATCAGCAATTTCGCAGTCTGGCGATGCCCATTCAAGCACTGTCTCGGCCACCAGTGACCCGGTATAAAGAATCGCGCCAGCTTCGGCCAGGAGTCGCGCGCCGCGTACCGTGATCAGATCCGGGGCGCCTGGCCCCGCGCCAACAAACCAGACTTTACCGTTCATCACGATCAATCCAGATGCAATAAAACACGGCGGTTCAGGCCGACAGTCGGCGGTATTTTAAGCGGTGCGGCTGATCGGCATCGGAACCCAGGCGGCGATGCCGGTCAGCCTCGTAATCAGCGTAATTGCCTTCAAACCAAGTGACTTGCGAATCGCCTTCAAATGCAAGGATATGAGTGGCGATGCGATCTAAAAACCAGCGGTCATGGCTGATCACCACCGCGCAACCAGGGAAGGTCAGCAGCGCTTCTTCCAGTGCCCGCAGCGTTTCGATGTCCAGATCATTGGTTGGCTCGTCGAGCAGCAGTAGATTTCCACCGCTTTTTAACAGCTTGGCAAGATGAACGCGGTTGCGCTCGCCGCCGGACAGATCGCCGATGCGCTTTTGCTGATCTGAGCCTTTGAAGTTGAACCGCCCACAATAGGCGCGGGACGGCATTTCGTAGCGTCCGACGATGATGGTGTCCGAACCGTCGGAGATTTCTTCCCAGATGGTTTTAGTGTCATCCAGCGCATCGCGGCTCTGATCGACGTAAGCGATTTGCACCGTTTCGCCGATGCGCAATTCGCCAGCGTCAGACTGTTCCTGCCCGGTCAGCAGCCGAAATAGCGTGGTTTTACCGGCACCATTCGGGCCGATGATGCCGACGATTCCGCCTTGCGGCAGATTGAACGACAGATTTTCATACAGCAGGTTATCGCCATACGCCTTCTTCAAATCAGTTGCTTCAATCACCAGCTCGCCAAGACGCGGCCCCGGCGGAATGTAAATCTCGTTGGTCTCGTTGCGACTCTGGAATTCTTGCGATTGCAATTCATCAAACCGCGCCATTCGCGCCTTGCTCTTGGCGTGACGACCTTTCGGATTGGCGCGCACCCATTCCAGTTCGTGCTTCATCGCCTTGATACGCGCCTGTTCCTGCTTCTGTTCCAGCTCCAGGCGCTGCTCTTTCTGATCGAGCCAGGACGAATAATTTCCTTCCCAAGGGATGCCATAGCCGCGATCCAGTTCGAGAATCCAGCCAGCGACGTTATCGAGGAAATAACGATCATGGGTCACGGCGACCACGGTGCCAGGATATTCATGCAGAAACCGCTCCAGCCAGGCGACCGATTCGGCGTCCAGATGGTTGGTCGGCTCATCGAGCAGCAGCATGTCGGGTTTCGACAACAGCAGCCGACACAGCGCGACACGGCGGCGCTCGCCACCGGATAATGTGGTCACATCGGCATCCCACGGCGGCAGGCGCAACGCTTCGGCGGCGACTTCCAACGTGCGCTCCAAATTGTGACCGTCGGTGGCCTCAATCAGGTTTTCGAGATCGGCCTGCTCTTTTGCCAGCGCATCGAAATCCGCATCAGCGTCGGCGTAAGCCGCATACACCGCGTCGAGCCGCGCCAGCGCGGCGGTGATGTGACCGAGCGCCTCTTCGACATTACCGCGCACGTCTTTGGTCAAATCAAGCTGCGGTTCCTGGGACAGAAAGCCGACTTTGATACCGGACTGCGGACGCGCCTCACCTTCAATGTCGGTATCCAGTCCAGCCATGATTTTCAGCAAAGTCGATTTGCCGGAGCCGTTCAAGCCCAGTACGCCGATCTTGGCACCGGGGAAAAATGACAGCGAGATGTCGCGCAGAATCACGCGCTTGGGCGGCACGA
This sequence comes from uncultured Chromatium sp., assembly GCA_903897335.1. Taxonomy (GTDB): domain Bacteria; phylum Pseudomonadota; class Gammaproteobacteria; order Chromatiales; family Chromatiaceae; genus Chromatium. The sequence continues at coordinate 2,438 of CAIUAY010000013.1, read as the reverse complement.
TTTTGCCGACCCGGTTCATGGTAAAAATGTATTGAGCCATTGAGATTTACGGTCTGATTGTTCGGGAAATGTCGTCAGGGTGAAACGACGGGCGACCCCTTGGGTGCATGATGTGCTGTCGCGTCTGAAATGTCCAAACCGGTCAGGTTGCGATCAGAGTTCGATCACGTCTGAGATCACTTTGTAAAAATACTCCAGCCAGCGCTCGCCATCAGGAAATTCCATCGTCAACGGGCGCTGACCGGCGGTCTCCCGGATACAGCGAAAGACATGTGCATCTGGTGATTTGAGGACGACCTCAAAGGTCAGAAATCCCTGTGGCATGGCCATTTTCAGTCCAGATGGCGCTTGCTCCGACCCGATCAGCATGACCAGCAGACCGCCGACCTGATCATTGCGCCGGTCATAATCACCCGGCCAGATCTGGCGCAGGATGGTGATGCGCACATATTCCTTCTCGACATCCTGGAAGGCGCGGATCAATGGTGCGGCCAATTCGGCACAGGACGCCATGACCTGCTGTTTTTTCAATGCAGAACCCTGAGTATTCAGTGCGCTTGCCTGCGCAATCTCTCGAAGCTTCTGAAGCGTTGGATTCATCTCAGGAGACTCCGACCCTGGCTGGTCAGCAGGCGTCCAGTGGTGTTGCAGATCATGGTTTTTTACCGTGCATGTCAGCGGCTAGCGTCCAGTTCAAACATTGGCCGACTTTCGGGGCCAGGTTCGTGGAGCGACGGATTCAGATAACGCACGCTCAGCGTCGGTTTGACAGTGAGCGACAGCAGTGACGGATCTAGATATTTTTTCAGCAACAGCCGTGCCTTGCCAACATAACGTACGCCGCGCAGCGTATTCACCTGCGTCAGCGCGGTCTGGGTTGGCGCGGTGCCACCTTGACGGCGATAGTTGTTAATGACCGCCTCGGTGTAATTGAGCGTCTCCAGATAAGTCACCTGGCTGTTCGTTCGATCGACCACGCCTTCACCCGCGTTATAGGCCATGATTGCGCGACCGTAATCGTTGTTGTATTTCGTCAGCAAACGCTTGAGATGCCGTGTTCCCGTGCGCAGGTTGGTCTGGGGATCAAACAGCGCATCCACCGACGAGACGCCGTAGTCTGCGGCGGTCGCGGGCATCAGTTGCATCAGCCCGACTGCGCCGGCACTGGACACGGCGTGCGCATTATAGTTGGATTCGGCAGCGACCACGGCGCGGATCAGCGCCTCCTCGACGCCATAACGACTCGCCACGTCAGGGATCAGTGACGCGACCTGGGCACGGCTGAGACGCGGCGTGTCTGGTGGGCTTGGACGGAGTTTCTCTGGAGGCACTGCTGTCGTGCTGGTCGCGGCAGCCTCGACTGGCGCGGACTGATCCTCATCGGCACACCAGCCAGACATGGGGACGAGCAGCAAGAGCGCCACCAGTGGACGGGAAAAAGCGATAATCATCCGTTGGATGAACCTCTCTGCTGTGTTGGAAGCCGACCGGGGTATTGTTCGCTGTGCCGCCGCATCACACGCTAGACTGAGACAGAATTCAAGCCATGAATCAACAAAAACGCCAACGCATCTTCGAGCGTCTGCGTGACGCCAATCCCGCGCCCACGACCGAGCTTTATTATCGGACGCCCTTTGAGTTGCTGATCGCGGTGATTCTGTCGGCGCAGGCCACTGACAAAAGCGTCAACACGGCCACCGCAAGCCTGTTTCCGCTCGCCCGCACCCCGGAGACAATCCTGGCGCTGGGCGAGGACGGGCTGAAGTCACAGATCCGTGCCATCGGTCTCTTTAACACCAAGGCGCGCAATATCATCAAGACCTGCGCCATGCTGCTGGCCGAACATGGCGGCGAGGTGCCACGTGAACGCATGGCGCTGGAAGCACTGCCGGGGGTGGGTCGCAAGACCGCAAACGTCGTCCTCAATACCGCGTTCGGCGAGCCGACGATTGCGGTGGATACCCACATTTTCCGGGTTGCCAATCGCACCCGGATCGCCGAGGGCAAGACTCCGCTGGCGGTTGAACAGCAACTGCTGCGTCATGTTCCCAGACCCTTTCAAAACCATGCGCATCACTGGTTGATTCTGCACGGGCGCTATGTCTGCGTAGCGCGTCAGCCGCGCTGCGCCCAGTGCAGCATTGCCGATCTGTGTGAATTCCCCGATAAAACAGCGTCTTGACCGGCGTTTTATAGACACGCCTGGATCAATACCGCCCTGTCATCTCGCCAGCGTCCGCTGCGGCGCTGAGTGTCAGAATTTTTTACACTGACATGGTGGACGCGGTGCAAACATGCCGCGTTGCAGTCCAATCGCCGCATTCACGACGCGCAAATTGGCGTCAATCATGGCATCGCATGTCAGAATTTTTGACACCACGGTTATCGGGATCTGGCGATGAGACAACGCACGGATGCAACCGCCACATGCGCGGCGC
>CAIUAY010000012.1 GCA_903897335.1 uncultured Chromatium sp. | reverse complement strand
ACAGTGGAAGACAGACACGGGCGACCACCATCGCAGCCTCGCCGAAAACGCCATGTCCCGCCTCAAGCCGCTCTTCGGGGCGGGCGTTGCCTCACGCATTTTCGACTCCCAGGTGAACGAGGTCCATGCCCGGATCGCCGCCATGAACAGGATGACCTACCTGGGAATGCCAGTCTCGGTGAGGGTGGGGATCGCCGTGTCCTGAGAACATGGGGAAAGGGGAATTCCTGCCCCAATCCTTATTTATGCACCAACGCCCCATGACTGCAGCGTTTGACCAGCTGGCCGGGCGTCTGGCGACTGACGTTGCGCATGATCTGATCTATGGGTCGTTGCCCGAACGACTGATCCAGTGAGAGCTGGTTTGCCGCCGCGACATCTGGCGATCAGGATGAAGGCGTGTCAGGTGCGTCAGTCCGGCAGACCAATTCCCGATACACCGCCAGATTGCCCTCAACCATCGCGTCAACCGAAAACTCCCGTGCCATCAATTCCTGACCGCCAGCGCCGAGTTTCCGGCGGTATTCGGGATCGGCCAGCAGACGGCTGATCGTTTCGCGCAGCGCGGCCACGTCGCCGGGCGGAACCAGCAGGCCATTCTCGCCGTCACGCACCGCTTCGGGGATGCCGCCGACACGACTGGCAATGATTGGCACCCCGGCACTGGCCGCTTGGAGCAGCGAGACACCCAGCCCTTCCATCAGCACCGGATGCACGACCAGATCGAGCGCGGGCAGAATGTTGGGCAGATCGTCGCGAAAACCGGCGAGTTGCACATGGTCAGACAGTTCCAGGTCGGCGATCTGGCGCTGGATTTCAGCGGCCAGTAGTCCCTGGCCAAAGCAACGCACATGTAAGTTAGGATAAACAGCGATCAGCGCGGGCAATGCTGCCAGCAGAAAGCGATGACCCTTACGCGGGATTAGTTGGGCGATGACGCCGATCAACAGGGCGTCAGTCGGCACCGCCAGTTGTTGCCGGATGGCGGTGCGGTCAGCAGGCTGGGCATAGCGATCCCAATCCACGGCGCTGCGCACGATCCGCAGTTTGGTCGCGGGCAGCCCTTCACTGAGTAGCACCTGGCCAATGCCCTCCGAGATGGCGATCACGCGATCATGCAGCCGGTATTTGAGCGCCACCAGCCAACGCGGTTCGGGGTTATCGACACGGCGGGTATGAATCACCGGCACCCCGGACAGACGTCCCGCCAGTCCGCCCATAACATCGGCACCAATACGGCTGTGCAGATGCACCAGATCCGGGCGGGCGCGGCGGATCAGCCGGTAGAGACGCACCACCATCAACAGATCGGCGTCGCCGTGCATCGGCAGCTCACAGACCTGAGCGACCGGCGCAGCCGCCTTAGCCAATGCGCAGCCACGCGGACAGGCCAGCAGGTTGTCATGCCCCCGTGCCGCCAGCCCGCGCAGCAGATGCAGCACCTGAAAAGCACCGCCGTAGAGATGGCGTCCGCCCTCAATGTGCAGGATTTTCATACCGGGGGTGTCTACCACTTCGTAGCCTCGCAGGGCGTGATCGCGTATTCGATACTGGGCAATTTTTTGATGAAGCGACCGCCGCTGGCAATGATCAGTCCATCATTCTCAATTGGCTCGCTGGTTGCCTCCAGGATGCGCCCGTCCCTGCTCAGGCCTGGGGCGTCAGCGGTCACGGGCTCAGACTAGTACCGCGCACTGGGAGTTTTCAGGATAATAGCTGATCACTCTCCCGCTGCCTGATCGTGAGTCGCCAACCATGGCCCGTCCTGCCCCCTTGATTAACCTGACCCCTGAACAACGCACCGTTCTGGAAGGTCTCGCGCGGCGCCGCGAAATCGCCCACAGCCTGGTGCAGCGGGCGCAGATCGTGCTGCGCGCCGCCGACGGTGAGCCCAGCAAACCGATTGCGTACGCCCTGGGACTCAATGAAGAGGCGGTCGGGCAGTGGCGACGGCGTTGGGCCGACGCCCAGGATCGGCTCGCCGCCCTAGCGGGCTCGCGTCTGTTCGCCGCGATCAAGGCGGTGCTGTCCGACCGCCCGCGTTCAGGTGCCCCGGGCGACTTCACGCCTGAGCAGATCTGTCAGATCATCGCCTTGGCCTGCGAGACCCCGCCGCCGCCGTTGACGCATTGGACGCGCCACGATCGGGTGCGCGAAACCATCGCACGCGGCATTGCCCCCACCATGTCGGCCAGCACCATTGGCCGTTTTTTAAAATCAGGCCGACCTCAAGCCCCCTCGCACCCGCTACTGGCTCAATCCCAACATCACGGACGAGGCCACCTTCCGTGATGAGGTGCGCACGGTGTGCAAACTGTACCATCAAGCGCAGGAACTCCATGCGCAGGGGGTGCATGTCATCTCCACGGATGAGAAGACCGGGATACAGGCCCTGGCGCCCATTCACCCGTCCCGTCCCCTGCGCCCAGGCCACCCCGAGGCGGTCGAATTCGAGTATGAGCGTCACGGCACCCAGGCGCTGATCGCCAAGTTCGAGGTCGCCACCGGGCGCGTCATCGCCCCCACCATCGGCAACACCCGCACCGAAGCCGACTTCGTGGCGCACATTGCGCGCACCGTGCAGACCGATCCGCTGGGCGAGTGGATTTTCATCACCGACCAATTGAATACCCACCAATCCGCCAGCTTGGTCGCGTTCATCGCCGCCGCTGGTGACAGCCAGACCGATCTGGGGCGCAAAGGCAAGACCGGCATCCTCCAGAGCATGGCCTCCCGCGCCGCCTTTCTCCAGGATTCCACCCACCGCATCCGTTTTGTCTACACCCCCAAGCACTGTTCCTGGCTCAACCAGGTCGAGATCTGGTTCGGCATCCTCACCCACCGCCTGCTCAAACGCGGGCGCTTCGCTTCCACCGACGAACTTGTCAAGTCCCGTGAGATTATAGACCCGCTTTTTGAAGCGTTCGGGGCATGTTTGTTGCCAGTCTTTGAGTGCTTGAATCGGCGCGATGTGTTCCAGCGCCTTTTGCGGGATCTGGTGATTGTATAACCTCACATAGCCGGTGAGGGTATCCGCCAGGTTCTGTGCGGAATCGAAGCGGGTGGTGGCGAGCACGTCGGCGATGCGTCCGTT
>CAIUAY010000011.1 GCA_903897335.1 uncultured Chromatium sp. | reverse complement strand
TAAACTACGCAAGACCACGCGTGGGCCGAAGAAACCGCCTACACCACGCACCAAGTTCAAGGGTAAACCTCATGTCTCAACCGCTCGGTTGCTCGCCGGTTCGGGCTGAACACGAAATGACACCTTAAAAGGGCTGGTCGCCGTGACCAACCCTCTGCAGATCAAGCGCTTTGCCCAAAGTCATAGCTTTCGGACCAAGAACGACAGCCACGATGGGCTGGCGTTGGCGTTATTCGGCCACGAGCGCCAGCCGCGCGCCTGGCAACCACCGCCGCCCCAGGTGCGCGATCTGCGCGCCCTGCTGCAACGCCTGGACATGCTGTCGGAGGACCGCCAGCGCGAGGCTAATCGCCACGAGACGATCATGATCGAGGGGGCACCGGAGAGTGTCCTGGAGTCTGTGCAGACCATGCTCACGACCTTGGACAAACAGATCGCGCAATTGCGCCAGCAGATTGAAGACCACATCAAGCGCCATCCGGATCTCCAGTCGCAACGGGCGCACCTGGAAACCATTCCCGGGGTCGGTCCGAAACTCTCCGCCTGGTTTCTCGCCCTGTTTTGCTCCAAGGACTTCCGTGATGCGAAGCAGGCCGCCGCCTTCCTTGGTCTGGTGCCGGTCGAACACCAGTCGGGCACCAGCGTCGCGGGACGCCCCAAACTGGCCAAGAGCGGGGATAGCCGCTGGCGCGCCCGGCTGTTCTTGCCGGCGCTCACCGCCGCCCGCTATAACGCCGACGTGCGCACCCTCCATGAACGCCTCATCGGCGCTGGCAAAGCCAGGATGAGCGCCGCTGGCGCGGCCATGCGCAAGCTCGTACACATTGCCTTTGGCGTATTCAAGCACCAACAGCCCTACCAGGCCCGATGCGCGTGACTGCCGCGCGCCGACGGCATGGTAACGCATGGCTCATCTTACTGATTAAGAATATAATTATGATTGCGCCGCAGGCGTCCGCAGTCCACTGCGGGGCCGCTGCGGCGCAGTGTGGGCAACGGGTGAATGAGTGTGGGCAAGGTGGGGGCAACCCGCCTCAAGCGGGTTGTCCCCGCCTTGTCCACACGGCCGCTTGCGGCATTCACGCGTTGTCCACACGGAGTCCGCCTGCGCGTACTCGCAGCCCATTCCAACACAGCGGTCAAGACAGGCACGGATCGTTTGACTTGGAAGACGGTATCTCCACTGCGGCGCGGACTGTCGATGTCCGCACCACCCCGCCCGCCGCCCGTGCTAATCTTCCACCCAGGCATTCCCCCCATCAAGGCCCATCCCCATGTGCCCAACCGCCGCGACCCTTCAAGCCCCCGCGTACCAGTCCCCACCCTCCGTGGTCGCCCGCCCGCCCGGGGTCGAACCCCAGCCGCCCGACGAGCCGCAATCCGCGGACGGTCTCTGGGTCTCGGAAGAGACCTATTGGAAGGACTACTACCTGGAGTCGGACATCCATTACGAGTGGAACAATGGTCGTCTGGAGGAGAAGCCGGTGTCCGACTACGAGACCTATCT
>CAIUAY010000010.1 GCA_903897335.1 uncultured Chromatium sp. | reverse complement strand
TGATCACCCCAAGTTGCTCCGGCCAAAAAGCCGGTAGGTTGCGCTACTCCGGGGTGGAAAAAATTCAATGTTGATTTCCCCGGATCCCTGGGAAGTTTTCCATGTTGATTAACAGGTTGGGATGAGCGCTATCTGACAAAGTTGCTCTTCGAGGCGCCAGAACCCAAGACGAAAACATCCGCATCAGGCACATCGAATATTAGAAAAACGTGATGCGATTGCCCTGGGGTGTCATCCTTTTTTGCACGTGCAATGCGCAGCTTTGGTTGCTGTTTGTCCACGACCTCTCTCAGGACTGGAGTCGACGGTTGCGCTCCGCCTGGGCAAAAAACGCACTGGCGAGCGTCAGGATTTCGTTGGTGCGGCGCCGTTCCTTGACGTCGCGATCCAGGGCGTTGATGCGGTCAAGCTCTTCACTGGTGACACCTTCGCGCATACCCGTGTCGATTTCCTGCTTGCGTACCCACTCATGCAGGGTGTGTGGGACACAGCCGATCTTGGGTGCGATCCATTCAGGGACGCCTAGTCGCCACGCTGCGCCTGCACCATGCGCACCGTGCGTTCGCGCACTTCAGGGGAAAAACGATTTGATTTCTTGCTCATGGCTCCATCTTCTCAAAGTTAGGAGCCGCCTCAATTCCCGGCGCGATTCAACTTGACATGAACCGCTTGCTGGGGCGACCCGATCTCCAGTTTGAGTTTGGCGACTTGAAACATCGAACATCACGTATCATGTAGATTTCAGGGACTCCCCTCATGCGTACTCTACTGGTCACCGGCGGCGCGGGCTTTATCGGCGGCAATTTCGTCCATTTCATTCTAAACACGACCGACGCCCGCGTGGTTAATCTGGATCTTTTAACCTACGCCGGCAATCTGGACACGCTGGCAGTGATCAAAGACAACCCTCGCCATATCTTCATCCAAGGCGATATTTGCGACGCATCGCTGGTCAGCCATCTGCTGGCGGAGTACGCCGTCGACGCCGTGGTAAACTTCGCCGCCGAGAGTCACGTCGACCGTTCCATCGACAAACCAGCCGATTTCGTTAACACCAATGTGCTCGGCACCTTCAACCTGCTCGATCAGTCCCGTGTCCATTGGTCTAACCTCAGCGGTTCGGCGCGGAATGGATTCCGCTTCCTGCATGTCTCTACCGACGAGGTCTATGGTTCGCTGGGGGCAACCGGACTTTTCACCGAAACCACGCCCTATGCGCCGAACTCGCCCTATTCGGCATCTAAAGCGGCATCGGATCATCTGGTGCGCGCCTGGTTCCATACCTATGGATTGCCGGTGCTGACGACCAACTGCTCGAACAACTATGGCTTCTACCAGTTTCCAGAGAAGCTGATCCCGCTGATGATTCTCAAGGCTCAGCGCGGCGAACCGCTGCCAATCTATGGTGACGGCGGCAACATCCGCGACTGGCTGTTCGTCATGGATCACTGCAAGGCAATCTGGCAGGTGCTGAATGCGGGCAAGCCGGGCGAAGTCTACAACGTCGGCGGCAACAGCGAACGCACGAACCTTGAAGTCGTCGATACGCTTTGTACGCTGCTTGATGAATTGCTACCGAATTCGCCCCAGCGCCCGCATGCGCAACTCAAGCATTTCGTGACTGACCGTCCCGGACATGATCGCCGTTATGCCATTGACGCTAGCAAGCTCAAGCGCGAACTGGGTTGGCAACCAGAGGAAACCTTCGAGTCTGGGATGCGGCGCACAGTGAGCTGGTATCTGGACAATCCTGGCTGGTGTGCACGGGTGATGGATGGGAGTTATCGCGGCGAGCGACTGGGTGCCGGAAAAGATTAGGACGGGTCATCAATTCTGTTCGTGTGGAATTAACGCTGCGCTCAAGGATCCGTTCATCACTTGGGCAGGATACACGAAGAAGCCAGGTACAACGAGTTGTCATCATGTGGTTGCGCGTCGGGGGAATCACCGCGACGGTTCCCGCCGCATCTACTCGCTCATCGGCATCCCAGGCGTTATCAGCGCACACCGCCTTGGCCTCCAGGCCGCAAAGCCGGTGATCCGCACCGACCCAGTCAGGCGCCTGCCCCCCGTTCAGAAACAAGCTACTAGATCATTCCAGCTTAACTTGTGGGTAGAGGCGTTTGAGTTTGATGCGGGCGTCTTCGGTGGTGAACTGCCAGTCCACGCCGGTTTGGGAGGCATTGCGGCGTTCGGCCCACGCTTTGGCCTCGCGGCGCAGGGTG
>CAIUAY010000009.1 GCA_903897335.1 uncultured Chromatium sp. | reverse complement strand
GTGGGCCGAACGCCGCAATGCCTCCCAAACCGGCGTGGACTGGCAGTTCACCACCGAAGACGCCCGCATCAAACTCAAACGCCTCTACCCACAAGTTAAGCTGGAATGATCTACTAGATCAACCTTAGCCTTAAATGCGGCCGTGTCACGTTTGCGCTTCGCCCATCTTAATCTGCCCCTTTCGGTTCGGTGTCGAGCCGAGCTTAAAGAGCTGTCCAATTTTCGGGGGCTACCTAAGCACAATTCGTTCCAAACTGACCGGTGGGCGACAGTGCTGCCCAGCGGCAAGTGGAAAATCATGCGGTGCCAACGCCTCCAGCCGCGCCGTCCACGGCATGACGCACGCCATCTCGGCCAGAAACCGCTCTCGGCGGGTGATCGTGTTCTTGGGAGCGCACTCGGATTGGGGTAGGACGGTTGGTTCATCGTTCGGGGCGTCGGCGGTAACGCATTGATCAGGATTTTACGACTCAGGCTCCTTTGATGAGGCTGAATCAATCAGCGTCTCCCTTATGGTGCTTTTGCCTGAGCGCCACAGTTTGACTAGAAGTGATAGATGATGAGTCTGTACCCAGACTGATCTGGAAATCCATGCTTCCATTTTCCTCAAGATTCTGTATATTTGCGCGTTTACCTGCGGGAACTCCCGCACCATCCACACGTCTGAGCCAGGACAGCACATGGTCACGATTCGTTTATCCCGGGGTGGTTCTAAGAAAAACCCTTTTTACCAGATCGTTGTCGCCGACATTCGCGCTAAGCGCGATGGTCGCTACATCGAGCGTCTCGGTTTTTTCAATCCCACCGCAAAAGGCGGTGAGATTGCACTGCGCGTTGATTGCGAACGCGCCGATCACTGGATTCGTCAGGGTGCCCAGCCGACAGATCGTGCTAAACAGTTATTGAAGCAGGCGGCACGCGAGGCAGCGGTCGCCATCTAAATTTCGATGACCCGTCAGGCCGATCAGTCGCATGTCATTATCGGGCGCATCGTTGGCGTCTATGGTCTCAAAGGCTGGGTCAAAGTTATTTCGGAAACCGATCCACCTGATGGTATTTTCAACTATTCACCCTGGCTGATCGGTGCTGACGCCACTGCCCGCAAGCTTTCTGAACGTAAACTGCACGGCAAAGGCATGATCGTCCATCTGGACGGTTGTGATAACCGGGATGCCGCCGCACGATTGGTTGGGCAACAGATCGCCGTTACCCGCGAGCAGATTCCGCCCGCACGGGATGATGAGTTTTACTGGTTCGACCTCGAAGGGCTTGCCGTCGTCACCACTGAAGGCGTTGCGCTTGGACGGGTTGATCATCTCTTTTCGACCGGCGTCAATGATGTGCTGGTGGTCAAGGGTGAACGCGAACGTCTGCTGCCCTTTGCATGGGGGGATGTCGTCAAGGATGTTGATGTCAAACATGGCCGGATCGAAGTCGACTGGGATCCTGAATTTTAAGCCGCAGCGCCAAACTGGCGATGTGGACTTAGAAGCGTTACCGGTCACGGATGTCAGTCATGCGTTTTGATGTCATCACACTGTTTCCGGATCTTTTTGGCGTCCTACTCGATCAGGGCGTGATTGGAAGGGCAGTCACACGCGGTCTGGCGGAACTGCATCTCTGGAACCCGCGTGACTTTACACATGACATCCACCGCACGGTCGATGACCGACCCTATGGCGGTGGCCCTGGAATGGTGATGAAAGTGGAACCGCTGCGCGATGCCATCGCCGCCGCACGTCAGGCCACGCCGACCAGCCAGGTAGCCTGTCTGTCGCCGCAGGGGCGGCTGCTCGACCAGACCGCTATCCGCGAGATTGCCACCCAGCCTGGATGGATTCTGGTTGCCGGTCGTTACGAAGGTATCGACGAGCGCATGATCGAGAAATATGTGGACGACGAATGGTCGATCGGCGACTACGTCCTCAGTGGTGGTGAACTGCCAGCGATGGTCGTGATGGATGCCGTGATTCGCCTGTTGCCGGGTGCGCTTGGTCATGCCGATTCAGCCCATCAGGATTCTTACATGGATGGCCTACTGGACTGTCCGCATTACACACGTCCAGAACAGATCGACGGCTGTTCGGTGCCTGCCGTGCTGATTGGTGGCGACCATGCCGCAATCAAACGCTGGCGGCTGCGCGAAGCGCTTGGACGAACCTGGCTGCGTCGTCCTGAATTATTGCAGCGTCGTGGCTTAAGCCCAGCCGAACAGACATTACTTGATGAATTTGTCCGGGATCATCATTGCGATGACGCCGACTGAGAACAGGAGCTAAAGAACTGATGAGCAACATTATTCAAGCGCTCGAAAAAGAGCAGATGACCCGTGACATTCCTGATTTTTCCCCTGGCGATACCGTGGTCGTCCAGGTCAAGGTCAAGGAAGCCAACCGCGAACGTCTCCAGGCGTTTGAGGGAGTCGTGATCGCTATCCGCAACCGCGGCCTGAACTCTGCTTTTACAGTGCGTAAAATATCGCACGGTGAAGGCGTTGAGCGTGTCTTCCAGACCTACAGTCCAGCTATTGCCGGGATCGAGGTCAAGCGCAAGGGCGATGTGCGTCGCGCCAAGCTCTATTATCTGCGTGGCTTGACTGGCAAAGCGGCTCGTATCCGTGAAAAGATCTAGTCACGTCCGCGTCCAGATTGCGGTGACTTAAACGCTTGCCTGACAGTTTTTACTGGCACGATTACGAAACCTGGGGTGCTGACCCGCGTCGTGATCGTGCCTGTCAGTTTGCTGGTCTACGCACCGACACCAACCTCAATGAGGTTGGTCATCCGCTGCTGCTCTACTGCCGTCCGGCAACTGACCTGCTGCCTCATCCCGATGCCTGCCTGCTAACCGGCATCACCCCGCAGCTTGCCTCGCGTCAAGGCATCATCGAAGCTGAATTCGCTGCCCGCGTTCATGCTGTCCTCAGTGAACCCGGCACCTGTGGCGTGGGCTTTAACAGCTTCCGTTTTGATGACGAGATCACCCGCCATCTGCTTTATCGTAATCTCTATGATCCCTATGCCCGCGAATGGCGCAACGGCAACTCACGCTGGGATCTGATCGACACGCTGCGACTTGCCCATGCCTTGCGACCTGAAGGCATGGCATGGCCGACCCACGCCGATGGAACCGTTTCGTTCAAACTCGAACAACTGACTGCCGCCAATGGCATCGATCATGCTCAGGCGCATGACGCACTCGCGGATGTCCGTGCCACTATCACATTGGCTCGTCGTCTGCGTCAGGCTCAACCCCGACTGTTCGACTATGCTCTGAGCCTGCGCGACAAACAGCGCGTCCGCGATCTGTTGTCCAGAGGCGAGCCACTACTACACGTTTCCGCACGTTATTCAGCCGCGCTGGGATGTCTCGCGCCGGTGTTTCCGGTCGCGCCGCATCCCACGAACAGCAATGGCATCATCTGCTTTGACCTGCGCACTGATCCCGCGCAGCTCCTTGATTTTTCAGTTGAAGACATCCGTGCCCGACTGTTTACCCCGGTCGCCACGTTACCTGAAAGCAGCGAACGCATCCCGCTCAAGACCATTCATCTCAATCGCGCCCCGATCCTGGCATCCATCAAAACCCTGACCGCCACAGCCGCGCAACGCTGGAAGATCGACCCAGATCAGGCGGCTGAGCGGGCGCAGTGGATCGCTGCATCTGCCCCTGAAATCAAGCGCCGCGTCCAGATGGTTCACCAGGTTCCTGAAACTCAGGGCGAGACCGATCCCGATCTGCAACTGTATACGGGCGGCTTTTTCTCCGATCCTGATCGACGCAGCATGGAAGTGATTCACCGTCTTGCGCCGAATCAGTTGAATTCAGATGATCTGGCGCAGTTATCGCTGACCTTTAAGGATACCCGTCTGCCCCGATTGCTGTTTCGCTATCGTGCCCGTAACTGGCCTGAAACCCTCTCCCCCAACGAGCGCGACGACTGGGATGCCGAGCGTTTTTTGCGTCTCACCGATCCCGCAAGCGGCGCAGGCATCCAGATTGAACAATATGAACAGCGCCTGCGGGAACTCACCGAAATCCATGCCAACGATCCACAGAAACAGGACATCCTCAACGCCCTTTCAAGCTGGAGTGAGCAGCTACTGGATGCAGGTCGTGACTATATAGGAAACGCTGATTTCTGTTAGCAATAGCGTATGGCTACCTTTTACTTCACAGAGAAGTATCAGATGATAAATGATTTTTTTCGCAATTGGTGGTCGGCACTCAGGATCAGAATGCCTCGCTTTTCCGTGCTGCTGCAGACTCTCCTCGCTCAAGCCAGGCATCGCACGCACTCAAACCCAAAGAGCAAAGAGCGACCACCGCAATTGATTGAAGGCGAATATGGCACACAAGAATGTGAAAATCATTCCATTGAGAAAATGGAAGAATCACTGATGGCGCTGGCCATTGAAAGCTGGCGTTTTTCAAGGGTGTTCAATCGGATGGTAAGTAAACTGGATGCAAAGGATGCCAACCGCTACACCAGTCAGTTGCGCTACTTTCAGAAACGGATTGACGAGAGTTTGAGCGTGATCGATTTGAGGCTCGTGAATTTGGAAGGTCAACCCTTTGATCCGGGAATCGCCGCGTCCGCGTTGAATCTCGGTGACTTTGAGCCAGACGATAATCTGCTCGTCGATCAAATGGTGGAGCCGATCATCATGGGTTCCGAAGGGCTGAAGAAGCAAGGCACGCTGATGCTCAGGAAGGTAGCTGCATGAACTACGTCGGAATCGATCTGGGCACGACGAACAGTGCCATTTGCTCCTATGACGGCAGCGAAACCGTTCGTCTATACAAGAGTCCCGAGCAACATGACGTGACTCCCTCTGCAATCTTTATCGACAAGCGCGGAAACAAATATGTTGGTTCGCGCGCCTATAACAATGCGGCAAAGAGTCCTCATAACGCCGCCACCTTGTTCAAGCGCGTGATGGGAAACAGCACCCCGGTGAAGCTATCCGCTGTCAACCTGACGATGACACCCGAAGAATGTTCTGCCGAAATACTCCGCGTCCTGTTTGGCTACCTGCCCGAAGAAATCCGCAACGACAGCAGCACCGGCACGGTGATCACCGTGCCCGCTGCCTTCAACCAGATGCAAAAAGACGCGACGATGGCCGCTGCTGACGCAGCAGGCATCGGTCGCGTGGCGCTCATGCAGGAGCCGGTGGCTGCGGTCATGAGCGTGATGCGACAACGTAAGCACGAAGGCATGTTTTTGGTGTACGACCTAGGCGGCGGGACACTGGATATTGCTATTGCCAACAACATCGCCGGTCGGGTGAGCCTGCTGGCACATGGCGGCATTGCGATATGCGGCGGACGCGACTTCGATCTTTTACTGCTCAACAATGTGGTTAAGCCTTGGTTATTGAACCATTTCAATCTGCCGGAAGATTTGACGGTTAACCCACAGTTCACGTCCCTTCTGCGGATGGCGACCTGGGCAGCAGAAAAGGCAAAGATTGAACTCTCATCGAAGGAAGAAGCCGTTATCAGCCTTTCCGATCTGGAACTTGCTGCCCGGGACATCTCAGGCGAAGAGATTTATCTCGACATCACCATTGATCGTAACTAAAGTGGACCCCATGTCCAGGACAGTTTTTTCCCGAATTTAAGTGGTGCTGACCACCTCAATCGCAGCGGTTTGGCGCTGCCCCAGTTCCGATTCTGCCTTGCCGAAGCG
>CAIUAY010000008.1 GCA_903897335.1 uncultured Chromatium sp. | reverse complement strand
TTCGTTTTCTTTCAGATCGGCTTCGTATTCATGACATTGATTTGTATAATGAAATTTTTGGCGTTTGCGCGGGCTTATGGAATTTTTATTTGGCTAACTAACTGTTTTTTATGGTTAAAACAACTCTAATATAAAACGAATGTTTCGCAAGCTTATCAGCATTACTGTAAAGGCATGCAAGATCTGCAAAGTGCTCTTCGATTAGAAAATCTTGAGCACAAAAATCACCTTCTTTATAAAAGCCGAACGCATTTTGATCAGGCGCTTATTATTTATGACTCGCAATCGCTCATTAAATCACAGAATAGTGTGGAATTGCTTAAGCAACTCGAAATGACAGCAATTATTGAAAGCATGCAAGGAATGCTGTGGTTCTTACTCAACGAGCCTGCGGAGGCAATCTGTGCTTTTAAGGCTCTTTACCAGAAACTTGACACCACACTCAAGAAAATTGGCGAGCATGTAGACGAGAAAACAATTGATCTAACTATTATGGATACACAAACTATCCGCAATAATGATATGAAATTATTGAATTCTATTTTTAATAGCAAGTAGCGGCGTAGGTTGGGCTGCCGCTTTTGGCAACCCAACATTTGCGCCAACCTGATGTGACGGTACTGAACTGCCATCGGAAAGCCGGTGTCGGTTTTTCATGCCCCGGCGCTCATGTTGGGTTGATTCCATCAACCCTACGCGGCTGGCACTGAAATGGGAGATAAAGGCATGACCGAGGTTAATCGTATTACGATGAACCCGCAGGTCTGCGGTGGGCGGCCTTGTCTGCGGGGGATGCGGATTCGGGTCAAGGATGTCCTCGATCTGCTCGCGGAGGGTGCCTCGCGTGAAGCAATTCTGACCGATTACCCGTATCTCGAAGACGCATATATTACCGCTGCCTTGATCTATGCGGCTCAGCAAACGGATCACTTCACCTTACGGGTGGCCTGACGATGCGTTTTCTGGTGGATGCGCAATTGCCACCGGCCTTGGCGCGTTGGCTGGTAGAACGGGGACACGAGGTCACATTAGATTGATCCCATCAATCCAATTTACCAAACCACCTCTACGTCATAAGGCGCCGTGGCGCATCGAAATCATCGCTCATCCTAATCGCGCCGCGAAACTGTCCAAATATCCGCCGTGATCTAGCGATGGCGCGTCGAATCGCTCGCGGCGTCACCGTCTTCCTACACCACTCTCGCCTTGCGCCCCGCCTCGTGTGCGGCAGCGTGAATCCAACGCCAGGTCTCGCCGTCAGTTTTGATCACGCATCAGCGCTGGAGAGATGTCTGTAGCGTGGAACTCATGGTTTGAGTATCTTTCAGGATCGCATTGACCGGACAGCAGGCGCTCCGCGACCTATGGCAACATTCTCCACCCTACCGCATCAACTCGCCGATGCCGACAGCCAGTTTCTGGACTGCAACGGGTTCAGGGTTCATTACCAACGCGCCGGAACCGGCGCGACGCTGATCTTGCTGCTGCATGGCAGTTTTTTAAGTCTGCGTTCATGGCGACATGTCACCGCTGCATTGGCTGAACACGCCACCGTCGTCGCCATTGATCGCCCGGTGTGCGGTTTGACGTCGCGGCCACTGCCGAAGACCGGCGGCTCGGCACTCTACAGCGCCGAGGCGCAGAGCGATCTGGTCGCGGCGCTGATCGAAAAACTCGGTTTTGAAAACGCGATCCTGATCGGTCATTCCACCGGCGGCACTGTCGCGTTGCTCACCGCGCTGCGGCATCCCGAACGGGTGCGCGGGCTGGTGCTGGTCGGCGCGATGGTTTACAGCGCCTATGCGACCAGTGAACTGCCAGCGGCGATGCGCGCGATGATGACCGCGCTCAAGCCGGTGTTTGCAAGGCTGATGCGGCTGATGATTGGCGCACTCTATGCCAAGGCGCTGCGCAAATTCTGGTACCGGCAGGATCGCCTGACGGATGATGATATCGCCGCCTATCGCGCTGATTTCATGGTCGGTGCGTGGGATCGCGCTTTTCTGGAATCGTTTTTGGCGACCAAACATCTGGGGCTAGATGCCCGCGTGGCGAGCCTGACCATTCCGGCGCTGGTCATCACCGGCGAGCATGATCGGGCGGTCAAGCCTGATGAAAGTCAACGGCTGGCGGCGGAAATGCCGAACGCTGAACTCTGCGTCATCCCCGATTGCGGCCACATCCCGCACGAAGAAATGCCCGATGCGTTCCTCGCGGCGGTCATTCCCTTTATGCAGCGGATGGCTGAAAAACCATGACCAATCGCATCGTCGTTGATCCCTTGACCCGCATCGAGGGTCATCTACGTTTCGTTACCCGCATCGAAGATCAGGTGGTCACTGATGCCCATTGCACGGCGGATATGTTTCGTGGCATCGAGAAGGCGCTGATCGGCCATGACGCACGGGTAGCGCAGCAGGTCACGCAGCGCGTGTGCGGAGTCTGTCCCTACGGACACGCCGAGGCCGCATCACTGGCGCTGGAAAATGCGATGGGTCTCAAGCCCAACGCCAACGGCCAGCGTCTGCGTAACCTCATCGTTGGAAGCTACCATTTGCAGGATTATCTGCTGCATTTTTATACGCTTTGCGCGCTTGATTTCATCGACATCACCGCCGTGCTTGGCTACAAGGGTCAAGATCCCGCGCTACTCGGACTGCGCGACTGGGTGACAGGCGAGGTCGCCAGCGCCAAAGTCTTTCCCGCTGCACCCTTTCTGCCGCGCTACGAAGCCGCCTACTGCCGTGACCAGACGCTCAATCTGAGCGCCATCCGTCATTATCTGGACGCGCTGCCGGTGATGGCCAGTTTGCACCGGATGGTGGCGCTGTTCGGCGCGAAAGCACCGCATCCAGTCAGCATCGAGGCGGGCGGCGTGACGACCATGCCGACGCTAACGAGCATCACCCAGTTCCGCACCTGGCTTGCTGGCGCGGCGGCGTTCATCCGCGGCCCGTTCCATGACGATGTGCTAGCAGTCGCGCAAGCGTTTCCCGGTTATTTCAAGGAAGGCAAGGGGCATGGCAACCTGCTGTCTTATCCTTTTCTGCCAGATGCCAACGGCGAGCATCACGCCTTTGCCGGCGGCGCGACCATTGGCGGTCAATACAGCCCGCTTGATCTGAGCCGGATCACCGAGGACACCGTTCGCTCGTTTTACTCAGATCGCCCCGACCGCGATTTGAAACCATTGAGCAGCAACCGGTTGACGCCGATCGACTGGAACCGTTATCAGGCTGAGATGCAGCAGCCAGAGGGTAAATACAGTTGGAGTCGCGCCCCGCGCTACGGTGGCGAGGTGATGGAAGTGGGGCCGGTGGCGCGGGTGGTGAATACCTATCATGCCGGCACCAATCCGACGCTCAAGGCACTGGTTGACCAGTTCAATAAAACGCTTGGCTTAAGCCTGACAGATTACAACTCGGTCATGGGTCGGCACCTGTCGCGGCTGATCAATGCGCACCTGATCCTGGAGCGGGTCGAGCAGGACATCGCCGAACTGGAGCCTGACCAGCTTGGTTTCGTGGAACGCGCCGTGCCGCACAATGCGCGAGGCGTGGGTCTGACCGAAGCCACCCGTGGCGCACTGGCGCACTGGATCGAAACCGACGATCAAGGCTACATCAGCAATTATGAAATGATCGTGCCGACCACCTGGAACATCTCGCCGCGTGATGCGAGCGGCAAACCGGGCGCAGTCGAGCAAATGCTGATCGGCACCCACGTCAAAGACCCCGACAATCCGATTGAGCTGACCCGCATCGTTCGCTCCACCGATCCCTGTATCGCCTGTTCTGTCCACTGAGCCTGGGAGTGACGACATGAACATGACCAACAACCCTGCTAAAGCGCGGTCAGGGTTGCCACGACTACTGCTGGTGCAGGCCGGTCTGGCTCTGGGTCTGTTCATGCTGGTCGCGGCGCGACCGCCGTTCATCATTAAAGACCTGCCTTCCTATCTGCCGCTGCATAGTCTTCTGGAGGCGCTCTCCGTCGCGGCGGCGCTGATGATTTTTACAACCGGCTGGTTTTCCTTCAGCCATGTGCGCGCGGCGCGCTTTCAGATCCTGGCCTGCGCCTTTCTGTCTGCCGGACTGCTGGATTTTTTCCAAACGCTGTCCTACCCCGGAATGCCCGATCTGATCACGACCAGCGGGCTGGCGAAAGCCATGAATTTCTGGTTGCCCGCCCGTCTGATCACTGCGATGGCGCTCCTGGCGGCGGTCTGGCTGTCACCCCAGGTCGTCCTCAACCGGCGGCAACGCGCCTGGCTGCTGGGCGTGACACTGGCCATGACTGGCGGGATCATTCTGCTGGGGCTGTTCGTCCCGGAGACTGCGCCGTCCAGCTTGATCCCCGCTAATCAAGGAACCGCCGCCGGGATTGCATCCTTTAAGTTCACGCTCGAAAGCCTGGTGATGACGCTCCAGGGAAGCGCGATCATGCTTCTGATCCGAGGCTGGCGACGCGAGCGTGGCGCTTTTTGTGCCCTGCTGGCGACGGGAATCTGGATGCTGCTGCTCGGTGAATTCAGTTTGATGCGGCATTTTGCCGTCGCCGATCTGTCGAACGTGTTCGGTCATCTCGAAAAAGCCTGGGGTAGCGGACTGATCTTCTGGGCGATCTATACCCAGGCGCTGGAAGAACCCTACCAACGCCTGCGCCAATCAGAGCAGCAACTGACCGCGAGCGAGGCTCAAACCCGCGCCCTTCTGCGGGAAAACCAGATGCTGCTGGATAATGCATTCGTCGGGATTTTTTTCGTCCAGGATCGCCGCTTCATCCGTGTCAACCGGGGCGCCGAGACCCTGTTCGGATACGCGCCCGGCGCCTTGAACGCGGTCTCGACCGAGCTGATTTATCCCGACCGGGCGGCCTGGCTGGCGTTGGGCGAGCGCGCCTATCCGGTCATCGCACGGGGCGAGATCTTCACTGGCGAGGTAGAACTGATGCGTCAGGACGGCAGCCGCTTCTGGTGCCTGATGCGCGCTCAGGCGCTGACGCCCGGACAGCCCGTTGATGGCTCCATCTGGATCATGGAAGACGCGACCGAGCGACGCACGGCACGACAGACGATGGAAGATGCCGCTGAGTTGTACCGCGCCATTTTCGAGAGCCGCAACCTGATTAAAATCCTGATCGATCCAAGCAACGGACGCATCCTGGATGCCAATCAGGCCGCTGCCGACTTTTATGGCCATGCCCGCGACATCCTGCGGCAACGCAGCGTCTGGGAATTCAGTGACACGCCCCGCGAGACACTGCTGGCGCTGTTTGCTGAGATCATGACCGGACAGATGGATATGGCAGTTGAGATCGCGGCGCGGCATCGGCGCTTCGATGGCGAACGGCGCGACATGGGCATCTATCTCAACCTGATCCGTCTCGAAAGTCGGCGGTTGCTGCTGGCGACGGTGCTGGATCTCACCGAACGCAAACGCACCGAAGCCGCGCTTGCGGACAATCTTGTCTTCCAGAAACAACTGCTGGAAACCATCCCCGCGCCAATCTTTTTCAAGGATCTCGACGGGCGTTATCAAGTCGTCAATCGCGCCTTTACTGACTTCTGGGGAGGGTCGGAACTGCTCGGCAAGACGGTTTACGACTGCTGGCCGCGTGCCACCGCTGACCTCTTCGCGGCCAGCGATCAGGTGTTGTTTGACCAGCGGGGTGTCCAGGTCTATGAAACCCAGGTCACCAACGCACGCAGCGAACGCCGCGATGCCGTGTTTTATAAGGCGACCCTGCACGCGCCTGACGGCAGTTTGCGTGGACTGATCGGCTTCATTTTGGACATCACCGAGCGCAAGGCCGCCGACGCCGCGCTGGCAGAGAGCGAATCGCGCTTTCGCACGCTCTTTACGGCGTCCAAGGTCGCGATGCTGCTGATCGATCCCAAGACGGGCGAGATCGTCGATGCCAATCTCGCGGCTGCCAACTATTACGGTTATTCGGTCGCGCAACTGCGCAGCATGACGATCAGCGCCATCAACACCCTGCCCCCGGAGCAGCTCGTCGAAGAAATGCACCACGCCGAACAGGCGCAGCATTGGCTGTTTCACTTCCAACACCGTTTGGCCAGCGGCGACGTGCGCGACGTGGAAGTTCACTCCTGTCCGCTGGATTTGAACAACCGTCCGCTGCTCTATTCGATCATGGCCTTGATCATCGTTCCGGCCAAAACCCTGTAACCGAGTAGGTCATCAGCGTTGCTGAAGGTGGCGGCAAACGCTCCGCCCTTCTTTTACCCTTGGAAGTGACGAACAACCGAGGGGTGAAGCGATGAACGAAGC
>CAIUAY010000007.1 GCA_903897335.1 uncultured Chromatium sp. | reverse complement strand
GTGGGCCGAACGCCGCAATGCCTCCCAAACCGGCGTGGACTGGCAGTTCACCACCGAAGACGCCCGCATCAAACTCAAACGCCTCTACCCACAAGTTAAGCTGGAATGATCTACTAGTGCGTGTCATCACTTGAGCAGGATGCATGCAGACGCCAGATGTATTCCCGCAAAAAGTGGCATACCAGCGTATCATAGCGGGTGGCAATCGCTCGAAACGGCTTGAGTTTTTGGAAGACATTTTCGATCAGATGGCGCGCTTGGCACAACGCCTGGTCGTCTTCGTGCGGCACGACGTGGTTGCGCGTCGGCGGAATTACGGCCACCGTCCCGTTTGCCTCCAAACCTGCCAGCACCCGCTTGTCGGCGAGCACTTCCATGCCCGGCAGCACATGATCGGTCGGCACGCCTGTCCGTCGCTCAGATAACATCCCGTCGGATGACCCAACGCATCGGTTCGCGCCCAGTGCGAGAAACGCGTGTACACCACGCGACAATCCGATACTTTTATGATAACGTTTGCTCACAAGCGCCAACAGATGCACACTCATTTCTGAGCGAGGGTGTATCTCCCAAGGCTCGCAGGAAGATCCCGCGAGCGCCATTGTGATCGCGGTCGACGGTGACGCCGCCGCTGGTGATCGTCTTCGCGCCACCGATCTGTTTTAGCTCGCCAGTCCAGCTTGCTGTCTTCGACGTATAGGCCTCGTTGACGCGCAACACTGCTTTTCCAGCTTGCTTCGCTGCCGATTCAAGGCGTTGCCCGAAGCGGAAGAAGGCGTAGCCCAGCATGGCGCTGACCGACTTTGCCCGGAGCTTGCGCCTGGACTTGACCGACATCGCTTGCGTCTCGAAGGTCGGCAGCAGAATCAGATCGAAGCGGTTGAGCAGAAAGCGGATCGCCTGAAACTGCATCTCGTCCACCAGATCGCGAATCGTCCAGCGCAAACGCTGGGCAGCCTTCCTGAGCCGGGCTTTCTGCCGACACCTGGCCTTGGCGATTTTTGAGATCAGTCGATCCAGGTGATAACACCGTCTCGCGATGCGGGCGAAATCGCCATGGCCAATCTTGAACGCCTGATCTTCGGCAAAGCCGGTTAAAAACGTGCGGATGCCCGGATCGAGCGCCACCACGCGACCTTGGTTCTCGGTCGGCATGATGGGCGCTCGATAAGGAACGATCACGAACCACCGGCCATGTTCAAAGACCAGGCGCGAATCGCGCGGGTTGTCGGGGAAGTCCTCGGCGCGTTTGAGGCTCCCGGCAATCCGTGGGTAAAGACCGGCGTCTTTCACGGCGGACGACGGGATGAAGCAGGATTGCTTCGGGTGCTTGCGGCTACGGAAATGCAGATCAAAGGGTTTTCCAGTCTGTTTCAGCTTGCGAACGCCGTTCGAGAATGCCTTGTAGCCATCCTCAATGGCGATCTTCTTGATCTGGTAGGGGATCGACTCTGCCCACTCCGGCAGGCTCGGCAGGATGATCTTGGCGGCTCCCATCCAATGCCCCGCCCGCTCCGCCTTGGGCAGACTGAGATGCGTGACGGTCGCGTTGTAAACGAATCTTGAGGTTCCGAGCCACTGCCGAAACAGGCTCTTCTGCTCCGTCGTCGGGTAGATCCGGATGCGTTTGGCCTTGGTGACTTCGCCGTCCGTGCATCCGACAAGAGAAGTGATGCAGGATCGCGAGTAAATCGGCAGTGAGTTCGGCTTCGCGGGATGGTTCCACTGGCTGATCGAGAACCACGAGTTCCCCGCCGTTGCGCTCGATGAGGAAGGCAATGAGGTCGACGCCGAAACGGGCGAGTCGGTCACGGTGGGCAACC
Source organism: uncultured Chromatium sp. (assembly GCA_903897335.1). Lineage (GTDB taxonomy): Bacteria > Pseudomonadota > Gammaproteobacteria > Chromatiales > Chromatiaceae > Chromatium. The sequence goes on along the minus strand of CAIUAY010000007.1, from coordinate 5,372 downwards.
ACAACCCGGAGCTTATCGCCGCGCAGGAGGCGTTCCAGTAAGGGACGCAGTCCTTTGCGCTTGAAGTTGAGTCCGCTGCCGAGGTCTTGGATGACCTCGGCGTGCGGGTAGGCAAGTTGGAGACGTTCGACTTGTCGGGCGAGATCGTCGCGTTGCTTGGCGCTGCTGACACGGGCATAGAGGACAACGGTGGCATCGACAGATCGCCGCAGGTAGGCGTCCACGTCGAACAGACGTTGCCCGGCAGGATTGCGGATGGTGGGAATGATTCCGTGGTCGGCATAGCGGCGGAGTGTGTTGGGATGCAGTCCAAGTTCGGCAACGGCCTTACGGAGCGGGATGTAGGCCATGTGTTGAGCGAAAGCTTGTAAAAGTAAGCATATGGTAGCGTATTATTAACTGTTACGAAACCTCACCGCATTCTCGGCAATGCGGGCTTGCAATGCCAACCCCTCGGCGTTCAACGCCTCCAACTCTTCGTTCCATGCTTCAAACTGCGCCTTGAAGTCCTCGTCACTGACGGACTCGCCAGCCGCGACGCCAACATAACGGCCAGGATTGAGTGACCAGCCCTGAGCGGCAATCTCGTCGAGCGTGGCGACTTTGCAGAGTCCGGGGACATCCTGATAGACCAGATCGGGGAAAGTCTCGCGGAGATCAGGGTCGGTACCTGGATAGTCTTCATCGGGACCGGCCATGAACTCGGGCGGCTCGACGCGATAGAGCCGTGCAATATTGGCGAGATACTCGATCTGCCGTGGGCTCCACTTACGCAGTGCCCGGTTGACCTGTCGGTAGAGATGACGGGCGTCGATGAACAGCACCTGCTTGGCGCGATCTGTCTGGAACTTCTTTTTATCCAGAAACCAGAGCGTACAAGGCAAGGTCACGGTGTAGAACATATTGGAACCGACCGCGACCATCACGTCGACGGCCTTGTCGTCCAGGAGCTTGCGGCGAATCTCTTGTTCAGCCCCGCGTGCATCGCTGGCGGAGTTCGCCATGACGAAGCCGGCGCGTCCGATGGGGTTGAGTGCGCTGTGGAAGAGCTGAATCCAGAGATAGTTCGCGTTGTCGGTCGATGGAATCCCAAACGGAAAGCGCTTGTCGCCCTTCAGACGCTCCTTATCCACGCCGCTGACGTTGAACGGCGGATTCGCCATCACGAAGTCGAAACGACCTAGCGCATCGTGCGGGTTCTCGTAGTAGGTATTCGCCACGCGAATATCCCCCGAGAGACCATGCACGGCCAGGTTCATTTTTGCGAGCTTGACGGTTTCGGCGTCCTTCTCGGTGCCGAAGACGCTGATCTCAGACGCCACGTTACGCTGGTGCCGTTTACCAAAGGCGGCACTCTGCGCGAACATACCAGCGGAGCCGCTGGCGGGATCATAGATGCGTCCGTGGTGGGGCTCGATGATCTCGACGATGAGTTCGACCAATGACTTCGGCGTGAAGAACACACCGCCTTTTTGACCTTCGGCCAGCGCGAAGGCGCCCAAGAAGTATTCGTAGATGACGCCGAACGCATCACCCGCTTGATTGAGCGGCGCCAGGAGCCGCAGCAGTTCGATGAGCGTGGCGTTCGAGAGCAAGGTGTAGTTGCGTGGCAGGACACCGCGTAGCTCCTCGTTCTCGGTCTCGATGGCGGACATGGCCTCGTTGACGGCACGACCGACATTCTCGCCTTCAGGCAGCGCGAGGAGATGCGAGAAGCGGGCCTTGTTCGGCAAGTAGAGAGTGCCCTTCTCTTGGTAGTCGTACTTGTCAGCGTCCGCTGGTGACACGCCGTCTTGCTGGAGTTGCGCCTGTGCATCGACGAAGCGCTGTTCAGCATGTCGCAGGAAGATGAGACCCAGAACGGGCGTTGAAAACTGAGAAGGACGCAGCCCGGTGTTGGCCCAAAGCTGGTCAGCGGCGCTCCATAAACGCGATTCGATGTCCTTGATCGTCATGATGTGTCTTGACTCTGATGATTCCTGGCAGGCATGCGCCGGATAGCCGCTGCGTGAAGGTCTGATGGTCTTGCACCAGCGCACGTTGGTCAACCGGAAGCGTGTGGATCAGGCCGCAGAGCAAGGCGTTTTGACATCACAGTGCTTTGTGCGGCGTACAAGGGTCTCGGTACTTGGTCTCACTCAGCTCATCGCTTTGTGTGCGCCGTGCGGGCGAAGAATAGCGCATCGCTGCGAATCGGTACAAAATCACACGGGGCTTGACACCTAACCACTCAAGTTTGAATTACGGAGCAGTCTGTCGCCATGTCATCACATTTCACGACGGTTCGACGCTGGCTCGGTATCCAGCGGATCGCGGTTAGCCAGACCGAAAAGCTGGTTTCGGCACTCGGTGGGCTGACTGGCATTCTGCTGATCTACGCGCTGAGTTCACTGCTTCTGGACGGCGCGTCAGCGCAGTTGATCATTGCTTCGATGGGCGCCTCAGCGGTACTGCTGTTCGCGGTGCCGCATGGCCCGCTGTCTCAACCCTGGCCGCTGCTTGGCGGTCATCTGCTCGGCGCGGTCGTTGGCGTGGGATGCGCCATGCTTCCCTTGCCAATCAGCGTCAATGCGGCATTGGCGGTCGGGCTGGCAATCGGACTGATGCACGTTCTGGGCTGCACCCATCCGCCCGGCGGCGCAACGGCGTTGACTGCCGTCATTGGTGGCGCGGGCATCCATCAACTCGGATTCAGTTTCGTCCTGATGCCGGTCGCGCTCAATGCCGTGGTTCTGCTGGCCGTGGCCATCGTCTTCAATTATCCGTTGCGCTGGCGGCGCTATCCCGCCGCTCTGGCGGTGGCAACCGAGTCGCGTGACAAAATTGGAACCGTCCGCCATCCGCCACCTATCGACCATGCCCATCTGGTCGCGGCACTGAGCGAGATCGATTCCTATCTGGACATTTCAGAGCATGACCTGCTGCGGATCTATGAGCTGGCCACCCGCTTTGCTGACGCTGACGCCCATGCTGATTCGGAGATTGTGCCCGGTGGCTACTACAGCAACGGGCGATTTGGACAGGACTGGGAGGTGCGCGAGGTCAGGACAATCAACGACGGCCAATATGTAGAGTTTGCAGTCGTCGCCGGGAGCAACCGGCGTCACTGCGGACGGTGCAGCCTCGCAACCTTCCGGCGCTGGGCCGCGCACCCTGTCATCCGCGACGAGAACTCCTGGCGACCCATTGAACCGTCATCCTGATGACCACGCTGATCCTGTTCAACAAGCCATTTGGCGTCCTGACCCAGTTTTCGGGCAGTGAAGCGGAACGCACACTGAAAGATTACATCCCGCTGCCGGGCATTTACCCGGCCGGACGCCTAGACAAGGACAGCGAGGGTCTGCTGCTCCTGACGGATGATGGCAAGCTCCAGCACCGCATCAGTGACCCGCGACACAAGGCATGGAAGACCTACTGGGTGCAGGTCGAGGGAACGCCGGATGCGACCCAGCTTGAGCAACTGTGTCGCGGCGTCCTGCTGAATGACGGACTAACCCGGCCTGCCCGGGCGCGCCATTTGCCGGAACCCATACTCTGGCCACGCGATCCGCCGATTCGGGTGCGCCAGCACATCCCGACCACCTGGATTGAACTGGCGATCCACGAGGGTCGTAACCGTCAGGTGCGCCGGATGACAGCAGCCGTCGGGCTGCCGACGTTACGGCTGGTGCGCGTTACGGTAGGTGAATGGCGGCTGGATGGCTTGCAACCGGGTGAATACCGGGTTACTTGCGCCGTCGCACCGCCTGCATGAAATTAGACATCGAGGATTCGGCAATACTCCACCAGGCATCTGATCGCTGCTGGAAATCGAGCATCGAGTCATAGAGCATCTTGAAGGTGGGGTTAGCCGCCGTTTCCTCGGCATACATCTCCTGGGCGATCTGGTACGCCTTGAGCAGCACGTCATCCGGGAAGCGGCGCAGTTCCGCGCCGTCCTGCATCAGACGCTGCAAAGCCGGTGGATTCTTGGCGTCATAGGCCGCCAGCATCAGCAGATGCGCCTCCTGCGCTGCCACCTCGAAGGCGGACTGATAGGCCGGTGGCAGCGTGGCCCACTGCGACTGGTTGACATAGAACACCAGATGGGTGCCCGGTTCCCACCAGCCGGGGTAGTAATAATATTTGGCGACTTTCTGGAAACCGAGATTTTCATCGTCATAGGGGACTGTCCATTCGGCGGCATCGATGGCTCCGCGTTCCAGCGCGGGATAGATCTCACCGCCGGGTAGTGATTGCGGCACTGCGCCCATGCGCGAAAAGATCTCGGCACCAAAACCGGGAATGCGGATTTTCAGACCCTGAAGATCGGCAAGCGATTTGATTTCCTTGCGGAACCAACCGCCCATCTGTGCGCCAGTGCTGCCGCCAGGGAAGTTAAGGATGCCGTACCCGGCAAACATCTGGCGCAATAGTTCCATGCCGCCCCCGTCGTAGACCCATGCGGTCATCTGGCGGGTGTTGAGTCCAAACGGCCAGGTGGTTTCCAGCGCCAGCGCACGGTTCTTGCCGTAATAGTAATAAGACGCCGTATGACCGCATTCGACCGTATTCTGTTGCACGGCATCCAGCACGCCAAAGGCTGGAACCAGTTCGCCACCGGCGAAGACGCGGATCTCAAAGCGCCCGCCAGTCAGCTCGGAGACGCGCTTGCTCAGCGTCTCGGCGGCACCATAGATGGTGTCGAGACTTTTCGGGAAGCTCGATGCCAGACGCCATTTGATCGTCGGCAAATTATCTGCCGCCCTGGCTGGTGCGGCTGTCGCCAGGCCAGCAACTGCGCCAGCGCCGGCAGATTTGAGGAAATCACGTCTGTGCATCGTTGTCTCTCCAAAAAGATAAAAGAATGGTGACGAGTGGGGCTGGCGTCAGTAACGTCCTCCGCTTTTCAACAGATAATTGCGCATCTCCGCGCTCTCCAGGTTCATCCGCATCAGATTACCGTGCGTGACGCGGAACAGCGAGCGCATCACCTTGAAAACCAGCCGTGGCTGAGTGTCGATCAACGCCTCGAAGTCGTCTGGCTCCAGCGTGAGCAGCACACAGTCAATCTCAGCGCGGAGCGCGGCTTTGCGGGGTGAGCCGTCGAGAAAGGCACGGGTGCCCGCGCATTCTCCGGCGCGCATCTGATAGATGGTCTCCTCGGTGTCGCCGACGGTTTTACAGACGCAAAGATTCCCCCGCACCAGCACGAACAGCGTGCGTCGCGCTTCGTTCTCCTCTACCAGTGTCGCGCCTGCCGGCCTTGATCATCGTTCCGGCCAAAACCCTGTAACCGAGTAGGTCATCAGCGTTGCTGAAGGTGGCGGCAAACGCTCCGCCCTTCTTTTACCCTTGGAAGTGACGAACAACCGAGGGGTGAAGCGATG
>CAIUAY010000006.1 GCA_903897335.1 uncultured Chromatium sp. | reverse complement strand
GGCCGAACGCCGCAATGCCTCCCAAACCGGCGTGGACTGGCAGTTCACCACCGAAGACGCCCGCATCAAACTCAAACGCCTCTACCCACAAGTTAAGCTAGAATGATCTACTAGCCAATTGGATCAAAATAAGCATTGCTGGCTCCAGATTTCCGGTCTTGTGCTTTCGTATCAGACCAGCTAGACTCCCATTTCTTAAAGGAGAAGATGGGCTTTAAAGTTCAGTGTCCACGTACGCTCGCTGTCCATAAGACCCCGTTAAGGGGTTTTTTTATCGCTCTTGAAAGCGCCATCGGCTGTCTCGCACGCCGTGGTGTGCCAATGAGGTTGGGCCAATGGCCCAATTTTTGTTTCTGAAAGGCGGTTTTATGCAGTCGGCTGACAGCAGTCTCACCAAACTGGCGCTCGGAGTAATCGAACCGATGGGGTTCGAGCTGGTGGGCGTGGAATTCTTTCAGCATGGGGCGCATGGCGCCACGCTGCGGGTTTATATCGATCATGAGCAGGGCATCACGCTTGACGATTGCACAGCCGTCAGTCATCAGTTGAGTGGCGTTCTGGATGTTGAAGATCCACTGCCTGGTCACTATGACTTGGAAGTCTCTTCCCCCGGAATAGATCGTCCACTGGTTTTTCCCGAACATTTCACCCGCTTCGCCGGTTCCCGTGTCAGGATTCGTTTGGCTGAAAAACTGGATGGACGGCGCAAGCTGGAGGGCTGCCTCAAGGGCTATGCGTCCGGCGTGGTGACACTGGATGCCGATGATCGCCTTTGGGAGATCCCGCTAAACAGTATCGAGTCCGCGCGTCTGCTTGCCGACTTCCCGGCATCCGCTACGCTGGACTGATGTGGATTGATTGGTCGAACGCGCTAAGTTGGATAAACATGGCATGAGTAAAGAGATTTTACTGGTCGTTGAGGCCGTTTCCAACGAAAAGGATGTTCCCGAGGATGTGATCTTCGAGGCCATTGAGGCGGCGCTGGCGTCAGCAACCCGCAAAAAGCATGGCGGCGATATCGATGTCCGTGTCGTCATCGACCGCAAAAGTGGTGACTACAGCACCTTCCGGCGCTGGGAAATCATCGCTGATCCAGAGCAAGGCGTTCTGGATGCCCCGGCGCGTCAGATCACGGCATCGGCTGCCGCCATCCTGGAGCCAGCGCTCAAACCGGGCGACTTTATTGAGGAAGAGATTGAGTCAGAGGTTTTTGGACGCATTGCCGCCCAGACCGCCAAGCAGGTCATCGTGCAGAAGGTTCGGGATGCCGAGCGCGCCAAGGTCGTGTCGAGCTTTGCCGAACGTCTGGGACAGTTGGTCACGGGAATTGTTAAAAAGGTTGAGCGTGGTTCCATTCTGCTCGACCTCGGTAATAATGCCGAAGCGATCATCCCGCGTGAACATCTGATTCCCCGTGAGTCGGTGCGTTCGGGCGACCGTCTGCGCGGCTATCTCTATGACGTACGTTCCGAACCCAAAGGCCCGCAACTGTTTATCAGCCGCACGGCTCCTGAACTGCTGATTGAACTCTTCAAGCTGGAAGTGCCGGAGGTTGGCGAAGGACTGATCCAGATCCTTGGCGCGGCGCGTGATCCCGGATCGCGGGCGAAGATCGCGGTGCGTACCATGGATCCGCGAATTGATCCGGTCGGTGCTTGCGTGGGGATGCGTGGAGCGCGGGTTCAAGCCGTGTCCAATGAACTCAATGGCGAGCGGGTCGATATCATCCTCTGGGATGGCAATCCGGCGCAGTTCGTCATTAACGCCATGTCGCCGGCAGACGTGGTCTCGATCGTCATCGACGAGGAGGCGCGCAGCATGGATGTTGCCGTCAAGGAAGAAAACCTGGCTCAGGCTATCGGACGTTTCGGTCAAAACGTACGTCTTGCTACCCAACTGACGGGTTGGGAGCTCAACGTCATGAACGAACAGGACGCGACCGTCAAGAGCGAGCAGGAAGCACAGCGTTCGGTGCAGAATTTCGTGACCCAGTTAGGGGTTGACGAGAGCCTTGCCGCCCTGCTGGTCGAGGAAGGCTTTACGAGTGTCGATGAAGTCGCCTATGTCCCACTCGCCGAGATGCAGGCGATCGACGAGTTTGACGATGACACCATCGAAATGTTGCGCGAGCGTGCGAATGATGTCCTGTTGACACGCGCCATTGCCTCTGAAGAAGGTGCCGATCCGGCATCTGACAGCGATCTGCGATCACTGGAGGGCATGGACGAGACACTTGCCGATGCGTTGACCGCTTTGGGTATCGTGACCCTGGATGATCTTGCCGAGCAGTCTGTCGACGAACTCATGGCGATTGAGGGTATGGACGAAATTCGGGCGGGGCGCTTGATCATGAAGGCACGCGAACCCTGGTTTGTGGATGCCCTAGAGGAATAGAGGTTTAAAGATCAGTCCATGAGTGAAGTCACGGTCAAGCAACTCGCCTCGACGATCGGTATTCCGGTCGAGCGACTCCTAACCCAATTAAATGAGGCGGGCATCAGCGCAAGTGACGCTGATTCCACCTTGACTGAACAGGAGAAAATGAAGCTCCTGGGCTATCTTCGTCGCAGTCACGGCAAGGAAGAAAGCGATGGTGATGCTGCGCCGGGTCAGGTTACGCTGAAGCGCAAGTCGGTCAGCGAACTGCGTCAGCCAACCGCCGCGCCACGCAGTACCGCTGGCGTCCGGCCACCACCGCCATCGCGTGGCAAGACCGTAAGCGTGGAAGTGCGCCGTAAGCGCACCTATGTCAAACGTGCTGATGAAACACCCACTGCGCCATCTCCAGCCGCCACGCCGCCTACGCCACCACCACGCCGCCAGCCTGCTGACCGTCAGCGCCCTGCAAAAGAACGCGCTCCCAGCGTGCCGGTCTACGATGAGGCACGGCGGCGCACCGAGCTTCAGGCTCTGCGCGCCGAGCAGGAAGCTCGCCGGTTAGCCGACCAGGAAGATCAGGAGCAACGCTCACGCGAGGATGCGCTGCGTCGTCGCGAAGCCGAGGACGCGCGGCGTATTGCTGAAGAGGCACGGCGACAAGCGGAAGAACTTGCACGAATCGAAGCCGAACGCATGGCGCTAGCTGCGGCAGAAGCCGAAGCGCTGCTGCCCCGCGACGTGTCGGAAGAGCCGGATATCAGGGAAACACCAGTGGAGTCACCGGCCAAGGCGCGCCCGCCTACCGCCCGTAGTGCCCCGCCGCGTCGCGTAGAAGCCGCCAAACCGAAGAAGGGCGTCAAAAAGACGCCTGAAATTGAAGAAAAAGACCGTGGCGTCAAGAAAACGGTTCGCAAGGATGCCACGCGGGCGCGTGATCTGAGCGTGGTGCTCCCAAGAACCGATTATGAAGAAGTTGAGATTGGCGCTGGAAGCCATCGCGGTTTGCGCCGCCGTAAGAAGCCCAAGCCTGAGCTTCAGGATAAGCATGTTTTTCAGAAACCCACGGCTCCAGTGGTTCACGAAGTCGAGATACCTGAGCTCATCTCGGTGAGCGAACTGGCGAGCCGGATGTCAGTCAAGGTTTCGGTCGTCATCAAGGAACTGTTCAAGCAGGGCATGATGGTCACCATCAACCAGGTACTTGACCGCGATACCGCGTCCATCGTTGTCGAAGAACTGGGTCATAAGCCGGTGATCGCTGATAACCGCGATGCCGAAGGCACCCTGCTGGATGAAGTCCAGGAGCAGGAAGAACAGGCCGAATCACTGCCGCGTCCACCGGTAGTCACGATCATGGGTCACGTTGACCACGGTAAAACCTCTTTGCTCGATTACATCCGCCGCACCCGCGTGGCGTTTGGCGAGGCCGGCGGCATCACCCAGCATATCGGCGCTTATCATGTTGAAACCGAGAAAGGCACGGTCTCTTTCCTCGACACGCCCGGCCATGCCGCGTTTTCGGCGATGCGGGCGCGTGGCGCCAAGGTCACGGATATCGTGATCCTGGTCGTGGCGGCTGACGATGGCGTGATGCCGCAAACGATCGAGGCGATCCAGCACGCCCGCGCTGCCAAGGCACCGCTGATCGTGGCGCTCAACAAAATGGACAAGCCGGACGCTAACCCGGACAAGGTCATGCAGGAGCTGAGCCAGCACGAGGTGCTGGTCGAGGAATGGGGCGGCGACACCATGCTGGTGCGCGTGTCCGCCAAGACCGGGCTGGGAATTGATGATCTGCTCGACGCGATTCTGCTCCAGTCCGAGGTGCTCGAACTCAGAGCGCCAATTGACGGTCCTGCGCGTGGCGCAATCGTTGAATCCAGTCTCGACAAGGGACGCGGCCCAGTGGCGACCGTGCTGGTTCAGACCGGCACTCTGCGTCGTGGCGACATCATTGTCAGTGGCGGCGAATACGGTCGGGTTCGGGCCATGTTCAACGAGGCCGGTGCGCCAGTTGACTCCGCCGGCCCATCCATCCCGGTACAGGTGCTCGGACTTTCAGGAACGCCCAACGCCGGCGACGATGTTATGACCGTGAGCGACGAGCGACGCGCCCGCGAGGTCGCGGAATTCCGGTTTGCACGGTCGCGCCAGCGTCGTTTCGACGAGCAGGGCGGCGTGAGTCTCGACCAGCTTTTTTCACACCTTAAGGATGGCGAACAGAAGAGCGTTAATCTCATTATCAAGGCCGACGTGCAGGGTAGTCTTGAAGCACTTAAAGACAGTCTGCTGAAACTTGCCAACGATGAGGTCAAAGTGTCTCTGGTCGCCTCCGGCGTCGGCGGAATCACCGAATCCGATGCCCATCTCGCGGTGACATCCAGCGCCATCCTGCTTGGCTTCAATGTTCGCGCTGACGCCGCCGCACGTCGCGTGGTGGATGAGAAGGGACTCGACCTGCGTTATTACAGCATCATCTATGAACTCATTGATGATGTGAAAAAGGCTATTTCGGGTCTGCTCAGTCCAATTGTCACCGAGGAGATCATTGGCCTAGCTCAGGTACGCGACGTGTTCCGCTCTTCCAAATTTGGCGCGATTGCGGGCTGTCTCGTCACTGAAGGTTCGATCCGTCGCAACAGTCCGATCCGTGTCCTGCGCGACAACGTGGTGGTTTATGAAGGTGCGCTGGAATCACTGCGTCGCTTTAAGGACGATGTGAGCGAGGTCAAGGCCGGGATCGAGTGTGGCATCGGTGTCAAGAACTATAACGACGTGCAACCTGGCGACCAGATTGAGGTCTTCGAACGCACCGAGCGGGCGCGTGTGCTGTGAACACCCGTGAATTTGATCGCACCGAGCGCATCGGTGCTGAACTGAAACGGGTGCTGGCTGTGGCGGTGCGCGACCAGGTTCGGGATCCCCGACTTGGCAACATCACGGTGCATGAGGTGCGGGTGACGCGGGATCTGGCACATGCCAAGGTTTTCTTCACCTGTTTTCCGACCGACGAGGACGCACCGACCCAGGAGCGTCTGCTTAACGGTCGGCTTGCCGGTTTTCTGCGCCACGCCATTTCCCATGAGATACGTCTGCGTACGATTCCTCAATTGCATTTCGTTTTCGATACATCGATTGGCTATGGTGAACGTCTGTCCTCGCTGATTGACAGTGTGGTTGCGACAACGCAGTCCGATGACGCGCCACCAGTCACCACCCAGCACACGACAGACCAGGAGCATTAAACCGATGGGGCGTCGTCATTCGGGACGGAATGTCACCGGAATCCTCTTGTTGGACAAGCCGCTTGAACTCACGTCCAACGCCGCTTTGCAACGTGTCAAGCATCTTTACCGAGCCGCGAAAGCTGGTCACACCGGCAGCCTTGACCCGCTGGCGACCGGTCTTCTGCCCTGCTGTTTTGGCGATGCCACCAAATTTTCTGCCTTTCTGCTGGATGCGGACAAACGCTATCGCGTTCGGGTGCGTCTGGGCGTGACCACTACCACGGCTGATGCCGAAGGTGAGGTGGTTGAGACGCGGCCAGTGGCCGGGATTGATGAGAGCCGGGTACGCGACGTGCTGCGTGGCTTCATTGGCGGCATCGACCAGTTGCCGCCGATGTATTCGGCGGTCAAGCATCAGGGACAGCGGCTCTACAAGCTGGCGCGTCAAGGCGTTGAAGTAGAACGCCAGACCCGCCGGATCGAGATCTTCAGTTTCGATCTGTTGCATCTTGATCTTCCTGAAATCGAGCTGGATGTTCATTGTTCCAAGGGTACCTATGTGCGGACTCTGGCTGAAGACATCGGACGTGAGCTCGGTTGTGGCGGGCATGTCAGCCAGCTTCGGCGCACTGGCGTTGGCCCCTATGCCGAACCTGACGCGCCGTTTATCCCGCTCGATCAGATCGCCGCGATGGCGGATGACGCGACGCCCGAGCGTCTGGATGCGCTGTTGCTCCCGCTCGACAGCGCACTGGGACACTGGCCAGCGGTGAAGCTGTCAGCCGATGCGGCCTTTTATCTGGGTCAAGGACAGGCCGTGCTGATTCCCCAGGCGCCGACCGAGGGTCTGGTGCGTCTCTACGACCCCTCGTCCCGATTTGTCGGCGTTGGCACCATTCTCGACGATGGCAAAGTGCAGCCGAAGCGGCTGATTTAAGTGTCTTCAAAAAGATTGAATAACCACGTCGCAAGCGTAATCCCTAACCGGCTCGATTCCCCTGAAGTCATTGTCGGGGTGATCGGTTTGACGGTTCTTGCCGTTGAATCTGAGCCTTTTTTCCTCCCTTATTGATTCAGGAGACCACCAATGACCATGACAGCCGCAGATAAAAAGAAAGTTGTTGACGAGTATGCACGCGCTGAACGGGATACCGGCTCACCCGAAGTGCAGGTCGCATTACTGACCGCTCGCATTCAACAGCTCACCGGACATTTCAAAGAGCATAAACACGATCACCATTCCCGCCGTGGCCTGGTGCACATGGTCAATGCCCGCCGGAAACTGCTCGACTATCTGAAGCGCAAAGACATCGACCGCTACCGCGACCTCATTGCGCGTCTGGGCTTGCGCCGCTAATCGCGTCAAGGGCGAGAGTCAAGGAACAAGGTTCTCCCCTCTCACTCCAACCCTCTCCCCGCCGGGGAGAGGTGTTTTCCTTGCCCCGTTCATCTTGTCCCTTGCCCCCCGAGGAAAGCTTCGTGATACCCACCCCAATCGTGAAACAGTTCCAGTTCGGAAACCAGACCGTCAGGCTGGAGACTGGCGAGATCGCACGTCAGGCCGATGGTGCCGTCATGGTCAATATGGACGACACGGTCGTGCTGGTGACGGTCGTTGTCGATAAACGCGCTGGCGTTGAGCGTGATTTTCTGCCGCTAACGGTTGATTATCAGGAAAAAACTTATGCAGCCGGTCGCATCCCAGGCGGCTTCTTCCGCCGCGAAGGGCGCCCCAGCGAGGGCGAGATCCTCACTGCCAGATTGATCGACCGCCCGGTGCGACCACTGTTTGCCGCCGGTTTTTCGAAAGAAGTCCAGATCATCGCCACCGTCAAGTCGCTGAATCCGGCCGTCAATCCAGAGGTTCCAGCACTGATTGGTGCATCTGCCGCGCTGTCCATCGCTGGCCTGCCATTCAATGGCCCGATTGGCGCGGCGCGGGTTGGCTATAAAAATGGCGAATACATCCTGAATCCCGCTGTGATCGGGCTTGGGCCGGATTCTGATCTGGATCTGATCGTCGCCGGCACCGATCAGGCCGTGTTGATGGTTGAATCCGAGGCACGCGGTCTGTCCGAAGAGATCATGCTCGGCGCAGTCCTGTTCGGACACCAGAAGATGCAGATCGTCATCCAGGCAATCCGTGAACTGGCTGCCGAAGTGAACAAGCCGATGCTGCCCTGGACGCCACCCGCGCCAGATCAGGCGCTGACCGATGCCGTCGCCAGCGCTTGCGCTGCCCACATCGAAACAGCCTATCAAATCCGCGAAAAGCAGGCGCGTCATGCGGCACTCGATGCCGCACGAGTCACTGCCGTTGAGCAGCTTTGCGGCGCTGACAGCCGGTGGAGTGAATTGCAGGTGAGGGCGGCCATCGAACAGCTTGAAAGCGAGACGGTGCGCGGTTCGATCCTTGCTGGCAATCCGCGCATTGATGGACGCGATACCCAGACCGTGCGTCCGATCACCATCCGCACCGGCGTCCTGCCACGTACCCATGGTTCAGCCCTGTTCACCCGTGGCGAAACCCAGGCGATGGTCATCACCACGCTGGGCACCGAACGCGATTCGCAGATCATCGACGCACTCGACGGCGAGCGGCGCGAACATTTCATGCTGCATTACAACTTTCCGCCCTTCTGTGTCGGCGAAACCGGTCGCGTCGGTAGTCCCAAGCGGCGCGAGATTGGTCACGGACGTCTGGCCAAACGCGGGATTCTGGCGGTCATGCCAGGCATCGAAGAATTCCCCTATTCGGTGCGCGTGGTTTCTGAAATCACCGAGTCCAACGGTTCCAGCTCGATGGCCAGCGTCTGCGGCACCAGTCTGGCGCTGATGGATGCAGGCGTTCCGATCAAGGCACCAGTCGCGGGTGTCGCCATGGGTCTGATCAAGGAAGGCGATCGCTTTGCCGTGCTAACCGACATCATGGGTGACGAGGATCATCTTGGCGACATGGATTTCAAGGTCGCGGGCACCACCGCCGGTATCAATGCCCTCCAGATGGACATCAAGATTGAGGGCATTACCCAGGAAATCATGGAAACCGCGCTGGCGCAGGCCAAAGCGGGGCGTTTGCATATCCTCGGTGAAATGGCCAAAGTCATCACCGCACATCGCTCCGAGATGTCCGAACACGCCCCGCGCATCATCGAGTTCAAGATCCATCCTGAAAAGATCCGCGATGTCATCGGCAAGGGTGGTTCAGTCATCCGCTCGATCACCGAAGAGACCGGTGCGACCATCGACATCAATGACGACGGTGTCGTCAAGATTTTCTCGGTCGAAAAGTCCGCTGGCGAAGAGGCCAAGAAGCGCATCCGCTTGATCACGGCTGATGTGGAGGTCGGCAAGATCTACGAGGGTAAGGTTGCGCGTCTGATGGACTTCGGTGCCTTTGTCACCATCCTGCCGGGGCGCGACGGTCTGGTGCATATCTCGCAAATCTGCGAGGAGCGCGTCCAGTCGGTCAGCGACAAGCTCAAGGAAGGCGATCAGGTGCGGGTCAAAGTGCTAGAAGTTGATAAACAAGGCCGGATTCGCCTGAGCATGAAGGCAATCGAACTGGGGGAGTAACACCGGTCGCCCACGGCTGACGTCATTGAGCAGGAGCCGCAAGGCTCCTTTTTGCGTTGTAGGATTCATGTGCCGGACGCGCCTATCACCTTGCCTGCTACCAATGCAAACCGTTCTTCCAACATTTATCGAAGAGACATTGAGAGATGTCGCCGCGATCACCGATCAGTTTGCCCGTCGCAGAATTCCGAGAGTGATGTAATGGCAGGAGTTGTGCTGGATAGGCGGTGTCAAGGTGCGGCCAAGGTGCTTTCTAATCTAGGGACGGCGGGGCGGGTTGCGTGAGCGAGTGATGGCGACAAGGCACTGTCATCAGCGATAACCCCGCACTTTCAAGTGCAGATCAGCGCCTTGCCACCTATCAGTTTTGAAACCGCCGTCTTTGGAAGACCTTGGGGCGTTTCTAAGCGACTGATTCGTCGTTGCCGTACTTTGCCTCGGATCGTCCGATTTCGACACTTTGAGAGAACTGATAGGTGGTGAGGATCAGCGCAAAAGCATTTGCGGGGATCAATTGGGCTGGTTTATGCTTTTTTCAATAAAACGTTAACGCATTCTTTTGACAACTCAACCTGCAGCGGTCTACGCGCTCTGGCGGACGCACCAGCGAAACGACATCTCACGTTGCACGGAAGCTGGGGCTGCGTTTGAAGCGATGGGGCTGATTCTATATAGCGGGTTTCGCTCCCCAGAGCTGCCGCCCTGATCCAGAACTCACGTTATATAGCTGTTTTTTATAGTAAAAAATATATTACCTGCAATTTCACTATCTCGCCTGCCCGCTGTTTCAGACGCCTGCCCACGCCTACTTCAACAGTCCCAACCTGGTCGCCCGCCTGAACCTGCCCAACATGGCGTATGCTCCAGAAGATAAGATCGACGTCTATGCCCAAGCGGTGCGCGGGCTGCTGGAGCTGGAACCCGATCCCGAACGCCAGATCAAATATCTTGACTTCATCGACATCTACGCCCATTTGGACGATGATGAACGCCGTATCTATCAACAGCGCCATGTCCCGGAGACGACGATCATGAGCCAATTTGCCGAACGATTTGAAGCAAAAGGCCGACTGGAGGGACGTCAGGAAGGACGACTGGAGGCGGGTACCGCGATTCTCCTGAACCTGTTGACCCTCAAATTTGGCGTACCGGATGACGCTGTGCGCCAGCGCGTGCAAAATGCCGATGCCGATACGTTGTTAAGTTGGTCGGCGCGAGTGCTGACCGCGCAGTGCCTGGAGGATGTTTTTGCAGAAGCACAGGCACAGTAGTCCCGTCGATCAGGCGACATCCACCATGGCAAATCGCAGCCCCACCCACGACAGCGGCTACAAACTGCTGTATTCGCACATCCCGATGGTGCGCGACCTCCTGCAAGGATTCGTCCCCGGTGACTGGGTGAATGAACTAGACTTGGCGACCCTGGAAAAATGCAGCGGCAGTTATGTCAGCGATGATCTGCGTGACCGCGCTGACGACATCGTCTGGCGGGTACGCTGGGGTCAGGATTGGTTGTACGTCTACCTCCTGCTCGAATTTCAGTCCACCATTGATCCCTGGATGGCAGTGCGCATCCAAACCTATCTCGGGCTTCTGTACCAAGACCTCATCCGCACCGAGCAGTTGAGCAAGGCCGGATGGCTGCCCCCGGCACTTCCCCTTGTCCTCTACAATGGACACACACCCTGGAATGCAGCGCAGGAGATCGACGACCTGATCGAACCAGCACCGTCCGTGCTTGCGCGGTATCGTCCGCGTCAAGGCTATCTCCTGATCGACGAACAGCGCATCGTCGCCCAAGGATCGCTGCCGCAGCGCAATCTCAGCGCCGCGCTGTTCCGGCTTGAAGCCAGTCGCCAACCGGTGGAAGTCATGGCGATCCTTCACACCCTGCTTGACTGGCTCAAGGCTCCCGAGCAAATCGGCCTGCGGCGAGCCTTTGCTGTCTGGTTTGGTCGGGTGTTTCTCCCTAAACGGCTCCCCGGCATCGCCTTCGAGCCGATGAGCGACTTATTCGAGGTGCATCATATGCTCGCCGAACACGTTGAAAGCTGGACTGACCAATGGAAACGCGAGGGATTGGAACAAGGGCTGGAGCAAGGGCTGGAACAAGGGCTGGAACAAGGGCTGGAACAAGGACGAGCGCAAGGTTTGGAGCAAGGTCTACAGGCAACACGTCACCTGTTGATTCGCCTGGCGCGTCGTCGCTTTGGAACCGTGACCGCGACTCAGGCCGAGCCTTTTCTGGCAGCAATTCGCGACCCACTGCAACTGGAAGAATTCGGCGACCGACTGCTCACCAGTTCCGATGGCGCGGCCTGGCTGGACGAGCTACAACAGGCGTGACGAAACCAGGCAATTTCCGGCTCGTGTCATCCCAACGATCTGGCTGTCTAGCGGCTCGCATGAGACCCTTCGCGGCATCCCTGAAGCCATTCTGGTGAGTCCTGAACTCGTCGAAGCGTCGAGCCACGAGCAGCCTCACGCGCCGAGGCTCCGGATTTTCCTCCCGTCCTTCGACAAACATCTCGATGTCATCGACATCAACGCCCACCTGGACGACAATGAGTGCTTGATCTATCAGCAACGTCGCTGACAGAAGGCTCGTTAGGTGCCTGGACTTGGGTTGACGCACCTGAACAGGCGCGAGTCTGCGCCGTTCCTTGACGGTCTGGAGCAAACGGGTGCTTCCAAGACGGATGCCAAATGCTTAAAGACGACACCGCATGAGCCAAACCTACGAACAAGATATTGTTGCCTGGGCCAACGAGCAGGCGCACCTCCTGCGCACCGGTTGTTTTAACCAATTGGACATTGAACACATCGCTGGGGAAATCGAGGACGTGGGTAAAAGCGAACAGCGCGAACTTGCCAATCGGATGGCGTTGTTACTGGCACATCTACTCAAATGGCAATTTCAACCCGAACGTCGAGGCGCAAGCTGGCAAATTACGATCCGCAATCAACGCCGTGGCATTGCACGGCGCTTGCGTAAAACCCCGAGCTTGACCGCCGATTTGAAGGATCCGGATTGGTGGAATGCCGTTTGGGATGATGCCATCGCCCAGGCCGCACAGGAAACCGGCCTGGCCAATTTCCTTGATACCTGCCCCTGGGATAGTCAAGACATCCTTTCTGAGTGTTGGTTTCCCGGTGCATCTGAATGACGAAGCAAGGCGGTTTGATTAGGAGTGAGGGATGCAATATTGACACCATTCGGCTATAAAATTGGGTTGCCAACAGAGGCAATCCCACAGACAGCACTGGGATGTGCCTTTGGATAATGGCGGATAGTCTTACAGAATCTTGGTTGCTGAGGTGACTTGATGCCCATCACGCTTCACGATATTGACCGTTTTGCTTGGTTGGAGCAGCAAACTGCGTTCCTGAAAACGGCTCAATTAAGCGCATTAGATATTGAATTTCTCGCTGAAGAACTGGAAGCCGAAATGGGAAATGAACGCCGAGAGTTATATCGGCGGCTGCGCATTTTGATCGGTCATTTATTAAAATGGCAGTATCAATCGGATCAGCGTTCGACAAGTTGGGCGGGAACGATTCGGGTACAGCGCAAAGATTTGCAAAAGCTGCTCAAAAATTCGCCAAGTTTGCGGCGTTTTCTGGAATTAGAAATACGAGACGCTTATACAGATGCCGTTGAGCTTGCGAGTTGTGAAACCGGTCTTGCAGAATCTGCTTTCCCTGTCGCTTGTCCGTTTAAAACTGATGAGTTACTGAATCGGGAATATTGGCCACAACCATGACCAGCGTTCGACGCGCCTTAGCATTCTCATTCATTGAGCGTTACCTGCTCATTGCGATTTCTCTGCTGTCGAATATTCTGCTGGCTCGCCTACTGACGCCAGAAGAAATCGGTATTTATTCCGTTAGCCTCGCCGTGATCGGCATCGCCCAAGTGCTGCGGGATTTTGGCATTGGCAACTTCCTAATCCAAGAAAAAAACCTCACCGAAGCGCATATCCGCACCGCATTTGGAATTTCGCTGCTGCTCGGCGGTAGTTTGTTCGTGATGGTCTACTTCGCTGCCCCGTTTGCTGCGGGTTTTTATGGCGAAGATCAGATGCTGCGAACGCTGCAAATCAGTAGTTTGAACTTTCTTACCCTGCCGTTTTGCACGATCTCGCTCGCGCTATTACGACGCGATATGGCTTTCAAGCGGTTATTGTGGGTCAATTTGATTGCGGCAATCTTCGGCTTTTTAGTGACCATCAGTTTTGCTTACTCCGGATTCGGTTCGAACAGTATGGCGATTGGAGCAGTCGCTACGAATATCGCAACTGGTATTACAGCTTGGCTTGCAAGAACCAACCGTCAGTTATTATTGCCTAACTTTTCTGAATGGCGTGTTATCTCAAATTTCGGCGGTCAGAATACACTTGCAGGAATTGTGACCACGATTGCGATGGATATTAACGATTTAGCGATTGGCAAGATTCTAGGCTTTGCACCAGTAGCGATGATTAGCCGTGCTCAAGGGTTAATGAATCTGTTCCATCGCGATGTCATGGGTGCAATTCGCAATGTTGCCTATCCCTCGTTTGCTGTCTCTCACCGTCAGGGGAACGATCTTGAAAGCCAATACATTACTGCCGTTGCGTCGGTTACAGCAATTGCGTGGCCTTTCTATGCGTTTGCCAGTTTGTTCGCCCTCGAATTATTAAGGCTACTTTTTGGTTCACAATGGGATACGGCAGCTCCATTGGTTCCTTGGTTCTGTCTCGGCGGCGCGATTGGTGCAACCTTTAGTCTTATCATTCCTCTAATTATGGCGAAGGGGCATATTAATGAGGCAATTAGGATTGACTTAGTTCTTCAGCCCATACGGGCTGTTGCTACTGTTTCGTGTGTATGGTATTTCCAATCAATAACAGTATTCCCAATCATATATGTTGCCCTTGTTATTGTGTCTTGCTTATATCACTACGAAGTAAAATCTCAAGTTCAAAAAAATAATTTTAGAATGCTAATTCCTGTATTAGTGAAGAGTACCGCTTTAACAGTGCTTTGCTCTATATTTCCCGTATTGATCTATTTGATGGCGCCAAGGAGTAATTCAGTTGTTGCGCTGCCTTATTTGATAATCGCAGCTATTTTATGCGGCAGCATCTGGATTGGCAGTTTAATTTTACTGAAGCATCCGCTGTCGGCTGACCCTATTTTTACCAAGCAATTGCGGTTATTCTGGTTTATCAAACAAGCTCTATAAAGAAACCGCTTTAAAAAAATTCAGCAAAAACAGGCATATAATGAATATCCGTCGAATTCTGATTCGTGACATAATTTTTTCCATCGTTTCGTTTCTTGAAAGAAACGAGTTGCCCGGTGCATGGCGAGCTCGCAATTGGCTTGAAAGTCAAAGCTATAATAACCTATCGAATGGACTTATAGTCTGCACTACTGCGCATGGATTCAAAATGATCTTAGATCCTTTTAAAGATAATGGAGTTGAAAAAAGCATTTTTCAAACCGGCAGTTACGAGTGTGGCACATTAGCTGTAATTAAGTCCGTATTAAAAGCAGGTGATCGCTTCGTTGATGTCGGGGCAAACGTCGGTTTGATGACAATTTTAGCAGCAATTGAAGTAGGACCTACGGGCAGAGTAGACTCTTTCGAGCCTCTGTTAGAAATACGGAATCTTCTATCTCAAAGTATCATGATAAACAATATTAAAAATATTTATGTTCATGATTATGCGTTAGGTTCGACGCCAGCAACTATGAATATACATAGGCATCCAGAAGTTAATCGTGGAAGCGCATCTATCGCATGGGAAAATGCAAACAATATAGGCACGGAAATAAGGGTTGATACTTTAGATAATGCTTTATCAAAGACTTCAGGGCAGCCTGTCAATATGATAAAAATTGATGTTGAGGGCTGGGAGTTAGAAGTTCTCAAGGGAGGAATAGAAACGTTAAAAAAATATCCGCAACCGGTTGTATGCATCGAATTTAGCTGTACCCATCCATTACATGGAGGTACTCATGAAGAAATGTTCCTTTTGATGCAATCTGCAGGATATGTTGGCTATGTTCTGGAGAAGTCTAAAGCTAAAATATCTCGACTAAAGCAGATAGACATTTCAAACTTGCCTGAGCATGATAATGTTTTTTTCGTTCCGAATTATAAAATTAAAGGCTTTGGACATGAAATTATTTAATAGGTCGTAGACATCTATGACTATCC
>CAIUAY010000005.1 GCA_903897335.1 uncultured Chromatium sp. | reverse complement strand
TCAGATCGGCTTCGTATTCATGACATTGATTTGTATAATGAAATTTTTGGCGTTTGCGCGGGCTTATGGAATTTTTATTTGGCTAACTAACTGTTTTTTATGGTTAAAACAACTCTAATGGCAAAACATTGAAGGCAGCAGCGGCAGCATCACCACTACCTATGATGCTGACGGCAATCGGCTCAGTGAGTCCACTGAATTTCAATATAGCGACGGTAGTCGTAACAGCATCACCACAACCAATGCCTATGATGCCGAAGGGAATCTGACGGATACAACATCGGAACGTATCGGCCAGGAGACGTTGCGGGATGCCGCCGGGAATATTACGGGCTATGTTAAGACTGAAGACCAAAGTGATGGTACTAATGGCACGAATATCGTTGAGAACTTTGATGCCAACTGGCTTTATCACGTTGGCACCGTCACCAATGAGAACGGCACCACCACGACCACGCCGCCGGTTCTGATGACGTTAAATGGCTATCAGGCTGGCGATCCAATTGATTTGACTGAATTCATAAATGGCAGCACAGATATTCTGCACGGACTTGACTTCAATCAGAACAGCACGGTGACGACAAGGTCTGTCTATGCCGATACCATCGTGCGGGTCGACCTGGATGGCGTCGTGGACGCAACGCCAGATTTTGTCGGCATCCGGTTGGTCGGTTTTGCCGGTGAGATCGGCGCAGGCGATTTCATCGTCGCCTGATGTGTTGATCGCAACACATCGAAAGACCTGAGCCTCACTAAACCGCTTTCGGGAAACCGAAGGCGGTTTTTCTGTCTGTGTAGCATCAGGTCTGGACGAACCGTTCTGTCCTCCCCTGCCAGGAGAACAGAACAACCTGTCTCGTTAAATCATTCGTGTTGAGTTCTGTCGGGATGTCCCGTTCACCCTTCGACACACTCAGGGCGAACGGGAAATTTTCCATCAAAACTGGTTCTCTGATGCCCGACCTCTTGAGGTTCAGGTTATGCTCACAATCTTTACTTCATGACACCTGATCACCCTGCGTTTCGCGTAACGAATCATGCCCCAGACTGCTGAACTAACCCGTCTTTCTGATCTTCCTCATGACACCCCGGCGATTCTGGTCGAGATTCGCAGTGGTCGCAATCTGACCCGGCGGCTGCTGGCGCTGGGACTACGCCAGGGCAGTGCGCTCAGTATCGTGCAGCGGCGCGGTCAGGGGCTGGTGCTGGCCAGTGGCGAGGCACGGATTGCCGTCGGCACCGGGATTGCCGACAAGCTCTGGGTGGTGGCGGGTCAGACGCCAGTTGACGATGACGTGACTGAGCAGACGTTGCCAGCAACGACAGCGGAGGTGGTGACTGCATCATGATCTTGTCTGCCAAACGTCCCGAATCGCCAACATCCACGCCGCGCCCGCTGACCGTGGCGCTGGGCGGCAATCCAAACTGCGGCAAGTCGGCGCTCTTCAATGCGCTCACCGGTATCCGCCAGACCACCGGCAACTGGCCAGGCGTGACCGTCGAGCGCAAGGAAGGCACGCTCGAACTCGACGGTCGGCGGATACGGGTCATCGATCTGCCGGGGATCTATTCGCTCGATGCCAGTTCGCTCGACGAGGTCGTCACCCGTGATTATCTTCTGAGCCGCGAGGCCGATCTGATCGTCAACGTGCTGGATGCCGGTAATCTGGAGCGCAATCTCTATCTCAGCGTACAACTGCTGGAGATGGGCGTGCCGCTGGTGGTGGCGCTCAACATGATGGACGTGGCGCGTAAACGCGGCATCCAGATCGATACCGCGCAACTGTCTGCCGCGCTCGGCTGTCCGGTGGTGCCGGTGGTGGCCGTGACCAAAGAGGGACTGACCGAACTCCAGGCGCGGCTGCTGGCAGTCGCCGAGGGACGTGAACCGGCGGGGCTGGCGCTGGCGCACGGCGACTGTGTCGAGGCGGCGATTGCCGAGCTGCTGCCGCTGTTGCCGGAGGTTCCCGAACGCGCCAATGCGCGCTGGCTGGCGCTGAAACTGCTGGAGTCCGATCCGGTTGCTGAGCACGCGGTGACGCCCGAGGCACTGGCACAGGCGATTCTGGGACGACGCCAGATCGCCGAACGCACCGGCGAGGATGCGGATCTGCATATCGCCGATACCCGTTTCGGTCATGCCCACGCGATGTTTCAGCGCGTGGCGCGCCAGAGCGGCCAGCTCGAACGCACGCTCTCGGATCGCATCGATCAGGTGGTATTGAGCCGCGTCTTCGGCATTCCGCTATTTCTCTTGATGATCTATCTGATGTTCATGTTCACCATGAACATCGGCGGCGCTTTCATCGATGTCTTTGATCTCGCCGGTCGGGCGTTGTTCGTTGATGGTCTGGGGGCACTGCTAGCCAATCTGGGCGCGCCGGACTGGGTGACGCTGGTGCTGGCCGATGGCATCGGTGGCGGGTTGCAGGTGGTCGGCACCTTCATTCCGATCATCGCCAGTCTTTATATCGTCCTGTCGATTCTTGAAGACAGCGGCTACATGGCGCGCGCCGCGTTTGTCATGGATCGCTTCATGCGCTCGATCGGTCTACCGGGCAAGGCGTTCGTGCCGCTGATCGTCGGCTTTGGCTGCAATGTTCCGGCAGTGATGGCCACCCGCACGCTCGAAAGCGAACGCGAGCGCAAGCTGACCATCCTGATGAATCCATTCATGTCATGTGGTGCGCGGCTGCCGGTCTATGCGCTGTTTGCAGCGGCCTTTTTTCCGCAATCGGGTCAAAATCTGGTGTTTGTCCTGTACCTGACTGGAATCAGCGTGGCGCTGCTCTCGGGTCTGGCGATGAAACATACCCTGTTACAAGGCGTCAGCTCAGGGTTGCTGATGGAACTGCCGCCCTATCATCTGCCAACCGTCAAGGGCGTGCTGCTGCGCACCTGGGATCGGGTCAAGCTATTTCTGCGCGAGGCGGGCAAGGTGATCATCCTGATGGTGCTGGTGCTGAATGTGCTGGCGACGGTTGGCAGTGACGGCCATCTCGGCAACCATGACAGCGACGGATCGATTCTCGCCGCTGCCAGCCGTGCCGCGACACCGCTGTTCGCGCCAATGGGCGTCCGTGAGGACAACTGGCCGGCGGTGCTTGGCGTGATCTCCGGCGTACTGGCCAAGGAGGTCATCGTCGGAACGCTGGATTCGCTCTATGGGCGGCTGGCCGCTGAGTCATCGCCACTGCTGGAGCCGAAACCTTTTGATCTGTGGCGCGATCTGCGCCAAGCCGGGGCATCGGTCGGCACGAATCTGTCAGCACTTGGTGCGCGTCTGCTCGATCCGCTGGGGCTTGCTGTCGGTGATCTCAGCGACAGCGAGGCCGTTGCAGCAAAACAGGGCGTGCAGGCCGGCACGTTCTCGGCGATGGCGGCGCGTTTCGATGGTCAGGCGGGTGCATTTGCCTATCTGCTGTTCGTACTGCTGTATTTTCCATGCGTGGCGACCATCGGCGCCATTGTGCGCGAGGCGGGGTTGACCTGGGCGGTCTTTGTCGGTGCCTGGACGACTGGCATTGCCTTCCTGACCGCGACCATCTTCTATCAGTCCGCGATCTTCGAGCGCGATCCGCTGGCGTCCTCGCTGTGGATCGGTGGCGGGCTGCTGCTGTTCATCGGTACGCTGATCAGTTTGCGATTGTGGTCTGCAGAGGCCGGACGTGAGTCATCACGACAACACTGACTTCACCGTTTCGGCTCCTGGATAGGTACTGTCTGGTTGAGCCGGATTGCGACTGGACGGCTTTGCTGAGACACTCTGCGCCTGAATTTTCAGACAGTTTTTTTCGCCTGTTCACGTATCAATCAGGAGCCGCATATGGCGCATTTCGGATTTCCACTTGAGACCATCATCATTTTTCTGCTGGTGGTTGGGATCTCGATTTATCTCGACCTTTTCGCACACAAACATTCCACCGAAATCACGGTCGCCGACGCGGCTAAATGGTCGGTGTTCTGGGTCATGCTGGCGCTGAGTTTTTACGGCTATCTGTGGGGACGCTTCAGCAAGGAATGGGCGGATCTCTATCTGGCCGGTTATTTTCTCGAAAAGAGTTTATCGGTCGATAACCTGATGGTATTCATGGCGATCTTTGCCTCGTTCGGGATCAAGTCAGTCCTCCAGCACCGCATTCTTTACTGGGGTATCATCGGTGCGCTGGTGTTCCGGGCAATTTTCGTGCTGGTCGGTGCCAGTCTGTTCATGGCGAGTCCCTGGGTCGGCTTTCTATTTGCGGCACTGGTGGCCTGGAGCGCGGTGCAGATGCTTAAGAGCCGTGGCGATGGCGAGGAGATCGAGGATTATTCCGATCACTGGAGCGTGCGCCTGACCGGAAAGCTGATGCCGATCTATACCAAACTGCATTTTGACCGCTTCTTCGTGAAGCATCAGGAACTGTTTACCGACAGCGAGGCCATGCAAAAGATCACGCGCACCGGCGCGCTCTATGCGACACCGGCATTTCTGTGTCTGGCGGCCATTGAAACCTCTGACCTGGCCTTTTCATTTGACTCGGTGCCCGCCGTGATTTCGGTGACTCAGGAGCCGCTTTTGGTCTATGCCGCGATGATCTTTGCCATTCTGGGTTTGCGGAGCCTCTATTTCGTGCTGGCGGCGCTGACCCGCTATCTGGTGCACCTGGAAAAGGCGGTCATTGCGCTGCTGTTCTTTATCGCGGCCAAGATGGTGCTGCAATCCTGGAATCACGCCATCGGCGACACCGGGCTGCATATCTCGCCAACGGCCAGTCTGATGATCGTGCTGGGAACCCTGCTGGCTGGCGTGATTGCATCGTGGCTCTTTCCCGGCGCTAAAGACGATGAGTCTCAGGCGTAATCGGCTGTCATCGTTGCCGGACGGGTCGGTTGCCCGTCCGTTCAATCCGAATTCAGGAGGTCGCTGATGGCGGTTGCTCTGAAAAAAGGCGCGAATCTTTCGCTCTCGCAAACCGATCCGGGCTTAAAGCAGATTCTGGTCGGTCTCGGCTGGGCGGCACGCGCCACCGATGGCGATGATTTCGATCTGGATGCCAGTGCTTTTTTGCTTTCTGCGACTGGCAAAGTCCGGCGGGATGAAGATTTTGTTTTTTATAATCAACTGGTTTCTCCGTGCGGTTCGGTCGAGCATACTGGCGATAACCGTACCGGTGCGGGCGCGGGCGACGATGAGGCGCTGAAAATCAACCTTGAACAGGTGCCCGATGAGATTTTGCGCATCGTGGTCTGCGTCACCATCTATGAGGCCGAAGCGCGTCGCCAGAATTTTGGCCAGGTGTCCGATGCCTTCATGCGGGTCGTGAATCTGAATCTGCTCGATGCGCAGGGCAATCTACGGCCGGATGCTGAAATCGCCCGTTTCGATCTCTCTGAGGATTACGGCACCGAAACCGCCATGATCTTTGGCGAGGTCTACCGGCATCATGGCGACTGGAAGTTCAAGGCCGTCGGCCAGGGTTTTGCGGATGGTTTGGAGGCACTCTGCCATCAGTTTGGCGTGACAGTCGCCTGAATCCATCCATCATTCTCAGGAATCCAATCATGCGCAGGCTTCCGGTTTATCTTTTGCTCGACACGTCAGGCTCGATGAGTGGCGAGCCGATCGAGGCGGTCAAAAACGGCGTCCAGCTTCTGGTCTCGACGCTGCGCCAAGATCCTTACGCGCTGGAGACAGCATTTTTATCCGTCATCACCTTTGACAGTAGCACCCGCCAGATCATTCCGCTGAGTGAGCTGGCAAGTTTTCAGGCACCCAATCTGGTGGCGACCGGCACCACCGCCTTTGGCGAGGCGCTGGGACTGCTGGCCGAGCGCATCGAGACTGAAGTCGCCAGAACCACCGCAGATGCCAAGGGTGACTGGAAGCCGCTGGTGTTCATCATGACCGATGGCTCGCCGACCGATGACTGGCGTCAGGGACTGGCCAGACTCAAGCTGGTACGTACCGGCATGATCATCGCCTGCGCTGCCGGACAGGGCGCGGATACGGCGATCCTGAAGCAGATCACCGAGGTGGTGGTTGCGCTCGACACGGCAGACTCGAACACCATCAAGGCATTCTTTAAATGGGTATCGGCATCGGTCTCCACTGGCAGCCAGAAGGTCGATCAAGGACGCAAGGACGTCACTGGGCTGGACGATCTGCCACCGCCGCCGCCTGAAGTCAATCTGGTACTTTGAGGTTATCGTCATGGGGATTTCGCTGAAAAAAGGTCAGGGCGTCAGCCTGAAAAAGAGTGAACATGACCTGTCGCAAGTCACGATTGGTCTGGGCTGGGACATCAATTCCGAAAAGCCTGGGATGCTTGCCGGACTCCTGGGCAAGACGCCGCCGGATTATGATCTGGATGTTGCCGCCTTTCTCTGTGGTGACGATGGCAAGGTGCATGATCTGGGACGCGATCCGAACGGCAAGGCGACCCTGATCGACAGTGACGTGATCTTCTTCAATAACCTGCATCATCGCTCAGGCTGTCTGTGGCTGACTGGCGACAACCGCACGGGTGATGGCGACGGCGATGATGAACAGATCGTGGTCAAACTCAACGAGCTACCAACCCAATACGCGAAGGTGGTGTTCGTGGTGCAGATCTATCAGGGCATCAAAAACGGCCAGAGTTTCGGCAAGGTAGAAAATGCCTTTATCCGTGCCGTAGATGCACGTGAACGGGAAATGGCGCGGTTTGATCTCTCCGGCAGCACCTATGGCGACACCTGCCGCTCACTATTGTTTGCCGAACTGGTGCGCGAGTCGGGCGGCTGGACGTTCAAGGCCATCGGCACACCGTCAGAATCGGATAACTTTGTCGACTGGCTCAAGCAGTACGTCTGAACCCGTCCGCCCAGCCATTCCGGGAACACTGACATGAGCATCCGCCGACTCCCCGTTTATATTTTGCTCGACACCTCCGGCTCAATGCGCGGCGAGCCGATTTATTCGGTCAACGTCGGGCTACAGGCGATGCTCAGTGCACTGCGTCAGGATCCCTATGCGCTGGAAAGCGTCTATCTGGCGATCATCACTTTTGACATCACGGCGCGTGAATATCTGCCGCTGACACCCCTGGCCGAGGTACAGATCAACGAGATTCAGGTACCGGAAGCCGGTGCGACGTTCATGGGCGCGGCGCTGGAACTTCTGATTCAGTGTCTGGATCGTGACCTGATCAAAAGTACGCCTGAAACCAAGGGTGACTGGCGTCCGCTGCTATTCATCATGACCGATGGCAGTCCATCGGATCTCCATGCGTTCCGTCAGGCGATCCCCGAAGTCAAACGGCGCAATTTTGGTTCAATCGTCGCCTGCGCTGCCGGCCCCAAGGCCAAAGAGGAGGTTCTGCGCGAACTCACCGACCGGGTGGTGATGCTCGATACCATGGATGCCGCGACCTTTTCGGGTTTCTTTAAATGGGTGTCTGCGAGCGTTGCCGCCGGATCAAGCAGCGCCGGCATCGCCGATGCCGTCACGCTTCCGCCGCCACCGCCCGAGGTGCAGTTGGTGCTGTAACGTGATTTCCGGAAAAAATCGTGATCCAGACCGGCAACGCCAAATCGTCGCTGGATGCACTGCGGCCTTTTGTTAAGAGAGCAACATGCGCAGACTCCCCGTTTTCTTCGTGCTGGACTGTTCAGAATCGATGGTGGGCGACACGCTCAAACAGATGGAAGACGGAGTACATGCCGTCGTCCGCACCCTGCGAACCGATCCTCATGCGCTAGAGACCGTCTATCTATCAGTGATCGCCTTTGCCGGCGTGGCCAGAACCATCGTGCCGCTGATCGAGGTGTGTTCGTTTTATCCACCCCGGCTACCGCTCGGTGGTGGCACCAGTCTGGGTTCGGCGCTGACAACCCTGATGTCAGAACTCGACCGCACCGTGATCAAGACCACAGCCGACCAGAAGGGCGACTGGAAGCCACTGGTCTATCTGTTTACCGACGGTCATCCAACCGATGATCCCGGCGCGGCGATTGCCCGCTGGACGGCGCACTATGCGCGACGCGCCACGGTGATTGCGGTCGGTCTGGGCAAGGATGTCGATTTTTCGGCACTGCGCCAGTTGACCGAACATGTCATCCGTTTCGAGGCCAACCAGACCGGCGATTTCACCCGCTTCATCAACTGGATCAGCGCCTCGGTGGTCGCTCAGAGCCGGAGTGTCGGCGAAGGCGTCGAGCTGCAAACGCTGCCTGCGCTTGATCTCTCATTCATGCAGCTCGTCAAGACGCCGCCGCCGAACCTTGCCGATGCAAGTTGCGTGACGCTGGTCGGACGTTGCCAGCAAACCCGCAAACCCTATCTCATCAAATATGAGGCCTTGATCATCGTTCCGGCCAAAACCCTGTAACCGAGTAGGTCATCAGCGTTGCTGAAGGTGGCGGCAAACGCTCCGCCCTTCTTTTACCCTTGGAAGTGACGAACAACCGAGGGGTGAAGCGATGAACGAAGCG
>CAIUAY010000004.1 GCA_903897335.1 uncultured Chromatium sp. | reverse complement strand
ACCCACACCGCTTTTCGAGCAACTGTTGGAACGAATGCCGATGCCTCCATCCCCGGCACGTCGACGACCCCGGCCTCCGAAACCGATCTACCTTCTACCCATTGCCGTGTAGGGGGTGGCCGGAACGATGATCAAGGCCGCGTTGGGGCAAGATGCACCTGCTGATTGAAATCCTGCTGAACCGTCAAGGCGGCGCACTGGGCGGCAAGGACGGCTATGGCCGCAAGGGTTTACCGACCGCCTGGTACGCACCCAACGACGCCTACTTTACCCGCGTGTTTCAGGACATCGCCCAGCAGTACGCCCCGGTGATCCGCAAGGCCACCAGTCAGCCGCGCCCGGTGATCGAATTTCGCAACGGTGGACGAGTGGATTTCTGGACGCTGGAAAACCCGATGAAGTGCGGACGGGGCAATCATTATGCGCGGGTGGTCATCGATGAGGCCGCCCATGCCCGCCACCTGCAAGATGCCTGGGAGAAAACGATTGTCTGGACGCTCGCCGATCTGAACGGCGATGCCTGGTTCATCTCGACACCCAACGGCTTGAACTATTTCGCCGATCTGTACCGCAAAGCCGACAGCGATCCAGAGTGGATCAGTCATACCGCGCCCTCGACCGACAACCCCTATCTGCCCGACGGCTGGATGTCTGAACAGCGCGACACCATGCCCTCACTGGTCTTCGCTCAAGAAGTGCTGGCGCAATTCGTCACCTTTGGCGCGGGACTGGTCAAGCCCGACATGCTGATTGAAGGCACGGCTCCCGCTGGCCTGCCGGTCGTCCTGGGCGTCGATCTAGCGATCAGCGAGAAACAGGGCGCGGACTACACCGCCATCGTCGCCATGAGCCGCGATCCACAGACCGGACTGATCTACATCCGCGAAGTCGAGCGCCATCGCTGCGCGTTCAATGAAGTCTTAAGCCGGATCAAAGACGCCGCCGCTCGCTGGAATCCAGCGCTGATCGCCATCGAACAGACCCAGTACCAGGCCGCCGTGATCCAGGAACTGACCCGCACCACGGCGCTGCCGGTGCGCGGCATTCGCCCGGACAAGGACAAGCTCACACGTTTCATGCCGCTGCTGACCCGCTTTGAACAGCATCAGGTGCGCTATGACCCGGCCTATTTCCCGGCCTGGGCACGTGAGGAACTGCTGAGCTTTCCTGAAGGCCAGCACGATGACGTGGTGGACGCGCTGGCCTATGCCTTTAACGCCCTCTCCACCCCGGCGGGTCACTACGCCGGTTCCCACGTACGGAGTATTCCATGACCCCGACCTATGCCCTGCTGGTGTCACTGATCGGCGAGTCCGCGTCCGCCATGCTCTGCGAACGGTTGGGCGGTGCGCCACTCTATATCCCGCGCTACCCCTGCCGTCACTCGCCGCTAGTCTTGGCGGTGGGGCATGGCGCCGCCGCCCGACTGTCGGATCGCTACGGCGGGGGCTATCTGTGTCTGCCCAGTCAGACCGCGCTCGCGGCCGCCCGTCGCCGTGAATCCGTCCTCTACGAGCTACGCCGAGGCCAACCGCTCGCTGACATCGCCCGCCGCCACGGGCTCTCGACCCGCCAAATCATCAATATCCGCCGTGCCGCGCAGGAGTCCGCATGAATTTTTGGCCGTTTGCCACGCCCAAGCCCGTTGCCGCACCCAAGCCCGCTGCCGTGAAGCAATGGTTTTCACCATCGGCCATTGAAGCCGTCGCCGATGCGCTGGCTAAAATCCCCGATCCCGATCTGATCCTGCAAAAGACCGGGCTGACGCGCAAAGACTTGCGCAAGCTCGAAACCGACGATGAGATCAGCGCCGCGCTCGAAACCCGGCGCGAGGCCGTGATCGCCACGCCCTGGCGGCTCGACCCCTACGACGGCGCACAGGTCGAGTGGCTGTGGACGGAACTCGCGCCGCACATCGAGCCACTGCTACGCGGTGCCTGGTCTGCCGTGCCGTTTGGCTATTCGGTGCTGGAAGTCGTCTATCGTCAGGGGCCGCCCTGGATCGGGCTGGCCGAGGTGTCCGAGAAGCCGCTGGAGTGGTTCGAGCCCAAGCGCAACGGAACGCTCGCCTACACCGATCCCAACACCAGCCTGATCACCCTGGTCGATACCGACTACAAATTCCTGCTGACCCGCCGCGCACCCAGTTACCGCGTTCCGTATGGCGAGGCACTGCTGAGTCGCGCCTACTGGCCGTGGTTCTTCCGGCACAACGGCTGGCGCTTCTGGATGCAGTTTCTCGAACGCTTCGCCGATCCGCTGCTGATGGGGCGCGTGTTTGATCCGACTGCGTTCGTCACCGCCGTGCAGGCGCTGGGCATGACCAATGTGCTGGGTGTCGGCAAAGAGGAAGACGTGACCGCTGTCACGCTCAGCGCCCCCGGTGAATTCGAGAAAGTCGAGCAGGCGCTGACCGCCCGCATCCAGAAGCTGATTCTCGGCCAGACCCTCACGAGCCAGATCGGGAAAAGCGGCAGTTATGCCGCCGCCAAGGTGCATAATGAGGTACGTGAGGACAAGCGCCGCGCCGACATCCGCCTCGTCACGGCCACCGCGCAACGCCTGGTCACGGCGCTGTGGCGGATCAATGGCTTCGCCGGAGAGCCGCCGACCTTCATCCTCCAGGATGACAAAGACCTCGATAGCGCCCGGGCTGAACGCGACGCCAAACTGGTACAGGCCGGAGTGCTGACCTTCACCGAGCAATACATCCTCGACAAGTATGATCTGACTGAAGGCGATTTCATCATCGGCTGCGCCGCGACGCCTGCCGTGCCAGCGACCCCATTGACCGCCGGTCAGGCGCTCCAACTTCGCGCTAAACCGCCGCAACGCTTCACGCAAGATCAGCAACAGGTTGAGGATCTGATGGCGGCGTCCCTTGCCCAGGCTGAGAGTCCGATCCCGGCAGCCACGCTGCGCAAGGTCATCAGTCAGGCCGACAGCGCCGAGGATCTGGCGGAACGTCTCGCCGCGCTCTACACCGGCAGCGATGCGGCTGAATTCCAGGAACTCCTGGAGCGCAGTCTGTTCATGGCCGATGTCGCCGGGTTCTACACGGCTGAGAAGCGGGTTGGGTTGTGATGGAACCGCTGCCGTTTGACGAAGCCATCGCCTGGGCACGGGCGCGTCAGGTCGTGCTGCCCGAGGTCTATTACGGCGAGCTGCAAGGGCTCGCCCGCTCCATGGCCTTCAGCATCGCCGGACTGGCCAAGCTCGATCAGTTACAGGCCGCCATGGACAGCCTGAGCGCCGCCACCGCCAGCGGCGAGAGCTTCGCCGAGTGGAAAAAACGCGCCACCGATCCCAACGGCGCAGTCCGGCTTGATCTGCCCGCGCATCGGATCGAGTGTCTTCCTGGAGACAACTTCGTATCAGGTGCTGTGGTAAGGGCAGGACATCGACGGTGGTATCAGGGTCGGATAGTTGAAGTCGTCACCAACAACGGCCGCAAGTTCACCGCAACCCCTAATCACCCGATGTTGACGCGGCGCGGATGGGTTGCTGCGGGCGAACTCAATAGCGGAGATGATCTGATCGGCTGCCGCAGGGATAATGACGCTCGTGCGGCTGGAAATAGCCACAAACACGAGCGTCCATCCACTATCTCTGAGGTATTCGTTACGCTTTCTAAGGCGGCTGTAACAGAACGGATTGAAGGACGCCTTTTGGACTTCCACGGCGACGGTTCCGATTGCAATGTCGATGTTATACGGGCCGCACGCGACCTGCCTCTCGGGGACTTCGCCGCGATCCGTCAGCCACCTGGTGATTTGCGATTCACCAAACCCGATTTTTCTGCTCTTACCTTTTGCCCTTGCTGCCATCATCTGATTGTAGTCTCGCAACGGTGCGGCTTCTGCGATAGGCCGTATGTGAACGCCGGATGCTCGCAATTTCTTATGGACGAAATCGTTACTGGCTCCATAGGCCAAGGCGAGTGCGTTGGCGCTTTCTCCGGCGGTGTATCGTGCGATCAAATCGAGGATAGGCACATCATCACGGAAGCGGGACGGCAGGCCACCATTAGCGAAATGCAAGCGGCGCGCATCGCTGCGCGACCGACTTATTCCCGCCTGCTTGATGATGCCACCAACCCACCCCTCAGATGCGCCGATAGTTGCGGCGATTCTTTTGATGCTCTGCCCGGAGACATAGAGTTCGATCGCGTTGATTCGTTGCGAGTCTTGGATTTTTGCGGGCATGTGTACAACCTATCGACAGCGCACGGTTATTTTTTGCTCGATGGATTATACACCGGAAACACGATATTCCGCACCAACATCCAGAGCCACTACGCCCGTGGTCGCGCCGAACAGCAGGCACGGTCAACGGATGATTTCCCCTATCGGATGTACGACGCGGTGAACGACAGCCGCACCCGTCCCAGTCATGCCGCGATGGATGGCTATGTGGCGCGTCACGATGACCCGATCTGGTCAACCTGGCGACCACCCTGTGGCTATCGCTGCCGCTGTCGGCTGATCAGTCTGTCCGAACGCCAAGCCGGGCGCTTCATCGATGCCGACCGTCAGCGCATGACCGACGCCGACGCCGCCATCGCCCGCGCCCAGGCGCAACCCGATCCGGGCTGGGACTATGACATCGGGGCGACGCCGACCGAGGGGCTGCGGCGAGCGATTGCGCAGAAGGCGCAGGAATCCCGAGACGCCTGGTCGCTGTTGAATCAGGCGCAGGTGGCCGCCTCACTGGAAAGGATGGCGGAGACATTGCAGACTCCGCTGATTCGCCCTGTCGCCGGAGCAACGCCCATGCACTCTGAAGAATTAGCCGCGCTGGCGGATGACATCACGCCGGTTGATCTGGGCGCGATGCACAACCGTGCACGGGATGACGTGGTGAACAAGGGCAAGGCGACGGGCAAGGAGCATGGCGTGGCGGTGCTGGCGAATGGGACGTTGGTTGAGTTTGGTGGGGAGTTTGAGAACGCGCTGAAGGCGCCGCGTTTCGACGCGCCAGACGGGGCGGTCACGATTCACCATAATCATTCTATCGGCGATAGCCTAAGCCGAGCAGATATTCGGACGCTGCTTGAGCGCACAGAGCTTGGGCGTGTTGATGCGCATGGCCACGCAGGGCTTTGGGCAAGCGCAAATCGCGTGGGTGGAGCGATGTCGCCGATGAGCGCGTTTGCCGTTGTTGAGGATGCAGCATTTCAAGCCAATTTTTTGATAGAAAAAGCATTTAATCGTCGCCAAATCGGGAAAGACTTAACGAAAGCAGGTTTATCACAGGTCGTGATGGCCTTGCTATTGGAGAAGCAAGGCGTGATCAGTTACGCTCTAAATACCGAATCCGTACTTGCGATGGCGAGAAACGTCATCAAATGGGGCGCAGAATGACAGCTTATGACCCTGAATTAATGATCTATGAAGAGCCTTCCAGTATGGAGATTGCCGATTGGGAGGATTTTTGTCAGCAGATGCGTGAAGAAGCTGCGCACTATCCCGACAGTCAGAACGTGCGTCTCACGCTTCAGTCTGCGGAACGAACGCTGAAACAGGTTCAGACGATGTGGGGCGAGATCGACGCCAAGGCCGCCTGATCGCTGCTCATCTCACCCACCGAGATTCAACCCTGCCCACGACCATGCTCCCCGTCGCGGCCATCCAAGCGCTGCGCCTGACCTGTCGTCACTGTGGTGCGGCGGTTGTCATCCCGCTCACCGCCCGCAATGGCCCCGCGCAGTGCTTTAACTGCTGTAGTCCGCTGCCCAGTGCTGAATTGATGCACCTCGTGGCGGGTCTGCGCTGGCTCAAGGACGTGACCACCGGCAAGGATGCGACGCTTCAAGCGGGCTTTGAGGCGGCGCTGGAGCATGACGGGATGGCTTGACACCCGCGCCGGTGTGTGGTTTGCTTGGCGGCAAGAGGTGTCAGAACCTCGAAAGCTCAACGCGGAACCCGCACCCGAAAGCCATGCGGTATTTTTTTGCCCGCCCAGTTTCTATGGTCGGGAGTGCGCATTGGATACAACACCCGCAAGGGAAAACATGCGCACGGTGTCGTTGAGCCGTTCTGACCCTCCCGGCCGCCAAATTTCTTGGCGAGTCAACCGCGTCAGAGCAAATCGACGGAGCTTTATGAAAACCCTCGTTCCCTTCTCGTTTGAATCCTTCAATGTCCGCGTGATCACCGACGACAACGGCGAGATGCTGTTTGTTGCGAAGGATGCCGCTGAGGCACTCGAATACAAAGACCCAACCACGGCGATTAAGAGTCATTGCAAGGGGGTGCAGGAATTGCACCCCCTTCAGACCGCAGGCGGAACGCAAAACGTCCGCGTCATTGGTGAACCTGACCTGTACCGGCTGATTGCCGGGTCAACCCTGCCATCGGCTGAACGGTTTGAGAAATGGCTGTTTGAGGAAGTCCTCCCCTCCATCCGCAAAACCGGCGGCTACCAGATCAAGCAGCCAAAACCCAAGGCCGAAAAACTCTCGCCACTCGCCCGTGAAGTGAAAGCCTCGTTTAACTGCTTCATGCACATTGCCAAGCTGTGCGGCATTGAGAAGAACATGGCTGTCTTGAGCGCCAACCAGGCGACCGCCGCGTTTACCGGAATCAATCCGCTGTCACTGATGGGGCAGACCCACATTACTGCTGATCCTCGCGGGCGCACCTACACGCCAACCGAACTTGGAAAGATGATGCGTGATCCGATGTCAGGAAAAGCCACGAACAAGCTACTCGAAGAGAAAGGCTATCAGTTGCGTGACATCAAGGGCGGCGTGGTTCCAACTGATTCGGCGTCTGATCTGTATCAGTGGATGGACACCGGAAAACGGCACGGCGACGGGACTCCGGTCAAGCAACTCAAGTGGTTTGTCAGCGTTTTGGACGCGCTTGGAATCGCCTATCAGGTCATTGGCGAGGAGGCAGCATGAGCGCCAAGCAGACATTCTGTCACGCACTCCAGCATCTCTACGGCCTCGATCAAGATACCCTCTACATGACGGTGTACCTGATGGCACAGAAATCGGCTTTGCTCTTTCGGCAGGCGCATAGGCAGTCGCTGGACGATGCCGAGGGAATCGCGGTGGATGTGGTCGATTTCATCAACCTGATGGTCAACGAAGCGGTTGCGGAAATCCGTGACAATGGCGTCATCATGCCGATGCCCCTGGAAGGCGGTCAGCCGGGGATGATGCAATGAGCCACCTTGCCTCCACCCTCGACCTCTCCGCCATTGGCCGTCGCGCCGTCAGCCGCCGTGACACCCTGCGCGACACGCCGACCTCGCTGGTCAATGCCCTGAAACTGGCGCGAGAGATGATCTACGAGCTGGATGACGGCCACGATGAAGGCCGCCCGCGCTGGTGTACTCCAGCGGCATTGGATGCCGTATTGGCCTGCGCCATGACGGCCGCGATCCATCTGGAAACGCTGTCCCGCGAGCTGGTCATGGAAGATGATTCCGGCTTACCGGCGAGCATTCAGTAAGCCCTACCAGCCACGGATGGCCTACACTCCTCCCAGAGGAACGCGCCATGACCACGATTACATT
>CAIUAY010000003.1 GCA_903897335.1 uncultured Chromatium sp. | reverse complement strand
TACCCCCTTGGTGCGCCCGGCGGTTTGCGCTACCTGTCAGCCCAGGCCTGTCAATGCGCTTGTCCTAACCGCCGAACCTCTTCGATGCGGGTCAGATCACCCGCGACGTTCGCCACCACGCATAACAACGCCTCAATACGATGCGTCAGGTGGTGGGAGTGGCGGTTGAGTTCATGCAGGCGCATGGCGTCGTTCGGGTCAAGGAGTTCGCTGTCTCAATAACGGGTCTGTTATCACGGCATCCTACTCAAAGCATCAGTTTTGGTCACACCCTCGTAGATCTGCTGGCCACGCGGCGTCAATCTGACAAGCCGCCCGGCTTCGCGTTACCATTAGACGGTTTCGCGTCACAGACGAATGAGGATGACATGGCTTTTTACAGTACCAGTGAATTCAAGGGCGGGCTCAAGATCATGCTGGACGGTGATCCGTACAACATCGTTGAGAATGAGTTCGTCAAACCCGGCAAAGGTCAGGCGTTCAACCGGGTGCGGGTGCGCAATCTGAAGACCGGGCGCACCGTGGAAAAGACGTTCAAGTCGGGTGATACCGTCGAAGCTGCTGACGTGCATGATACCGAGATGCAGTATCTCTACAACGACGGTGAAGAATGGCACTTCATGGATCCCACGAGCTACGAGCAGATGACCGCTGATGTCAATGCGGTCGGTGACGCGGCCAAGTGGATCAAGGAGCAGGACTTTTGCAAGGTCACGCTCTGGAATGGCGTGCCGCTGGCCGTTGAACCGCCGAATTTCGTCGTCCTTAAGATCGTCGAGACCGATCCCGGTTTGAAAGGCGACACGTCCGGTGGCGGCGGCAAACCGGCCACGCTGGAGACGGGTGCTGTGGTACGGGTGCCGCTGTTTATCCAGACTGATGAATTCATCAAGGTTGATACCCGCACCGGCGACTATGTTTCACGCGCCAAGGAAGCATGATCCTGACAGATGCCGTTGACTGGCGTCCCTGTGCAACCCTGACGCGGCTGCGCGCCCGTGCCGCGATGCTCGAACGACTGCGCGCTTTCTTTGCGATGGTCGGCGTCTTGGAGGTCGAGACGCCAATTCTATCTCAGTCCGCCGTCACCGATCCGGCGCTGGCCAGCCTGGTCGTTGGGCGGTCGGTGCCCGCCGGACATGGGGCATCGCTTTATCTTCAAACTTCGCCCGAATTTCCGATGAAGCGCCTGCTGGCGGCAGGCAGTGGCGCGATCTATCAGATCTGCAAGGTCTTCCGTGACGACGAACGCGGCCGTTTGCATCATCCTGAATTCACGCTGCTGGAATGGTATCGACCTGGCTGGGACAACCATCAACTGATGGACGAGGTAGCCGAACTGGTGCGGGTCGCGCTCCAGCATCCGGCACTGCCAGTCGAGTGGGTCAGTTATCGGGAGCTCTTCCGTGCCGGTTTGGGTCTCGACCCCTGGACGGCAACCCCAGATGATCTGCGCACGGCGGCGCTCGCTGCGGGAATTGCCGATGCCGCCACGTTTGAGCTTGAGGTCGACGCCTGGCTCGATTTGCTAATGACCCACTGCCTTGAATCTGGCCTGGGTCGACATGGCATGACCTTTGTTTACGACTATCCACCTAGTCAGGCCGCGCTCGCGAGGCTGCGCCTGGACTCGGTTCTCGTGGCCGAGCGTTTCGAGCTCTATCTCAACGGCATCGAACTGGCCAACGGCTTCCACGAACTCACGGATGCCACCGAACAGCGGGCGCGTTTCCAGTCTGATCTAGCCATCAGGCAGGCGCGGGGACAGCCGCAGCCCCCGCTCGACGAGCATTTTCTCGCCGCGCTCACGGCTGGAATGCCGGATTGCTCAGGCGTGGCGCTGGGGTTCGACCGGCTCCTGATGATCGCTGCAGGCGTCGATTACATCGACGCCGTGTTGGCCTTTCCGGTGGAACGGGCATAAGCAGACTGGCGTTGAGCAGCGATTGGCCAGTCTGAGTCTGCCCGCTGCGAGACGTGCGCGAGTCGGTTGTTCTGATCGCAACACATGGTCTCACCTGATTAGTTATAAATCTCAGCCGACTCGGCCCCTCTGGACTACATTTTGAGTAGACGCAGCTAGTAGATCATTCCAGCTTAACTTGTGGGTAGAGGCGTTTGAGTTTGATGCGGGCGTCTTCGGTGGTGAACTGCCAGTGTCAATCACCATCCAAAAGTTACCAGGCATCAACATCGAATTTTTTCCAGTTGAACGAGCGACTCAGAGGGTCTGATTGGCCTTTTTGCGTTGCTTGAACCGGTAAGAGTCGTTGCCGGTTTCGAGGATGTCGCAATG
>CAIUAY010000002.1 GCA_903897335.1 uncultured Chromatium sp. | reverse complement strand
GAGGCCAAAGCGTGGGCCGAACGCCGCAATGCCTCCCAAACCGGCGTGGACTGGCAGTTCACCACCGAAGACGCCCGCATCAAACTCAAACGCCTCTACCCACAAGTTAAGCTGGAATGATCTACTAGAGCGGGATGCGTCATTTTGTGCCCGTGCCGACGGTTCTGTCGGCCAGCACCTTCCACGAAGCAACGCCGCGTTTCGCCTATGCTCAAGTTAGATCTCGCAAATTGGGGTTGTAAGTCCAAACCCTCGAAAATTCGGTCAGACTACATTTGTGTGAGATTCCCCCGAAAATGCGTCTTCCAAGGGTAACGTCAACTGACGTTCACACTGGAGAGGCTGATGCAGACGATTCCGAAGCAGGAAGACACCGCCGAGTTCAAGAAGCAGGTGGTCAAGCGGGTCAAGGATGGCAAGACCATGGCCAAGGAGAGGGGTCTGGCAAACGTTGCGCAACGGAGTCAAAGCATTCGCTGCCGGCAAGCTCAACGACCCCGGCGTCCGCAAAATGACGCCGGAGGAGATGGCGCGGTCGCGGCGACGTGCGGAGGTGATCCGTCTCAATCGCGAGTGCGACATCTTGCGAAAAGCGACGGCGTCCTTCGCGAGGGAGGCGCAACCCCCGCCGTTCGCGTTGACTGAGCGCTGTTCGGTGCTGGGGGTTAGCCTCAGCGGCGACTGGTTCTGGAAGCGCGGTGGCAAGCCTGATCGCAATGGGCTCACCGACAGCCAGATGCTGCCCCGAATCTAGTGCACGGTGCTTCCCGGCCAGCATGGCGTGCGTGGAACGGCTGATGTGTGAGCAGGGCATCCGAGGGCGCCACACGGTCACGACCGATTTCACGCACGCCCTGCCGGTCGCAGAGCATCGGCTGAATCGTGCGTTCAACCCCAGCCGCCGAATCCGGTCTGGGATTCACCGCTCCGACCGGGGTAGCCAGTCCGCCAGCCAGCTTTTCCAAGACAAGCTGACCGACTACGGAATAATCTGCTCAATAAGCCGCACGGGAAACGGCTGCGACAATGCCCCAACCGAGAGTTGGTTCAATCGCTTCAAGCACGAGCGGGTCTTCGGTGAGTACGTCGGCACGCGAGCAGAGATGACGACCATGACCTTCGAGGTGTTCGACAACCGCAAACGCCTGCACTCAACGCTCGGCGAGACCTCTCCGGTTCAGTTTCTGAAAGACTGGATCAGCACTCAGCAGGGAGAAAAGCAGGTCGCATGACCCCCATCCCTTGGAAGACGAAAAACCGAGGGAGCCTCAGGCTATGATGCGCTGACATCAGCCGCATCCAGTTCAGTCCAACGACTTTGGAGAAACAGAACCGATGGCGGATACCCACTTCGATTTGAGTTTTGACGGCACGCTTGTACCGGATGCTGACCCGCTTGTCGTGCACCAGCAGCTTGGCGCATTGTTCAGGCTCGATGATGCAGGTGTCGCCCGTCTCTTCACCGGACGCACGGTTTTGATCAAGCGTGCGGTCGATGCCGCGACAGCAGCAAAATTTGAGCGGGCATTTGTTCAGGCCGGCGCAGTGCTGGCCATTACGCCATGCACCCCAGACGAGATGAAAGAGAGCGTGGCGGGTCACGGCGACACGGATGCAAACAGGATGACAGCGGTGGCAGACACGCCCAGTCTCATGCTGGCACCGCAGGAAGACTTTCTCGAACCGCCCAGGATCGCTAAGATGCCTGATCTGGATCTCAGCTCGCTGAGCCTTGTCTCCAGTCCCGACTGGACGCTTGAAGACTGCCAGCCAACCGTTGCCCCAGCACCGGTGGCAGACATCAGCCATCTCGCGCTGGTCGATATCGACATCCCCAAGACCCAAGACCTAAACAACACGGAATAACGCCGACTCATGAGCACAGACTTCGACCACATCGTGATTGGCGCGGGCATCAGCGGACTCGGCGCCGCCCATTTCTCTGCACGCCGGGGATTATCCACTCTCGTGCTGGAAGCATCTGATCGCATCGGCGGCTGTCTCAACAGTCATCATTTCGATGCGCTCGGCGGCTTCTGGACGGAGGCCGGCGGGCATACCTGCTTTAACAGCTACGGCACCCTGCTGTCGATCATGGATGATCTTGGCCTCACCGCACAGGTGCAGCCCAAGCTCAAGGTCGGCTATGCGCTCTGGAAAGCGGGCAAGCGGCGTTCAATCCTGTCCGCGCTGCATCTCCTGGAAGCAGCCACCGCGATTCCGCGCATCTTCCGCGAACCCAAGGATGGACAGCGCGTCGCTGACTATTACGGACGCATCCTGGGACATCGCAACTACGAGGATCTATTGCGCTATGCCTTCCAGGCGGTGATCTGCCAGCCTGCCGACGACTATCCAGCCGAGGCACTATTCCGGCGCAAACCACGCCGCAAGGAGGTGATCAAGGCGTTCACCTTTGCCGAAGGGCTTTCGGCCATTCCCCAGGCGATTGCCGCTCAACCGTCTCTCGATGTCCGAACCGGACAGCAGATCACCGCGATTCAGCACGAGGGTGCCGGGTTTCAGGTCAGCATGGCAAACGGCGAGCAGTTCCGCTGCGACACCCTGACGCTGGCCGTGCCGCCCGATGCCGCGACCGCGCTGCTCCCGGATGATCTGGCGGCAGTTCGCGCCATCACGTCCAGCATCGGCATGGCCGAAATTGAAACGCTGGTGTTGGTCGTGCGCAACAGCGATCTGCCGCTCAAACCACTGGCGGGGCTGATTGCGGTCGATGATGCCTTTTATTCGGCGGTGTCACGCGATTTTCGGCCAGATGCCAACTATCGTGGCTTTGCTTTTCACTTTCGTCCCGGTGTCCTCTGCGAGGAACATCAGCTCACCCATGCCTGTACCGTGCTGGGTATCGAACCCAAGCGCATCGCCGCCCATGCCGCGATTCACAATCGCCTGCCAGCACTGCGTTACGGACATCTGGAGCGGGTGCAGCAGCTTGATCACGCTCTGGCCGGGACGCGCCTGGGCATGACCGGCA
The DNA here is from genome assembly GCA_903897335.1 of uncultured Chromatium sp. GTDB lineage: Bacteria > Pseudomonadota > Gammaproteobacteria > Chromatiales > Chromatiaceae > Chromatium. The sequence continues at coordinate 19,740 of CAIUAY010000002.1, read as the reverse complement.
ACTGGTTCCTGGGAGTGTCGGTCGAGGATGCGCTGACCCGTAGCTACAGCGAATCAGAGCGGTTGTTTCAGTCGTGATCCCAACTTTTTCATCAGGAATTTTAACCATGCGTAAATTATTGATGGCTGTGATGCTGTGCGCTCTCGTCGTCCCCGCAGTCGCCGACGAAGTCGGCGCGGTGTCGACCAAATTCAAATGGATGGGGCCAAACGACAAGATCGTCATCGAGGTGTTTCAGGATGACAGCATTCCAGGCATTGCCTGCTATCTCAGTCGCGCCAAAACCGGTGGGATTTCTGGCGCGGTTGGCGTCGCCGAGGACACGTCAGACGCTTCACTGCAATGTCTACAGATCGGCCCAGTTGATCTGCCCGATGACGTGCGCTCAGGCAAGCGCAACGGCGAGGATGTCTTCAAGAAACGCACGTCGCTTCTGTTTAAGACGCTTCAGGTGGTGCGCTTCTATGATGCACCCCGCAATGCGCTGGTCTATCTGAGTTACAGCGACCGTATTATTGAAGGTTCGCCCAAAAACAGCGTGACGGCGGTTGCCATCCAGCCCTGGGTCAAGACGGCTGTGCCGACGCCCTGAGCGATCTGTCGCCATGATCAGGTCGGCTCAGCGATCAGGGCATAAATCAGGCACGCAGTGGCTCAGTCAAAAAGGGCGTCAGGAGTTCCAGCATGGCGCGGTGGATTTTAAGATTGCCTGCAACCATGTTGCCGGTCTCAAGGAAACGGTTGCCTCCGCTGAAATCGGTAATAGTGCCGCCCGCCTCCAGGATCAGTAGCGCACCGGCGGCACAGTCCCAGGGCGATAGCCCGATTTCCCAGAAGCCATCGAGACGTCCCGCCGCGACATAGGCCAAATCCAGCGCGGCTGAACCCGGTCGACGCAATCCAGCGGTTGCCAGAATCATGGCGCGGAACATGTCGAGATAGGTATCGAGATGACGGTGATCGCGGAACGGAAAACCGGTGCCGATCAATGCGCCTTCCAGCGACGGACGGGTGGCAACGCGCAGCTTGCGGTCATTGAGCTGTGCGCCCCGACCACGCGCCGCCGTAAACAGTTCTTCGCGCAGCGGATCGTAAACGACGGCGCATTCCAGTTGGTTTTTATAGCGCAGCGCGATCGAGATCGAGAATTGCGGAAAGCCGTGCAGATAATTGGTGGTGCCGTCCAGTGGGTCGATGATCCACTGATAATCGCCACTGCCCTGCTCGCCACTCTCTTCGGCGAGGATCGCGTGACTGGGAAAACGGTTGCGCAGTTCCTGGATGATGGCGGCCTCAGCGACGCGATCCACCTCGCTGACGAAATCGTTGCGGCTTTTCGACTCGAACTGAACCTGCTCGATCCGGTCTGAGTAACGCATGAGCAGTCTGCCGGCACTGCGGGCGGCGCGGATGGCAATGTTAAGGCTTGGGTGCATGTGGTGTAAGGATATCCAGTGCAGTCGCTGTATCATGATCGGTCAATACAGCACAATTTGTTAAAGATTTAGCCGCGCATGATAGACCAAATGACCGCATCACTGGCACGTATCCGTTTCGTTCTGGTTGAGACGACCCATACCGGAAACATCGGCGCTGTGGCACGAGCGATGAAGACGATGGGATTGTCGCGTCTGGAGCTGGTCGCGCCGAAACATCCCATCGACGCCGAAGCGCTAGCGCGGGCATCGGGTGCTGATGACCTGCTGGAACGAGCCGGAATCCATGCGCATCTGGTCGATGCGCTGGCTGGTTGCCGTCTGGTCATCGGAGCCAGCGCCCGTCTGCGCACTGTTGAATGGCCGCTGCTGGAGCCGCCGATCTGCGCACGGCAGTTGCTCGATGAGGCTGCAACAGGCGATGTGGCGTTGGTGTTTGGACGCGAGAGTTCGGGGCTGTCCAACGCCGAGCTGGCACGCTGTCAGGCGCTGGTGCATATCCCGACCAATCCCGATTTCAGCTCGCTCAATCTGGCGGCAGCGGCTCAGGTACTGGCCTATGAGATTCGCCGGACTGCACGCGAAGACCAGGGCGAGCGGCTGGTCGATCCGCCCCGCGATCTAGCCACCGCCGATGAGCTGGAAGGCTTTCATGGCCACTTGGCGACCACGCTGGTCGACATTGGTTTTGGCGATCCCGGACAGTCGCACAAACTGATGCGGCGTCTGCGCCGACTCTTTAACCGCGCCCGTCCTGACCGCATCGAAATCAACATCCTGCGAGGCATCCTGAGCGCTGCCCAGGGACGCAAACGTTTGCAGGCACATCATGACCAGAAGCCATCTGGATGATCGCCACGGATGATCGAAATCGTATTCCAGTGATCTGGTCGCGGCTGCAAATAGTACGATCCGTGCTTCCCGGCCACAGCAGAGAGGTGGCTGCGGAAATTTGAACACCTTGATCACTGAAAAGACTGCTTTGATGGATGAGGATAGAGCCCGGTATTTCAGAGGCGTTGGTGCATAAACCTGCCGCCAGCGGCTAATCTAGCGGTCATTCCAGCGAAGACAATCCCCAGACATGTCATCAACCGTTCCCGACAGTGGCGAAGACGCTTCCTCCAAGAAGGCGACAGACCGGGTCACCAACTGGCTGGCGTACGACCGTGCGCTGGTGGCGCGTGGAGCCATCCCCTTCTGGTTCGACTAGGACGCGATCATCCAGAGCTGGACGCCTGAGCCAACGAGCAAGCGAGGTGCGCCGTGGCGTGACGCAGACGGTGCCATCCAGACGTTGTTGATGTTGAAGCAAGTGTTTCATCTGCCCGATCGTGCCGTCGAGGGGTTTGGTCGTTCCCTGATGCGCCGGATGGGGTTGAACCTGCCGATCCTGGATCACACGCACGTGTCTCGTCGGGTGCGGAGGTTTAATGGTCAACATCCTCTGCCGGGCGCGCACGGGGTCGATCCATGTGGTGGACGTCACCGGACTGACGGTGTTTGGCGAGGGAGAATGGACGGTGCGCCAATAAGACGCCAGCAAGCGGTGGACTTGGCTCAAGGGTCATCTGGCCGCAGCCATCCGGTTGACCGTGGCGAGTTGCGCTTCCAGCAGCTCCAAGTGCTCACTGAGGTACTGGGTCACAGTCGGTGACCACGGCCAGCCGCAATGCGCTGGCCAGCACGATGCCTTTGTTGGTCTGCATGGCCAGCTCAGTTAGCGTGTGCACGGCCTTCCGGTAGTGGCTCATGGTGAACGGCTGGAAGCCGAACACTGTTTGCCGCTCCACAAGGTGCTCGCGCCGGGTCTGCTCCCGCTGCCCGTAGTCCTAGCTTTCGACGCCAACCTTGAGCGGGTTGGCGACCAGCTTCAGTCATGGCGGAAACGGCGGCTGATCGACACCGAGGATGATGTCGGTAAATCGCAGGTAGCAAAGCTGCACCGCGAAGCCCAACCGGTTGGCTGGTCCACGCCGCTGCCGGATGATGGAGAGGCCGGCTTCGCAGAACGTGTCATGTCGGATCAGGTCATCCTTGGCGTCCGGCAACGTCAACAGGCTTTCGCGCTCGGCAGCGGACAAGATTGAACGGCGTGGCATGCAGTCTCCTTCTTGAAAACGTGGGTATTTGAGGACAACGTAAGCGGCGTTGCGGGCTGACCGGCTAGGCTTGGCCAAGGCGATGGACATGCTGCGCGAGGGCGACACCTTGGTGGTCTGGAAGCTGGATCGCCTGGGACGTAGCGTCAAACAACTGATCGATCTGGTCGGCGAATTGCACAAACAAAGCGTCCAGTTCAAGAGTCTGACCGACGCCATCAACACCGGTACGTCATCTGGCCGGTTCTTCTTCCACGTCACGGCCAGCTTCGCCGAAATGGAGCGTGAGCTAATCGTCGAGCCGACCTGCGCCGGGCTGGATGTCGCCTGACAGCTTGGTCGCAAGGGCGGACGCAAGCCTAAGATGACCGAAAGCAAAATCGAGTCCATCAAGAAGCTGCTGGCCAGCGGAGTGCCTGCCAAGGACGTGGCCAAGAAACTCGGCGTATCCGTTCCTACGCTGTACCGCTGGGTGCCAGCCTCGGTGCACGCTTAGGAACTGTCCATCAACTGTTTCCCGATTTCAGCGGATATGTAGTCGGCAATGCCGGGAATTTGTAAGTAGACAGTCTCTTAGTGCTTTATTTTCCGTTTTCTGAGGTGACACCAGCCACATCAAGATGGTGTCGCAGATTGCCGAGAGCGAAGGGATTCAGCCGACCTTTCTGCCGTCCTACGTCAGAGACTTGCCTTGTTAGACCATGCCAGCGTCCAGACGGACGAGATTTACGCGCACCTGTCGCCTGAGAATGTGCGGGCTGCGGTTGCGATGCTCGATGATGACCGGTCACGATCTGGTCACGCCGGCTTGAATGAATCCAGAAAGCAAGCGTAACGAATTGAAAATTGGGGCTGATGGCCGGATTCGAACCGGCGACCTACGCATTACGAATGTTTTCGCGGTTTTGGTCGCTGACACGTACCAGCCTACCAAGCCGTCTCTCAGTCTCACTAAAAATCATCTTATAATATTGAATTAAAAAGACTTTTAAAAAAATACGTTAATTACGGCGGGGCTGGGGCTGGAGGCCACAGGCTAACCACAATCGGTTTGGGATCACTACCCAATCCACCCTACAATACCCCGTTCATTACCAACCCGGCGGCACCCGCTCATCATGTCCGATTCTGAAAACTTTGAAGACCTGCTCAAACAATTCGATCAGAGCCATCCGCAAACGACGAAAGGCGAGCCTGTCATTGGCGACAGGGTGAAAGGCACACTGATCGCGATCAGTGAGGACTATGCCTTCGTGGATTTGGGTGCCAAATCGGAGGGTCGCCTGGATGTCGCGGCACTCAAGGATGCCGACGGCCAGCTCAAACATGCGGTTGGCGACCTGATCGAGACCCACGTCACCGGCAAGGACGAGGACAGCGGGATGCTGCTGCTCGGCAGCCAGCAGGGACATAAATATCACGGCGTCGACGAGCTGGAACACGCCTATCGCCAGGGTCTGCCAGTGCAGGGTCAGGTGAGCGCCGCCGTCAAGGGTGGAGTTGAGGTGCAGATCGCCGGTGTGCGCGCCTTCTGTCCGGCCTCGCAGATCGATATCCGTTTCATTGAGGATTTGTCCGAGTTCGTCGGCCAGCGTTACGATTTTCGCATCACTAAATTCGAGGGCGGACGCCGCCCTAATCTGGTGGTCTCGCGCCGCGCCATGCTGGAAGAAGAACAGCGTCTCCAGGCCGAACAGACTCGCGCCCAGCTCACTGAAGGCGCAGTGCTGACCGGCACTGTCACCTCGCTTAAGGACTATGGCGCCTTCGTCGATATCGGTGGACTGGAGGGCATGATCCATATCAGCCAGCTTGCATTTGGTCATGTCAAGCACCCGAAAGAGGTATTGCAGGTCGGCCAGCAGGTCGAGGTGAGCATTCTACGGATCGACCCGCCGGACGAAAAAAATAAGCGTGAAAAGATCGCGCTATCGATCCGTGCGCTCAGCCGCGACCCCTGGCAGGATGCGATTGAACACTTTCCGGTCGGCAGCCGGGTCACGGGCAAGGTCTCGCGTCTGCAACCCTTCGGTGCCTTCGTCGAGCTGGCTCCTGGAATCGACGGACTGGTGCATGTCAGCGAACTGGCGGCGGGTCGGCGCATCAATCACCCCAACGAGGTTCTCAATCCCGGCGATCTGGTTGAGGCGACCGTGCTAGGCGTCGATCTGGAACGCCGCCGCATCAGTCTGTCGCTTGATGATCAGCGCCAGGCGGGCGGGAACCCCGAACCACGCGCTGAACGAGCTGCCAGTCAGGCACCCACCAAGGCACCTGAAAAAACGCTGGGCAGTTTCGGCGAACTGCTGAAAGCAAGCATGGATCGAAGTCGCTGATTCCAGGTTTCGTGCATGGCCGCTCCCGAACTGCCGCTTGCGCTTTATATCCACCTACCCTGGTGTGTGCGCAAGTGTCCCTATTGCGATTTCAATTCGCATGCCAATCAGTCGCCGCCATATGACCGTTATGTCGTCAAACTGCTGGCAGATCTGGATGTCGAACTGCGCTCGCCAGCGGCGCTGCGTCCTTTCAGCTCGATCTTCATCGGTGGCGGGACGCCGAGTCTCTTTCCGGGTGCAGCCATTAAGACCCTGCTGGATGGTATCCGCTCGCGCACGGCGCTGGAAAATGACATCGAGATCACGCTTGAGGCCAATCCGGGAACGGCAGATGCGCACCGCTTTGCAGACTATCGGGCGGCAGGCGTCAACCGTCTGTCGATCGGGGTACAGAGCCTGTCGGCTATCCAGTTGACCCAGCTTGGACGCATCCATGATCCAGCCGAAGCGCGTGGCGCGGTGGCGCTGGCGCGTGTAGCCGGTTTTAACAATCTCAATCTGGATCTGATGTTTGCCCTGCCTGATCAGACCATGGCTGAGGCGGCTGCCGATCTGGATGCACTGCTCGAACTGATACCGGAGCATGTTTCTTACTATCAATTGACGCTGGAGCCGGACACCGCCTTTCATGCCCGTCCACCCGCGTTGCCAGATAGCGATCTGGCCGCAGATCTGGCCGCGCAGGGGCTAGAGCGTCTGTCACGCGCCGGGTATGTCCAGTACGAGGTTTCAGCCTATGCTGGTGCTGGTCGACAGTGTCGGCACAATCTCAATTACTGGCGCTTTGGCGACTATCTCGGCATCGGTGCCGGGGCGCACGGCAAACTGACCGAATTGGCTGAAACGGGCACCTGGCGTATCCGACGGACAGCGAAACATGCGCAGCCATCGGACTATCTTGACGCTCGCCCTGACGCACTGATCGCAAGCCAACATGCGCTAGAGGCATCCGACTGCATCTGTGAATTCGCACTGAACGCACTGCGCCTGACTGATGGCTTTGAACCCGATCTGTTTAGCCGCGCCACCGGGCTGCCGTTCACGCGGATTGCCGATCCGGTGCGACGTGCTGCAGCGGAAGGGCTGTTGACCGTGAGTGCCCGGCGCATCCAGCCCACTGCGCTCGGTCGCGCCTTTCTGGATGACCTGGTGCTTAGGTTTGCAGAAGCCGCGACCTAGCACGACAGCCAAGCCTGAATCCGTCCATTGTTAACGAGAACCATGACACCATGACACTCCACCAAGATCATGCTCAGACCATCGCCCATGTCCTGATCGAGGCGTTGCCTTATATCCGGCGTTTCCAGGGCAAAACGATGGTGATCAAATATGGCGGCAACGCCATGGTCGATGAAACGCTGAAGGAAGGCTTCGCCCGCGATGTCGTGCTGATGAAACTGGTCGGCATCAATCCGGTAATCGTGCATGGCGGCGGCCCGCAGATTGGCTCGCTGCTGGCGCGGCTCGGCAAGGCCAGTGAATTTGTGCAGGGAATGCGAGTCACGGATGCCGAAACCATGGACGTGGTTGAGATGGTTCTCGGTGGACTGGTGAACAAGGAGATCGTTCACTTCATTAACCGGCATGGCGGTTCGGCGGTCGGTCTGACCGGCAAGGATGGCGACTTGATTCGCGCCCGCAAGCTGCTATTGCGGCGTGATGCCCCGGAACTCGCGGAACCTGAAATCATCGACATTGGACATGTCGGTGAGGTTGAGAGCATCGATCCGGGAATCGTCAACATGCTGGTCAACAGCAATTTTATCCCGGTCATCGCTCCGATTGGGGTCGGCGCGGATGGGCGTTCCTATAATATCAACGCCGATCTGGTGGCGGGCAAGATGGCGCAGGTGCTCAAGGCTGAAAAGCTGCTGCTGCTGACCAACATCGCTGGGCTACTGGATGCTGAAGGTCGGCTCATCACCGATTTGGAGGTCGGGCGAGTTCAGTCACTGATTGCGGAAGGCGTGATTCACGGCGGGATGCTGCCGAAGATCCAGTGCGCCATCGATGCCGTGCAGTCCGGCGTCAAAACCGCGCATATCATCGATGGACGGGTGGAACATGCGGTCATGCTTGATCTGTTCACGGATACCGGCGTTGGCACCCTGATCCGCGCCCGTTGAGTAGGAGGCTGGGCGTCCTCGACAAACGCATAGCCAGAAAGATATGTGATGCAGAGGCCGGTTTCAAACCGGCCTCTATGCCCAGCCATGATGCTCGATGTCAATCCGCCTTGCTATTGCGTCCTTTCAACGTTTTAGGGTCAGCAATCAGCGGGCGGTAGATCTCGACCCGGTCATCATCCGCAAGCACGGTGTCCAGGGTAGAGACCTTGCCGAAGATGCCGACCTTCTGCTGTTCTAGGTCAATCTCTGGACATTGGGCGAGAATGCCGGAGCGTTCAATGGCATCACGGATGGTGGCACCTTCCGGCACCTCTGTGGTCAGCCATAGCTGGCGCTTGGCCATCGCGTAGATAATGTTGATCTTCATCGAAATATCCTAAAACAGTGGGCAGATGCCAGTGTATCGGTTTGCAATGATTACCAAACCGTTGCGCTCGTCACTGCCAACTGTCCACTGAAAACGTTAAACGCTATGCGCGCCAGCCATCTGGATGCCTTTGCCAGCGCGGATGTCGAGCAGGCGCTTGCCGACCACGACCAGCCCAGTAACAAGGAATCCACCCGGTGGCAGGATCATCATCAACACTCCCATGTCAGCAGGCATGACGCGCAGTTCCATGAATTTGAACGCCGGCCCCAGCAGCAGCGACGCATCGGCAAACAGCGTCCCGGAACCGAAGATCTCACGGATCGCGCCGATCAGGGTCAGCGCAAAAGTGAACCCCAGACCCATGAAGATGCCATCCATCAGCGCTGGCATGACCGGCTCTTTTGAAGCGAAGGCTTCGAGCCGCGCCAGCGGCAGACAGTTGGACACGATCAGCGGAATAAACAGCCCCAGCACCTTGTAGAGTTCATGCATCCAGGCATTCATGGTCAGATCGACGAAGGTCACGTTGGCAGCCACGATCAGGATATAGACCGGGATGCGCACCTCGCGGGTGATGTAATTGCGGAAGGCGGCGACCATGAAATTGGAGGCAGCCATCACCACGGCGGTCGCCAGACCCATGCCGAGTCCATTAGTGGCGCTGGTCGTCATGGCCATGGTCGGGCACATGCCGAGCAGCATCGCCAGCACGCCGTTGTTATCCCACAGACCGTCGCGGACGATCCGGCCATAGTTGGTTGCCATCAGTTGACCTCCAGCAGTTGCGCCCGATGGGCGGCAAAAAAATCAAGCCCAGCGCGAATGGCCTTGACCGTGCCACGCGGCGTGATGGTCGCGCCAGTGAACTGGTCGAACTGGCCACCATCCTTCTTAACCTTCCATTTTTCAGCAGGTGGATTGCCCAGTGAAAGTCCGGCGAACTGAAGAATCCAGTCGCCTTTCTTGGTCTCGATCTTGTCGCCAAGCCCTGGCGTTTCCTTGTGACTCAGTGCGCGCACACCGAGAATGCGACCCTCGGCATCGACGCCAAGCATGAACTTCATGTGACCGGCATAGCCTGAGCCGTGGATTTCGTAAGCCACGCCCGTCACCTGACCGGCCTGACGTGCGCGGTAGACAGTGATGTCATGACCTTCGTCGTCCTGCATGGCCAGCATATCGGTGACTGGATTGTTGTCATGGATGTTCGCCGGAATCACCTGTCCGAGCGAGTTCTGCCGGTCTTCCATGGCACGGGCGGCGATGGACTCGCGGGTTGCCAGCTCGGTCAGCGCGAGAAAGATTCCAAAGCCGAGACAGAAAATGCCCAGGATGATGGCATGAATCAGTGTGCCTTCTTTGTTGAGGTTTAGCGTCATGACGGTACCTTGATGGGCAACGGCTCGCCCGTGCGGGTACGGCCAAAGAGACGGGGACGGGTGTACTGGTCGATGATTGGCGTCAGCGAGTTCATCAGCAGCACGGCGAAGGCCATGCCTTCCGGGTAGCCGGCGAAGGTACGGATCACCCAGGTCAGAAGTCCGACTCCAAAACCGAAGATCAGTTGTCCGCGCACCGAGACTGGCGAAGTCACATAGTCGGTAGCGATGAAGAAGGCGCCAAGGAAGGTCGCGCCGGAGAAGAGATGGAAGAGTCCAGGGGCAAAACGCGCCGGATCGAGCAGATTGAACAGCGTGCCCATCACGAACAGCGTGCCCATCACCATGACCGGGATGTGCCAGGTGATGATGCGCCGCCGGATCAGGAACAGGCCGCCAGCCAGGATCAACACCGCCGAGGTCTCGCCCAGACTGCCCGCTTTGTAGCCAGTGGCCAGATCCATCAGATCCGGGATATAGGGCAGCGTGCTCTGGTGTCCGTATTCAGCGAGCGACTGGAACACCGGGATGCCCCGCGACAGCTCGGTCTTAACATAGCCGAGCGCCGTCGCGGCGGTCACGCCATCAGGAATCTGCCCACCAAAGGTGATGGTAATGGCATCGTGCAGACTGGGTGCATTGGCGGTGAACAGCGGATGGGGCGCGACCCAGGCCGTCATGACGACCGGAAAGGACACCAGCAGCGCCACCCGCGCCACCATCGCCGGGTTAAAGAGATTCTGGCCGAGTCCCCCAAACGCCTGCTTGGCCAGCGGGATGGCGAAGATCGCTCCGAGAACGCCAATCCACCAGGGTGCCCAGGGCGGCAGCGTCAGCGCCAGCAGCCAGCCGGTGAGAATGGCTGATCCATCGGTAAGCGTGCGCGTCAGCGATCCTCCGGCGAGTAGCAGCGAGACCGCTTCGGCGATCACGCAGGCACCGATGGTCACGCCGAACAGGAAAATCGACGGCCAGCCGAACAGATAGAGATTGCAAACGGTGGCTGGTGTGAGTGCCAGCAGCACCGTGAGCATGGTGCGTTGAACGCTGTTGGTGCTATGGGCAAACGGGCCGCTGATGGTTGCTACGGTCTGGCTCATGCCTGCACCCCATGATCAGTGGTCGCCTTGGGCTTGCGGTTTGCCGCACGGGCGGCCGCGATGCGCTCCTGACGTGCAGCATGCGCCTCGACCAGCGTTTTCGTGCGTTCGGTTTTGCGCTGCTGGCGATCCTGAGCGATCAGCGCACCCTTGGCATAATTGAAATAGTGAACCAATGGAATATGCGACGGACAGACCCAGGAGCAACTGCCGCAGGATACGCAATCCAGCAGGCCGAGCTTGGCCGCGCCGTCCAGATCGTCGTGACGGATGTGTGCCGCAAGCTCGACTGGCGTCAGTCCACAGGCGCAGATGTTAACGCAGGCGCCGCAACGGATGCAGGGATCGGAAGGGCGGTCGTTGATCTCGGCGGCGGTGAGCGCCAGGATGCCGGACATGCCCTTGACCACTGGCACATCCAGATTCGGCAGTGGCGTCCCCATCATCGGGCCGCCCTGGATGAGCCGTTCCGGGCGCTGCGCGAAGCCGCCGCAAAAGTCGATTAGATCCGCCACCCGTGCGCCGATAGGCGTCTCGATATTCCGGGGCGTGCGGATAGCGCCACCGCTCACCGTCACCACGCGAGCGATCAGTGGGCGGCCAAAACGCACGGCCTGGTGCACGGCGCGAGCGGTCGCCACGTTATGTACCACCACGCCCAGATCAGCCGTCAGTTTACGCGCCGGGGTTTCCAGTCCAGTGACGGCCAGCGTCAGATGACGCTCGGAACCCATCGGGTATTTGACGGGCAGCGTGGCGATCTCGATGTTCGGAAAGGCGCTGGCCGCGACAGTGATGGCCGCTAACGCCTGTGGTTTGTTCTCTTCGATTCCAACGACAATCCGGGGCGCGCCGAGCACATGCGCCATGATGCGGGCGCCGTCGATGATCGCATCAGCGTGTTCGCGCATCAGCCGATCATCGCAGGTGAGGTAGGGTTCGCATTCCGCGCCGTTGATGAGCAGGGTTTCGATCCGGTGCTGGATTCCCAGATTCAGCTTGACCGCCGAGGGAAAAGTCGCGCCACCCATGCCGACGATGCCAGACTCGGCGACGCGCTCGGCGATGGTTCCTGGCGCAACCGCGAAGGGATCAGGGATCGGATCGGGCAGCGCCGTCCAGTCGTCCCGACCGTCAGGTTCGATGACGATGGTGGACTGTGGCAAACCGGATGGATGCGGTGCCGGAATTTCGGTCACGGCCAATACGATGCCGGAGGTTGGCGCATGCTGGTGCGCGGACACCGCCCCCTGACGGCGGGCGATGACCTGACCTTTTTTCAGCAGATCGCCTTCGGCAACCAGAATCTCAGCCGGCGCACCGATATGCTGCTGGACTGGGATATAGAGCCGCTGCGGCAGTGGCAGCGGCTCAATGGCGCGTTCGCCGCTCAGTTCTTTGTGGTATTCAGGGTGAATGCCACCCCGGATGGGAAAAAGTTTCATTCATTCTCTCCGCGAGAAACCCCGGCCTTCAGGCTGGTGTAGTTGACGTGATTGCGGGCTCCAGAACAGGAGGGGCAGGATTCGGGCGGCAAGGGACAGGAAAATCGGAGCGGTTTCCCTTGCCCCTGACTCAGTGCATCTGGGTCGAAGCGGGCTTCGGCCAGTGCCAGGTGGCGAGCGTGCGCGGAATCTCGACCATGCGAATCGCATCGGTCGGGCACACCTGAGCGCATTTGCCGCAGCCATGACAAACCTCGGCGACAATGGTGTGCATCAGCTTGCTGGCACCGATGATGCCGTCTACCGAACATTCCTTAACGCAGCGGGTGCAGCCAATGCACAGCTCTTCGTCAATGACGGCATACACCGGCACCTGTTGCGTATGCTCGCTGAGATCCACGGTTACGCCCAGGCGTTTGGCCAGTTGCTCCGCCACCGCTTTGCCGCCCGGCGGGCACAGCGTCACCGGCGCTTCGCCTCTGGCCAGCGCCGCTGCCGCCTGCGCACAACCGACAAAACCGCACTGTCCGCACTGCGAGCCTGGCAGCATCGCCTGCAACTCAAGCTCCAACGGGTCTTCTTCGACGGCGAGCAGACGCGCCGCGACTCCGAGCAGACCACCCAGGGCAACGCCCATTGCTGTCAAACTTCCAACTGCTGTGAACATCGCTTCAGCCCTCCCCTGTTGATCTCACGTTGTACTAATGCCAGAAAAACCCAGAAACGCCAGCGCCAGCAGGCTGGCCACGATGAAACCAATCGGTGGCCCGGCAAACAGACGCGGCACCTCCGCCAGCGCCAGACGCTCGCGCAGTCCGGCAAAGATCACCATCACCAGGCTGTAGCCGAGCGAGGAGGCAAAGGCAAACAGGGTCGCCGCGATGAAGGTCATCTTGCCTTCGACCAGAAGCAGCGCCACGCCGAGTACTGCACAGTTGGTGGTAATCAGCGGCAGATAGATACCGAGCATCTGAAACAGCGGTGGCGACACCTTGCGCACTGTCATCTCGGTGAACTGCACCGCCCCGGCGATCACCAGAATAAAGGTCACGGTACGCAGATAGCCCAGTCCGTAAGGCACCAACAGATAGTGTTCCACGCCCCAGTTCGCCATCGACGAGACAGTAATCACGAAGGTCGTCGCCAGCCCCATGCCAATGGCGGTATCGACCCGGGTGGTGACGCCCATGAACGAGCACAACCCCAGAAACCGCGCTAGGATCACGTTGTTGACCAGCGCCGCGCCGACCATCAAAAGAATATATTCCTGCATGTTTACAACCCTTACTGGTTAATCGATTGGACAGGTTTCGCCGAAACCGGCGCGGCGGAGAAAACGCGGTGCAAGCTGACCGCGAGCACCCAGTCGGTGCGCGCCCCAACGGGCTGCGAGCAGGCCGATTGCCAACCCTGCCACCATCGTGATCATCGTGATGCCGTCGCTTCCGGCAATCCACTGTGCTAACGCGCCCGCGCCCAGCATGATGACCAGCGGAATCGCATAGGCTGTCCCGGATGCCTTGAGCAGCGCCCGTCCGTCAACCCCAACCACGATCCGCTCGCCGACGACAAGCTGCATCTCGTTAACCATTGGAAAACGGCGGAATTCCAGGCGACTTGCGGCGGTGCCGATGCCTTTCGCGCCACACAACCCGGATGCCGCACAGCCACCGCAACTGGTGGTCTGTTCGGGTTCAAGCCAGGCGAGATTGCCTGTCACGGCCACCACTCGCGCCAGCCCTTTGATCAGTTCGGGTTGCAGCGGATCAGCAGGATTTTCCGGCGCGAAGACATCGGCAGGCATGACGGCAACCTCGGTCAGGGATGGGATCGGAAAATCAGTGCAACCAAAATTGCTGCATTGCGTCAAAATACTGTAACCCTAATTCGTATTCGCAGACAATGTTGAAAATATCAATGCTTTTCATGAAAACAACATGCTGGCAATGTGTCGCTAAATTTCCTGACAGCAAACCTCTGAAGCATGGATGGCGCTGTCAGGCGACAGTTTCAAGACAGCAAACAGGATGAAAGCAAAAAAAATGCCGAAAATCCGGGAGGATGCTGATGGCGGACGCTGATCTGCATCAGATGGCGCCTGAAAAGCCTGTTGCGCCGCAAACCACGCCAGAAAAAGACAAAAGATTTAAGGTCTTGACGGCATGATGGCGATTACTGGAAAAGCGGGCGCACGCATCGGGCAAACGCCTGTCTGCGGTGCGCCATCAAGCGGTTAGCGGTTTTGGATTCAGGCTGCAACATGCTGTTTCCGTCAAGGGTTTCCGTTTTGTCGGATTGCCGACACGGTGTCATTTCCGAAGTTCGGACTGCCAAAACCGCGCAGTGTTGTTCCGTCGCGAACGATGAAATAAGCGGCCAGTCCCTGATCTGCCGCCAGTGCTGGCCCGCGCTTGTCGCCCAGCACCATGAGCGCCGTCGCCAGACCATCGACGACCATCGCACGGTCGCCCATCACGGTTGCCGAGCCCAGATGACTTTCGATTGGCGATCCAGTCTTGGGATCGATCTCATGAGAATAGCGTTTGCCATCCTTTTCAAAGAAATTGCGATAGTCGCCCGACGTTGAAATAGCACGGTCAGAGACCGGAACGATGCGGTGGACAATGCGTTGATCCGGCAGTGGCTCCTCGATGGCAATCGACCAGGGTTGCCCTTTGGCATTGTAACCCTTCGCCCGGATGGTGCCCGCCACCGCGACCATGTCATGGCGGATACCCTGCGCATCCAGCATTGCCGACACCCGATCCGCCCCCACGCCTTCGCCAAGCGCCGAGAGATCGATATAGAGATCACCGCGTGTTTTGCGGATCGCGGGCGGTTCAGTGCGCAATTCAAGGTTTTTCCAGCCCACGCGAGCCAGAGCCGCCTGGATCGCCTCCGGCGTTGGCGGTTCGCCGGTTTTGGCCTCTGGGCCGAAACCCCAGAGATTAACCAACGGGCCGACGGTGACATCGAAAGCACCATCAGTCAGTGCCGCGATGCGTTGACCTTCGGCGATCACCTCAAAAAGATTGGATGAAACAGGAATCCAGTCGGTGCTGGGATTGCGGTTAAGACGTGACAGTTCAGAGTTCGGATCATAGGTCGAGATCTCGCTGATGACCTGGTTGAGCGTTGACTCGACCTCGTGCTGTAGCGTCTGCGCCGTCAGGCCAGCAGGGGCGTTGACGACTTTCACCGAGTAATAAGTGCCCATCGTCGGCCCTTCGACCTCGATCAGCGGCGCCTCACGCTCACAGCCCACAAGCCAGATGGCGGCGAGCATGAATGCCGACTGAGCCAGCCGTCGCGCAAGGATTCCGTGCGCCGGATGTTGCAACCTGGAACACGCGGATTGATTTCGACTCATTGAAATTGAAACTCCGTTTTAAATCAGGCGTACATGGACAGAGATAACGCCATGCTTTTAAGACTGTCCGCAGTCTGACTCAGTCGTCCTGATCGGGGAGCGTCAGCTCCAGATGCGCCAGCAGCAGTTCATTCCCACTGATCAGGCGCGTTTCACCGCTGCCACAACTGCCACAGACCAGCCGGTTGGCCGTCGCTTCGGTCTCAGCGCCACAGCGGCGACATTGGACACGTATCGGCAATGGTTCGATAACCAGTTCAGCATGTTCGGCGAGCGTGCCGATCGCTACCAGCGGATAAGCCTGTCGGAGCAGCAGCGCTTCAACCCCAGACAGCGGGCCGATCCTCAGCACGATCCGTTCGACCTGACTGGCACCATGCTCGCGAGCGATCTGTTCGACCTGATCGAGCAGCGCCTGACAGAGTGACAGTTCATGCATCGGATGACGTCTGTTCGGTAGATGGCATGGTGGCGTAGTTTACGTAAAAAATGACCTGAAAACCCGCGCATTTACCCGGCGTGACTGATCAAGTAAATTGTGCCTGCAATGGGATTCAATGAGGAGACTCACTGTGCGATTTCAGGCTGATGTGTCCAGAGTGGCTGCATGAACGGCCTTTACGCTCTGTACAAAGCATTCACGAACCGTCTTGGTGGCGCAAAACAGGATTTTTTGCCTGCTGCCCCTGTCGATGCCGTGCCAGCCGGAGCGCCAATCGTGCCAACGGCACCGCCGCCGCGAGCACCACTATCCGATGCATTGCCATTCCTCACGACGACCATCGATAATCACTTTTATCCATGGCTGGTCGATCTCACTGTTTTTAGTGACCCGCCACTGACTGAATTCGAGGCCGGCGCATTGGATTCACTGAAACAAACGGTTACCGGCCAGACCTTTAACACCCAGATGGTGCCGCGTCTGCCAGCGGTCATTCCGCAACTGATGCACAGTCTGAAAGACGAGAAAATCAGCGGTGCGCGACTGGCTCAGCAGATTGCCAAAGACCCGGCGCTGGTCGGAGAAGTGATCCGGCTGGCAAACAGTCCCTTTTATCGCCGCAGCCGGAAGATTGCGAGTATTGAACAGGCGGTGATTCTGGTCGGACAAAATGGCCTGCGCCAGTTGATCGCCAGGGTCGCGTTTTACCCGATTCTGAATCTGCGTTCAGGGTCGATGACCCGGCTGGCCGGAGCGCGTCTCTGGGCACAGTCAGAGCGGTGCGCGCTCATCTGCCGCTGTCTGGCTGAAAAAGCGCAGGTGGACTCATTTGCCGCCTATCTGTCCGGGCTGGTGTCCAATGTCGGGATGATCGTCGGACTGCATTTGATGGATCAGTTACTGAATACCAGACAGGATGGCATTCCCGCTTCATCCGCGTTTTATGAGGTTTTTATCGCGCATTCGGAAAAATTTTCCTGCCGTATCGTCGAGGAATGGGGTTTTCCTGAAAACGTGATTCTGGCGATCCACGAGAAAGCAGAACATGGCGTTGATGACGCCACGTCTGAACTCGGAAAACTGCTGTCACAGGCTGATCAATACAGCAAGATCAGTGTCATGGAAGAGCATCGCCGATTGCCAGAAGAGATCGACATCAACGCGATGAAGCGCATCCCCTGCTTTGCTCAGACCGCTCTCTCCTGATAAGCGCGCCTAACGCCATTACACCTGTCGAATGTTGTCGATCAGGCAGTTACCTGGCGGGAAGCAGTCGATCAGTCTCTTTCCTGACCACGGCGTAGCACTCGCACACTCGCGCTTCCAGCCCCGGTCGATCGAGCACGGTGATGTGACCCCGGCTGTAGTGAATCAGCCCGGCGCCCTGTAACCGTCCGGCCGCCTCGGTCACGCCCTCGCGGCGCACCCCCAGCATGTTGGCGATCAGCTCCTGGGTCATGCAGAGTTCGTTCGAAGACAAGCGGTCGAGACTGAGCAGCAGCCAGCGGCAGAGTTGCTGATCGATCGTATGATGACGATTACAGACGGCGGTTTGCGCCATCTGGGTCAGCAGCGCCTGGGTGTAGCGCAACAACAGCGGCGGCAAGACCCCATGGCGACGCCCTCCGATGCGAGCGAATTCCTCCCTGATTAATTGTCCCTTCAGTCGATACGCATGCCCCGCGCTCTGCACGATAGCTCGATTCGGCATGGTGGCGCCACCCATGAAGAGTGCAATGCCAACCACGCCATCGTTACCCACGATGGCGATTTCAGCCGATGCGCCATTCTCCATGACATACAACAGCGACACGATGGCAGTGGTCGGGAAATAGACATGGCTCAATTCGCACCCAGATTCGTACAGGGCGTCACCGAGCCGCAGCGGAGCCGATTCCAGGTGGGGAAGCAGGTGCTGATATTCGGGGTCTGGCAGAACGGCAAGCAGATGGTTTTGTGGTGGATTCGGCATGATTGGCATGCGTAATCTCTTATGAATCGGCCCAGAATTGGACGTGGAGGATTCCACAACCGATCACAACACGCTGTCAAGCACTTCTTTGTTCGCTAGCGCACAGATGATCTTTAAACCCGTCACTCGCCAGGCCAGTCCACTACAGGCTGTAACGATTCAACATGTGGACTTATTTTTTGCCCGTTTCGTGACCAATGAGTCCACCCACAGCCGCCCCACCGACCGTTCCCAGTGCGCTGCCATGCGTCAGGGCGGCACCCGCGACGCCACCAATACCGGCACCAGCCACGGTATGCTTGTCCTGTTTAGACATTCCGCTACAACCGCCCAGACCAGCCAGGAAGGTCACAGCCATGATGCTGATTGTCAGTTTTTGTATCGTTTTCATATGAGCCAAGCCTCTCTATCAAACACCCGGACGGGCAGGTTCTGCCCATCCGTTAAAAACCGACCAGTTACTTGTCGTACTTCGCTTTGGCGTCATCGACGCAACGCTCTTTGGCGTCACTCTTCAGTGCATCGCATTTTTCCTTTGCCACCGCGTAGTTCGCGTCAACATTGTCCTTTGCGGCATCCTGACGTGCTTCAGCGCGGTCTTCTTTCGCCTTCATGCCCGCTTCAGCAGATGTCTTGTTGGCCGTTTTGTTCGCTTCCCATGTCTTCATCTGCACTTCAGCATCAGTCTTGGCGCGGGTCTCGACTGCTTTTGCTTCCTTCACGCAAACGTCTTTTTCGTTGCCGACCTGGTCATCGCATTTTTGATTGGCAACGGCGTAATCGGCTTCCGCCTTGGCAATGAGCGCCTCATAGTGGTGCTTGGCACTGGGTTCGTCACGGGCTTCAAGTTCCGCTTTGGCGACCTTCTCCTTACCCTTGGCCTCGGCAATACAAATATCTTTCTTATTGCCGGACTGTGAGTCGCAGTTTTCCTTGTCGGACTTATAAGTCTCCACGATATTGGACTCAGTGGCCTCATAAGCGGCCTTTGACATGCTCTGTGTCTGTGCGATTGCGCCAGCACTACAAGCAAGGCCGATGGCGGCAGCGATGGCAGTCATGTTGAGTGTATTCATTCGTTGTCATTCCTTAAATTGGATATAAGAATCAATGTATTCAAGTCAGGCTGTGATGCAAGAGATTTAATATTCGCAATGAGTATCAATATTCTCAGCGTACCAAAGCCTTGAAAGAGACTATTTGAA
This sequence comes from uncultured Chromatium sp., assembly GCA_903897335.1. Classification (GTDB taxonomy): domain Bacteria; phylum Pseudomonadota; class Gammaproteobacteria; order Chromatiales; family Chromatiaceae; genus Chromatium. Next base: position 451 of record CAIUAY010000002.1, on the reverse strand, counting down.
AAACGCATTTTGCGTCTGTACGGTATCGCACACAAGAATCAGTTTTTAAACCTTAATTTTTAGTTTTCGCTCTGTGCGTCACCGTACGGAACGGATTGGCGACGATGTGTATGCTCATCCACAGTGGGTGCTGAAAATGAAATGCGGCGCTCCGGGTTCGTCAACAATCCTTTTCAGGACACTATCATGAACAAAAATCAAGTCAAAGGCCGCTACGAAGAAGCAAAAGGAAAAGTCAAAGAAGTGACTGGCAAGGCAGTCGGAAACAAAGAGCTTGAACAAAAAGGAATTATTCAACATGCCAGCGGAAAGATCCAGGCAGATTCTGGCGACCTGATAGAAGAGGCTAAACAGTCTGGAAAACATGACTGATTACTGAAAATGAGTTTTTGATCTGATGTATGTGGTAGCCAAAAGATGGCTGCTACATCGCATAGAAAAAGTTATGGTT
>CAIUAY010000001.1 GCA_903897335.1 uncultured Chromatium sp. | reverse complement strand
TTTCCCAGGAACATCTTCCGCTGTACCTGAGCTTCTTCCAGTTCGTTCACAATGCTCGCGTGCGCGGCAAGAACCTACTGCCCGCACTCCTGGGAACGCTGCTGGCCTGTCTGTCCGGAATGCAGATTGAGCCAAGATCGTTTAATGGTCTGGACAAGCAACTTTAATACTCATAACCAAATAACCTCAATTAGAACTATCGACTTGTATCAATATGCGGCAACCCAATGTTTCCGACGTTGCCGCATGACTTATTCACTCATCCACACTCAAGCAAACACCCAGGGTGCTTCGACTTTGCGCCGCGCTTCGTATTCCAGAATGGCATCTGCTTGTTGCAGCGTTAAACCAATGTCGTCCAAACCTTCAATTAACCGCTGTTTATTGCCAGCATCCACTGTAAACGGAATTTGATCGCCGTTATTCAATGTCAATAATTGCACCGAAAGATCAACCTCAATTTGCAACGGCGTTGCGCAGCCAGCTTTTTCAAATAGCGATTGAATCTGTTCGCTGTCCAATTGAATTGGCAGAACCCCGTTTTTGAAGCAGTTATTAAAAAATATGTCGGCAAAACTTGGCGCGAGAATGACGCGAAAACCGAAATCTGCCAGCGCCCACGGTGCATGTTCACGCGATGAACCGCAGCCAAAATTCTCTCGCGCTAATAGAATTTGCGCCGATGAAAAACGCGGATCATTTAAGATGAAATCGGGATTCAGCGGGCGCTGGCTGCAATCCATATCCGGCTCGCCATGATCTAAATAACGCCATTCGTCAAATAAATACGAACCAAAACCGCTGCGTTTAATGCTCTTTAGAAACTGCTTGGGAATAAGCGCATCGGTGTCAATGTTGGCGCGATCCATTGGCGCGACCACGCCAGTAAAGTTTTGAAATGGTTGCATTTATAGCGTCCTCACATCGACAAAATGTCCGTTCACGGCAGCCGCAACCGCCATCGCTGGGCTGACCAAATGGGTGCGCCCGCCTTGCCCTTGCCGTCCTTCAAAATTGCGGTTCGAGGTGGAGGCGCAGCGTTCACCCGCTTCCAGTCGGTCGGCGTTCATCGCCAGACACATCGAGCAGCCCGGCTCGCGCCATTCAAATCCGGCGGCAGTGAAAATCTGATCTAAACCCTCGGCTTCCGCCTGTTCTTTCACCAGCCCGGAACCCGGCACGACCAGCGCCAGCTTGATGTTTTTGCTGACTTTGCGACCTTTGGCGACGGCGGCAGCAGCGCGTAAATCCTCAATCCGCGAGTTGGTGCAGGAACCAATAAACACCTTATCCACTGCGATTTCGGTGATCGGCTGTCCGGCAGTTAAACCCATGTAATTTAACGCATTGCGAATGCTCGCTGCTTTCACTGGATCGGATTCTGCGGCCGGGTCTGGCACTTGCCCGTTAATCGGCAGCACCATTTCCGGCGACGTGCCCCAAGTGACCTGCGGCGCAATGCTGGCAGCGTCCAAATGCACCACGCGATCAAACACCGCGCCGTCATCGCTGACCAAAGTGCGCCAATACGCTGCGGCCTGTTCAAACAATTCGCCGCTCGGCGCAAACGGACGCCCGCGCATGTAGTCGATGGTTTTCTCGTCCACGGCGATCAAGCCAGCGCGAGCGCCAGCTTCAATCGTCATGTTGCAGACAGTCATTCGTCCTTCAATCGACAGCGCCCGAATCGCATCGCCTACAAATTCAATGACATAGCCCGTGCCGCCAGCCGTGCCGATTTCGCCGATGATCGCCAGCACGATGTCTTTCGCCGTGACGCCAGCGCCGAGTGCGCCGTCAACACTGATGAACATGGTTTTCGATGGGCGCTGAATCAGGCATTGGGTCGCCAGCACATGCTCGACTTCCGAGGTGCCGATGCCGAACGCCAGCGCACCGAATGCGCCATGGGTGGACGTATGCGAATCGCCGCAGACAATGGTGCTGCCGGGCAGCGTGAACCCCTGTTCGGGGCCGATGACGTGGACGATGCCCTGACGCAGATCGCCCATCGCAAATTCGGTGATGCCGAAGGTCGCGCAGTTGGTGCCAAGCGCGGCAACCTGAATGCGGGCGACCGGATCGGTAATCCCAGCGGCGCGTTCCTGTTCAGTCGTCGGAACGTTGTGATCCGGCACGGCGAGATTGGCGCTGGCGCGCCACGGCTGGCGACCGGCGAGCCGCAGCCCTTCAAAGGCTTGCGGAGAGGTGACTTCGTGGATTAGTTGGCGGTCAATGTAGAGTAAAGCCGTGCCGGTGTCATCGACCCGTACAATGTGCGCGTCCCAGAGTTTGTCGTAGAGAGTTTTAGCAGACATATCCCGATTCCGCTGAAAAAATGATCAGCTAGGATAATCTGGGTGAAAGGCAAACTCAATCAACCTGCAGGCCAGCGATCTGGATCAGATGGTTTTCAGGCGATTCGCCCGCAACTACGGTCTTCTATTCATCAATTACCACTTGCTGCCACAACTCAACATGCTGCGTCGCCTGCTCCCGTTTCTGATCCTGTTCATTGGTCTCGCTAACTTTTCCATCCTCAAGACAACCCGCCCAACCCCAACGCCGGTGATTCCCCAAGAGCGGATCTGGGGGGTCACGGTCGTTGAAATCACGCCCGCAGATCATCGCCCCGTGCTCTCGTTGTTCGGTCGCGTCGAGTCGCCGGATCGGGTGTGCGCCGGTTGCTGGCTTGATCCGCGTGATCTGGAACCGCGCCTGCGCAAGGTTCAGGACGATGTTGAGAAAGAGCACCTGTGTCTTGTCCATGATACCGGGGCACAGGAACGCGAACTGGTGCGTCTGGCCGAGGTCGCCGTGAACCGCGTCGAGGCCGTGCAGGGGCGTTGGTGCATAAAGATAAAGGGACAGTCGGGCAGGATTCCCCCTGTAAGATGAATTTATCCGCATCAGACCGTTCGCTGCCGGCCATGGAGAGCGAAGCGATGGCTGGTCGTCTCGAATAGGTATCGGCGCGGGCGTCGCGCCGGAGTGGCAAAGGAGCCGAGATGCAATGCGCATCCGACACGCAGTCGAATCATTCGCGCAGGGGGTATGGCGAAGGCGCAAGGTGCCGAAACCGCGACCCCCGGAGCGGGACGAACCCGGGTCAAAAAATGGTCACGTCGCGAGGGCGACTCGGAGTCCCGTCACGTATCCCGATCGGCGTTAACACACCCCCCCCGGATTTTTCAACCAAGCCATTTTTATATGCCAATGAAATTAACTATTGCCAGTATTTTTATTACCTATCTTTTTGCTGCTTTATTGTCACCATTTCCATATTGGAAAACCTATTTTTTACTCTTGAGAACCGTGCTTTTCAATCGTTCAGCCTGTTTGCCTACAAGCGCAAAATGGACGCAAATCAAGTTTTTATTAAAACAGGTTATTTATAATCCATTTTGGGTACTGCTATGGTATCTCGATGAGCTATTTTTTTCTGGTTATCGTCAAATTCAGGTCAATCCAGTCTTCATTGTTGGTCAGCCACGTTGCGGAACAACATTGCTACATCGCACACTTGCTGCTGATAGCCAGTCTTTTTTTGCAATTCGTCATATTGAATGGCGTTACCCTTATATTCTTGTTCAGAAATTATTGAAACTGACAGGGATTGAAAAAAAAATCAATAGAAAAAACTACTGGCCAGAAAATGATATTGGGCGGCTTGCCGCAAAAATGCATCCTAATACACTTGCTGATTGGGAGGAAGATGGTATTTTTTTTGAAGAGCGATTTTTGCATCATTTCTTCATTTTTTTGCGGTTCCCATATCCGCATCTAGTGGATTCACTTGAACAGTTTGAATCGCTTCCAAATCATGTCCGTCAGCAGATGCTTGACGTGCACCAGAAAGTCATTCAGAAGGTCGCGTATATACGTGGTCAGCCACAAGCATGCTATCTTTCAAAAGAGGTCACGAGCCATGCTAAAATTCCAGATTTGATTGCTCGCTATCCAACGGCACGATTTTTAATAGTTGTCCGCCCTGCTGTTGATTACATGAGCTCTTTAATGGGGCTGATGCGTACTTCGACGTGCGCAAAAACCGGTGTTGATGCCATCGCTGTTCCAGGCTGGAAAGAAGCTTTTTTGAAGCGTATGCGCGAAGATAGCTTTCTTTTAATCCGGATTTGCCGCGAAGTGATTCCACCTGAACGGCAGATTCCGGTCGCTGGAAACTATCTCATTGAACATATCTTAGAAACCGTCAAAATGATTTTTCAGTCTCTAGATCTACATCCAGATTCTGCATTTATCGATGCGCTTGCGATACTTGATCGTAAACAGCATGAGCGAAAAAAGGGCTATGATTACGATGCTATCGAGCTTATCGGTTTTGAAGATTTCGATCAGTTTGTCCATTGCGTTGAAAAAGATTTTTTTTCATTGTTGCCAACCGTAAAAAATGGTAATGACTCGGGTCTAGCGAAGCCGTCTTGGAGCGGAGATGACGCCATGTAAGGCTGAGGCGGCGCCCCCTGAAAGGTCAGGATCAGGGCGTCGAACAGATTGATGCCTTGCGGGTGGCGAGGTCGGCGCGAATGGTACAGAAGGCTTTAAGCCCCGTCTGGGTGCGAACGCCACCGGCGACGTTCTGTTTCACCTTGGGCATGCGCACGTCTCGCTCGGCGAGGTGATTGGTGAAGGGAACGGCGGGGTCGTCCATGACATGCCAGATTTCTGTGGTGTGGTCACGCACGCGATCCAGCAGATTATGTGGTGCGCGCCGGAGAGTGGTGTGCGCGGATTAGCCCTGTCGCCCGCCTCACGAATCGCCCGATAGGTCGTGAGACAGTGGGTGTGGCGAACAGCAGTCCAAAGGCACCAGAGTCGCTGAGACTGTCGCCAAAAATTATAGGCTCATGATGCGTTTCGGTCAGGTTATGACGTTACGCGACCAGCGCCGCCAGCAGGGGGTCGAGCAGTCCTTTGCCGCAGAGGCGTGTGTTGTGCACAAATTGAAAGAACCCCAGGCTGCGTGGCAGCTTTTCCTGCGAGATTCCGCGATGGGGCCGTCGCCAGGAACGCAGCAGAGACCAGCCCCCCTCAACCGTGTTGACGTGGATCTCATGGACGCCCTCACCCTCCTCATCGCGTGCGTCTTCGCCCCGGCTGTGGCACACCGTGTGATGCTCAACCCCCCACTCCGTCAGCCGGTTATCGATGTCGTATTCATCCGTGTGCCCCCGCGTCCCCGGTGCAATACAGGACTGGATCAGGGGACGGATGGCAGGGCAATTGCATCAGATAATTAGCCGATGCTATTCGATGAAACCCCAAGTCGCTGCCATCCTTCACGACCTTTTATCGCGTGTGGAGTCGTGACGCTGTGCGCAATACCCTTGGAACTGGATCGGTCGCTTGCCGGGCATTTCGCCGCGCTGCAAGACCAGCGCCGCCACACGCTGATCGAGATGGTCGTCATCGCCATCGCAGGCGTGCTTGGCGGAGCCGACGGCTGGACGGAGATCGCGGAGTTCGGGCGCACGCAACAGACGTGGTTTCAGGGCTTTCTGGAGCTGCCCGAGGGCATCCCCTCGCACGACATCTTTGGACGGGTGTTCGCGTTGCTGCAACCGCAGGCGTTCGAGACCTGCTTTCGCGCCTGGGTGGCATCGCTGCGGGAAGTCATCCCTGGCGAGATCATTGCCATCGATGCCATGGGTTGTCAGACCAAGATCGCCGAACAGATGATTGACCAGGGAGGCGATTATGTCCTAGCGCTCAAAGGCAATCAGGGTGCGCTGGCCGCCGAAGTCGAAGAGGCGTTCATCGACGCCAACGCCAATGCTTATACGGGGCTTGACTCGCCGTTCCTGGAGACTGTCGAGCACGGCCACGGGCGTTGCGAGACCGCACCTTGGGCGATCTCTCCGGGGTGCCGCGTAGCGCCCTGTGGAAGGGAATGAACATCATCGGGATGGTCGCGTCGCAACGCGAAGTCGCCGGGGAAACCGCTTGTGAAACGCGATTTTTCATTGGCAGCCTTGGCACCGACGTGGCGACGTTCGCCAGCGCCGTACGCGGTCACTGGGGCGTGGAGAACGCGTTGCATTGGCGCCTCGATGTCGCCTTCCGCGCGGATGACTGCCGCGTACGCGAACCGGCTGCCCGCGTGAACCTGGCCGTGCTGCGCCACATCGCGCTGACGCGTCTGAAGCACGACACCACCAAGCTCGGCATGACGGGCAAGCGTCTGAAAGCGGGTTGGGGCGAACGCTATCTGACCAAGCTGCTTTTCGAACCGCCTGATTCCAAGACTAAGAGCTTATCCATAAATAATATTGACCGCCAACGGGACTTTCCGAAACGCGATGATCGCTGCCGCCAAGTGATTGAGTGCGACGACGCGACGCTCCAGTTTTTCGTAACGGACCAGGCGTTGACGGAACCGGTTAAACCAACTGTGGGCAACGTCGACCACTCATCGGCGAGCGCGCTTTTGGGGGCGACGTTTGAGTTCCTTCGCTTCTTGACCCCGTCCCTTTACATGCGGGATATCGCCATGCGCCAGGATAATCTGCATGGCCGGCTCGCCAACGTCACCGGCGTCGGCACATACATGCTTGGAACGGCGCTTGGGTGGATTCGGGCGCTGGATCTGGATGGCGTCCAATACCGCCTCTCAACTGCGACACGTCATGCCGGTTCGCGCCGGTCACAACGAGCGATAAAGGAACCCCGCGCCCATCGACCAACAGATGCCGCTTGCTCCCCTTTTTTTCCCCGATCTGTGGGGTTCGGACCGACTTGCTTCTGCGCCATCGGGGCTTTCATCATCGCGCTGCCAGCGCCAGGCAATTCCGGCAAGGTCAGCGTACTCGGTCAATCCCGCTCGCCACAGTGACTCAAAAAAGCCGGCCTGCTCCCACGCCAGAAAACGCTGATGAATCGCGCTGGCACTTCCAAAGCGCTCGGCGGGCAGGGCTTTCCACTGGCAGCCCCTGCGCAGGACGAAGACGATCCCCTCAAACACCAGGCGCGCCGCTTTGGGTTTGCGTCCGCCACCAGGCTGGCGGACATAGACCCGATCAGGATCGCGTGCCGCCCGAGGTGGAATCAACGGTTCCACCCGGCTCCAAAATGCATCCGTAACCTCCCACGATTTGGCTTTCATGTCTCGTGCTCCGTCGGATTGGAAGCCACATGATCGGCTATTTACGGACAAGCTCTTAGCTAACTAACTGTTTTTTATGGTTAAAACAACTCTGTCTTTACCGTGTCTGGCAGCGCCTTGCCAGGATTGAGAATCCCAATGGGATCGAAGCCGCGCTTGATCTCCAACATCAGCCGCAGTGCCACCGGATCAAGCTCCCGGCTCACGAAATCGCGCTTTTCGAGTCCGACGCCATGCTCGCCAGACAGTGTGCCGCCAAGCCGCAGCACCAGCGCAAACATGGTATCCAGACAGTCTTTCGCAAAGCTGACCTCGCCGGCATCGTCCGGGTTAATCAGCAGATTGACATGGATGTTGCCATTACCGGCATGGCCGAAATTGACGATGCGGATGCCAGTTTCGTGCGCGAGCCGTTCCAGCCCGTCGATGAATTCGCCCATCCGTGATACCGGGACGACCACGTCCTCATTGATCTTTTTGGGGGCGAGATGACGCAGGGCAGGGGAGAGCGACTTGCGGGTCTTCCAAATCGCGGCAACCTCGGCGGCGGTCGTGGCCTGGCGCAGTGCGATCAGTCCATCGACCCTGGCGGCGGCACTGACGGCGCTCAGGGCATCATCGATGCAGGCTCGCGGGCCATCGACTTCGATCATCAGCAAGGCTCCTACGCCTTCTGGCAGGTCGATCTCGCTGTAATGGCGCACGGTTGCAATGGCTGATGCGTCCATGAACTCCAGCGCACAGGGCGTGACCGGCTGCGCCATGATGGCCGAGACGGCAGCGGCGGCGCTGTGGATGTCAACATAGGTGGCGCGGACTGTACGCTTGGTTTCGGGTAGCGGCGTCAGCTTCAAAGTGGCCTCGGTGATCAACGCGAGTGTGCCTTCCGAACCGATGATGAGCCGCGTCAGGTCGTAGCCGATGACGCCCTTGGTGGTCAGGACGCCAGTATGAAAGGGTTCGCCGCGACCACTGACCGCTCGTAGTCCCAGTGTGTTATCACGCGGAGTGCCGTATTTGACCGCCCGTGGCCCACCTGAGTTATAGGCGAGATTGCCGCCGATGGTGCAGGTCGCAGCACTGGTGGGATCGGGTGGCCAGAAGAAACCGAGTGGCTCCAGCGCCTGCTGCAACTGGGCATTGAGCACGCCCGGCTGCACGATAGCCAGCCGGTCGGCGGGGGCGAGGCGGATGATTTGATCCATGCGTTCGAAGGATAATACGATGCCGCCCCGGTCGGGTACGGTCGCGCCAGTGGTGCCGGTGCCACGTCCACGGGCGATCAGCGGAACGCCGGATTCAGCGCACAGTCGCACCAGCGCCGCGATCTGGGTCTCGTCTGCCGCAAAGACCACGGCTTGCGGCAGGGCATGACGGCGGCTGTTGTCATAGCCGTATGGCCAGCAATCGGCGGGGTCGGTGCGCAGGTTGCCGTTGCCTGCAATCTGCGCGAGCGAGGCGCGAAAACTGGCTGAAAATTCAGGTTTTGGTGTCTTCACGTTTCGTTGCGCCCATCCTGGGTTTCTGACTGGGGTGAAACCATCTTTTCCCGCCGTCGGGTTCCTTTCAGCAGCAGCAGTAGCGGCAACATCAGAACAAAGGTCAGCGCAATCAGGAAGAAGACCTGGGTAAAAGCCAGCATCGCGGACTGGCGACCAAGCTCGCCGGTCAGGATCGCGACGGTTGCCGGTTCTTCGAGACGCATCCCGCTGGTCTGGAGCCAGTGTTGCAAAGCTGGGTTGAAGGAACTGATGTGCCCCCCAAGCTGGTTCCAGTCCGCCTGACTGAAACGGCTGAACCAGGTCGCGGCAATCGAGATGCCAATGGAACTGCCGATGCTGCGCGCCAGATTGTAGAGTCCGGCGGCAGCATCCGTGTGTTCGGGAGCTAACGTGGCGTAGGCCAGCGCGGACAGCGTCACGAAGACTGCGCCCATGCCGATGCCCGCGAGCACACTCGGCCAGACCAGCCAGCCCGGACTGATGTCCAGGTTATACCAGGACATGATCCAGGTCGCGCTGCCTGCCACGATCATGCCGACGAGGATAATCCAGCGTGGATCGACGCGCTGGGTCAGTCGCACCACGAGGATCATCCCTAGTGCAGCGCCAAAGCCGCGTGGCGCCATCACCAGTCCGGCGGTCGAGACCGGATAGCCGAGCAGTTGTTCCATCAATAACGGCTGGATCGCAATGGTGCCAAACAGCGCTAGACCAAAGGTCAGCACCAGGCTTGAGGCCACAGCCAGGTTGCGGTCAGCAAACAGCCGCAGGTCAACGATGGGTGCCTTGACGTGCAGCTCGCGCCAGATGAACAGCCCCATCCCGGTCATGGCAGTCAGACTGAGCGTCAGGATCAACCCCGAATCCAGCCAGCCCTCCTGATTGCCGCGATCCAGCACGGTTTGCAAACTGCCGATACCGACGATCATGTAGATCGCGCCAAGCCAGTCCGTGCCGAGGTCGCGCCGGGGGGTCTCGCGGATGCTGCGGGCAATCAGCAGCAGGTTCAGCAACCCGACTGGCAGGTTGATGTAGAACACCCAGCGCCAGTTTAGGTAGTCCGTGACCAGACCGCCAACAGTCGGGCCAAGGATGGGGCCAAGCATGACGCCAATGCCCCAGAGCGCCATCGCCTTGCCACGCTGAGCGGCCGGAAAGAGCGTCACCATGACACCCTGGGAGAGCGGAATCAGCGGTGCCCCGGCGATCCCCTGCAACAGGCGAAAGCACACCATCTGCGGCAGCGACTGGCTGAGGCCACAAAGCGCCGAAGCGATGACAAAACCGGCGATGCCAGACAGCATGACGCGACGCCGTCCGAAACGGGCAGCGAGCCAGCCCGTGAGCGGGATCGTGACGGTCTCTGCGACAATATAGGCGGTCAGCACCCAAGTGACCTGATCGGTCGTCGCGCCGAGCGCACCCATCATGTCGGGCAGCGTCACATTAACGATGGTCATGTCCATGATCGCCATGACCGTCGTCAGCATTACGGCAATGGTTGGCAGGGCGCGCCCTGGATGTGGAGAGTCGCTCACGCGGTGGCTCGTTTTAGTTTCAATCAGCGTGCCGTGGTATCGATCCGCACTTCGGCGCTGGCGCCGACGCGCAGTTCAGGCAGCGGATCGAGCAGGCGGATGCGCACCGCGAAACGTTGCGTGATCTTGACCCAGTTACCGGTGGCATTTTCCGGCGGCAGCAGCGAGAACGCCGCGCCAGACGCCGGACTCAATCCCTCGACCTCGCCTCGAAAGGTTCTGCCTGGCAGCAGGTCTACAGTCACTGTCGCCGACTGACCAGGCTGGATGCGCGGCAGGTCAGTCTCCTTGAAGTTGGCATCGACCCACACCGGATCATGTTCAACCAGCGCAAAAAGCGGACTGCTCGCACTCACAAAGCTGCCCGGACGCAGATCGAATTCACCAATGATTCCATCGGCGGGAGCGGTAATCCGAGTATGCGCGAGATCCAGTCGCGCCTGATCGAGTGCCGTCTGGGCGCTCTTGATGGCGGCGTTATCCGCACCGGGCGCCCCGCGTGTCGCAATCGCCACGTTCAGCGTGGCGCTAGCGCTGATCAGTGCGTTCTGCGTGGTGATCCGCTGCTGTTCGGCGTTGTCGCCATCGTCCTGCGACGCCGATCCCTTGGCAACCAAGACCTTGAGGCGATCAGCGTGACGTATCGCTTCCTGAGCATTGGTCTCGGCGATGGCCAGTTGCGCCTGGGCGACAGCGACCTGAGCCGTTGCGGCGGCCAGATTGTCCTGCGCCTGCTGAAACTGCGCAGCGGCGCGTTCAACCGCGAGTTCAAAGGGCGCCGGATCGATACTGAAAAGCAGATCGCCAGACTTGACGGCCTGATTGGTCTGGATCGCAGTCTGCTGGACTAACCCGCTGATCTGAGGTGCGATCCGTACCACATGGCGACCAATATAGGCATTCGAGGTCGCAGGATGCCGGTCAGCATAGCCGAGGTACCACCAGCCGCCAGTCGCAATCGTGATGACCAGCGGGAGAGTGATGCTCAGGTGACGTAAGTTCATTCGATGTAAATTCCTTTGCAGGGATACTGGGGAAACTGATCCCAGCATCCATCACGGCTAAAGGTGGATCTGCACCCCCAGCTCGACCACCCGGTTAGGCGGCAGGCCAAAATAGTCTGCACGACTGCGCGCATTGCGCAGCAGCCAGATATATAGCCGTTGTCGCCACAGCGCCATGGCCGTGCCCAACGTTGGCAGCAGGGTCTCCCGTCCGAGGAAGAAGGTCGTGTTCTCGATCTCGCAGGAGATGCCCTGGTCTCGACAGAGAACCATCGCGGCGGTGAGGTTGGGCGTGTCCATGAATCCCAGTTCCAGACACGCCTGCTGGAAACGGGAGTTGATGTGCCGGATCTGGATGCGCCGGTTCGGTAGTACATGCGGTTCGTTCAGAATTCTGACGTGCAGGATCACCACCCGCTCGTGGAGACATTTGAAGTGTTTGAGACTGTGCAGCAGGGCGCTGGGCACCTGATTGGGGTGAGCCGTCAGATAGACTGCCGTGCCGACCACGGTTGGGAGTCCATCCATTTCGATCTGCGGCACGAAATCGACCAGCGACAGACTGCTCTGGTTCAGACGTTCCAGGAGCAGTGTCCGTCCGCGTTTCCAGGTCGTCATGAGTGTGAAAATGAGCGCCGCCACCGTGAGCGGGAACCAGCCGCCCGCGCTGAATTTGGGCAGATTCGCAGCAAAAAAGGCAAGGTCGATGGTCAGCAGTGAACCGAGCACCAGCCAGGTATGAGCGCGTCCCCAGCGCCAGCGACGACGGGCGACGACGAACACCAGGACAGTCGTGATGCCCATGGTTCCGGTGACGGCAATCCCGTAGGCAGTCGCCAGGGCTTCGGCGCTCCCGAAGCCCAGAACCAGCATCACCACGGCGACAAAAAGCAGCCAGTTGATCGCCGGGACGTAGATCTGTCCGTACGCCGCGCTGGAGGTATGCCGAACCTTCATCCGTGGAAGATAACCGAGCTGGATCGCCTGATGGGTCAGCGAAAATGCACCTGAAATCACCGCCTGGGAGGCGATGATGGTGGCAACGGTGGCCAGCACGACCAATGGCACCAGCGCCCAGTCTGGCGCGAGATGGTAAAAGGGGTTAGTGGCCGCCTGTGGCTCATCCAGCAGGAGCGCGCCCTGACCGAAATAGTTGAGGGTCAGCGCCGGCAACACCAGCACGACCCAGGCTAGACGTACCGGCTTGCGTCCGAAATGTCCCATATCAGCGTACAGCGCTTCGACTCCAGTGACCGTCAGCACCACTGATCCAAGGCTAAAAAACGCAAGAGCGGGATGAGCCGCGAAAAAAGCCAGAGCAGGCAGTGGCGACAGCGCGACCAGGACGCCCGGTTCGCTGACGATGGCATGCAGACCCAGCGTCCCCAAGGTTAGAAACCAGATGACCATGAGTGGACCGAACCAACTGCCGACCCGCGCCGTGCCCAGATGCTGGACGGCGAAGAGTCCGAGCAGGATGGCCAAAGTCACCGGAATAACCCAGTGATCCAGACTGGGTGTCACGATCTCCAGACCTTCTACGGCCGAGAGCACCGAAATGGCGGGCGTGATGACCCCATCGCCATAGAAGAGTGCAGCGCCAAAGAGTCCGAGCAGAATCAAGCCACGCCCCAGCGCAAGATGGCCGATGCGCCGCTGCGCCAGCGCAATGAGCGCCATGATGCCACCCTCGCCACGATTGTCCGCGCGCAGGATCAGGATCACGTATTTGAGCGTGACCACAATGATTAGCGACCAAAACACCAGCGACAGGATGCCAAGGATGTTGCCCGGCTCGACCGGAACCGGGTGGAGCGTATTGGTGAACACGGCCTGAATGGCATAGAGCGGACTAGTGCCAATGTCGCCATAGACCACGCCCAACGCGGCCAGTGACAGGACGCCCAGACGTCCGTGTACGGTGACGGACGAAGATTCTACGGACACGTCAGGCATCTCCAGTAGGGTTCGGATCTGTGCTCTATCCGGCGATAAACGTCGGTGATCGATCCAGGGTTCAATCCGGCAGTCAGGGCCAGAAGATCAGCATCAGGAAGCCACAGAATAGCATCAGATGAATCGCCCCCTGCAGGATATTGGTTACGCCGTTGGCAAAGGTGATGGCGCTGAGCAGCAGCGTTAGCACCAGCAGCGGCTGCTGCGTCCCCTCCAGGCCAAGCAGCACCGGCGTATGGTGAAGCAGGCCGATGATCAGAATCGCCGTGGTGGTCAATGCCAGGGTCGCCAGCACGGAGCCGAGCAGGACGTTGACGGCGTGTTGCAGGTCATTGCGCAGTGCCGCGCGAATCGCGCTCACGCCCTCCGGTGCTAGCACCAGAATGGCGACGACCAGCGCACCCAGAGCAATTGGTGCATGCAGCACCTCCAGCGCATGGTTTAGCACCAGGGCAAGCTTTCTGACCAGAAAGATCACCAGGCCGAGATAGACCAGCAGCGAGATGGCTTCGACCGCGATCAGTCTGACGGCGCCTGAGGTCGTGGCAGCAGGCTGCGCGCCAGCGTTCTGGATGACGAAATAGCTGCGGTGGCGGTGGGTCTGAACGACTAGAAAGAGTCCATAAAGTCCCAGACACATCAGAATCACGAACCCTTCCTGCGCCCGCGTGAAGCTGGGGTCGCTGCTGGAATCGATGAAATCGGGCAACAGCAGCACGAACACCGATAACATGAGGATCAGGCTCAGGTAGGCGTTGACCCCACGCAGGTTGTACTCCTGCTCGTGGAAACGCCAGCCGCCAAGCAGAAGCGACAGGCCAAGCAGCCCGTTGAGAACGATCATCACCACCGAAAAAATGGTGTCGCGCGCCAGCGTGGGATTGGCGAAACCGGAGAGCATCACCACAGCCAGAGTCATGACCTCGATACTCTGAACCGACAGCGTCAGAATCAGTGTGCCGTAGGGTTCGCCCAGATGATCCGCCAGATGTTCGGCATGATGAACCGCCGCAATGGCGCCCCAGACGATGGCAACAAACAGCCAAACGAACAGCACGCCAACCCGGACGGGATTTGACAGATCGGCTAGCCAGCGTTCAGAGAACACTCCGAACAGGATGGCCGTGACCGCCAGCACCAGCAGGGCAGGCGCAGGCATGAAACGAGTAATGGCACCGAAGGGCGCCAAGGCGGGGTCTTTGTTCATGGGCAGCATCTCGACCTTTTATGAAAGACTGCTTCGCGTCGGTTTTGCAGATGTTGAAAGCGACTATGATCATGTTTATCTGTTGATTTCATGCCCGCCGAAATCGAGCCTGCCGATAGCGGAAGACCAGCCCGCAACCTTGTGGCCGGTCAAGCAGACGCAGGCTTCCGCCCAGCGTGGCAGTAGCTTCCCTCGCGATGGCGAGTCCGAGCCCACTGCCCTCGCCCGGCGTCTCCGGTGCGCGGTGAAAGGGAGCGAACACGCGCTCCCGCTCGATGATTGGAATGCCCAGGCCATTGTCGACGATCTCGATGATGGCGCTCGTGTCATCGAGAGCAAGCCGCAGCGTGACCTCGCCGCCTTCCGGGGTATATTTCAGCGCGTTGTCCAGCCCGTTCCTGAGCACCAGCCGCAGGGCATCGGGCGCGGCGTCAAGTCGGAGCGCCACGGTTTCCTCAAGACCAAAATCAATGCCTCGTGCTTCTGCCAGCGGCAGGTATTCCGCGATTAGTTCGCGAGCCAGCGCCGCGACATCCACCTCGGTCGTATCTGACGTTCGCGACTGCAATTTAGCCAGACTTAAGAGCTGCTCGGTCAGTTTGCGTGCGCGTTCGATGCCCATCTGAAGCGGCGTGACACGCTCGCGCAGGTCTGCCAGCGACGTTGCCTGCCGGAGATTTTGCGCCTGGACTGACAGCGCGGTCAGCGGACTTCTGAGTTCGTGCGCCGCATCGGCGACGAACCGCCGTTGCTGGCTCATCAAGACCCCAGTCCGTTCGAGCAGACGATTGATCGCCTGCACGAAAGGCAGGATTTCATCAGGAATGTCCCGGTCACTGAGCGGCTGGGGTCGATGCGCCGGTTGCGCGTCCAGGTGACTGGCAAGCCGTCTGACCGGAGCGAGTTCGCGCCACACGACGCGCACGATCACCCAGGCCATCAGCGGCAGAAACAGCAGCGAGGGGGTGAGCGTGCGCAGAGCACTGTCGATCGCAACCTCGTCGCGGGTTTCGGTTGGTTGAGCCACGATGGTTGTCCTGGCCGCTGGTGCCTTCCACACGAAGATCCGCAGATACTCCGTGTCCGTGTCGAGCGTGTGAAATCCGGCGGTGACATCTCCCGCCAGCCAACCGGGGCGAGGATCGTCCGGCAAGCGAATCACGCTGATCCGGGATTCGGGGTCGGCCAGGATGACCTCGGCACCGGGCGGGTGTGATGCCGCGCCGCGTTGGGATGGATCGCTGTTCGCCGCCAGCAAGGCAATCTGGCGCAGCAGGTCGTCCTGGAACTCTGTTGCCTCGCTGTAGGCGAGCAGGAAGGATGCCGCCGCTGCCGCGAGTCCGGCCAGTAGCATCGCGCCACCCAGCATCACGGACAGTCGGCGTTGCAGTGAGCGTGTCATGTCGGCTTCGCCACCAGCCAGCCAGCGCCGCGCACGTTCTTGATGACTGTGGCGCCCAGCTTCTTGCGTACCCCGTGGATCAGAAAATCGACGGCGTTGCTTTCAACTTCTTCGTTCCAGCCGTAGAGGTGCGTTTCCAGCTCCGTGCGGGTGAAAATTCGACCCGGATGCAGCAACAGCGCATGTAGTAGCGCGAATTCGCGTGCGCTCAAGATCACCGACACTCCACCGCAAGTCGCCTCGCGGGTCGCCGGGTCGAGAGTCACCTTGCCGTTGGTGAGTACCGCCGATGCCTGGCCACCCTGACGGCGTGCGACGGCGCGTAGCCGGGCGAGCAGTTCGTTAACAGCGAAAGGCTTGACCAGATAGTCATCGGCACCGATGTCCAGCCCCCGGATGCGATCATCCAAGCCGTCGCGGGCGGTGATAACGATGACCGGAATTGCGTTTCCCGCCCGCCGCAAGCGCCGCAGCACCTCCAGACCATCACGCTTGGGCAGACCCAGATCGAGCAACACCGCCTGGTGCTCGCCGTGTTCGAGCACCGTGTTCGCGGTGTCCCCATCCTTGACCCAATCTACCGCATAGGCGGCATCCTTGAGCGCGACGCAGACCGCCTCGCCGATCATGGGATCATCCTCAACCAGGAGTATTCGCATGGGCATACCGGTCGTTCAGGGCGCGGATTGACTGTGCCGGTCGCTGCTTGAAGATCACCAGACAGGCCAGGATGAAGACCAGCAGCAGCCCCGATGTGGTGTAGCGACTCAAGGCCAGTCCGCCAACGTCAAGCGGCTTATCGAGCAGGTCTCCCAGCACCGCGCCCAGCGGCCGCGTGAGGATGAAGGCAGACCAGAACAGCAGGGTGCGGGAGATATTAGTCCAATAATAGGCCAGCACCAGCAGGCTCAGCAGGGTCGCGAACACCAGCGCGCCGCCCTCGTAGCCAAGCCCCGCCGTGCCGGCCGTCCAATCGCCGAGCGCGGTACCCAGGGTCTGCGAAAACATGATGGTCACCCAATAGAATATCTCGGGCTTCGGTGAATTGATGCTATCCACTGACACACTGCCCAGGGTGCGATACCAGAGCGCCAGTGAGGCCATCAACAACACCAGGAGGAGGGTCGTGCCTCCGGCATAGCCGATTCCGAGCGAGCGGTCAGCGAAGTCCGCCAGCGTGGTGCCCACAGTGGTCGTGGCGATGATGGTCGTCCAGTACAGCAGGGGGTGAAATCGGGTAGCTCTGATCTGCGCCGCCACCGCGATGATAAAGACGGTCGCGAAGATCGCCGTCCCGACCAGATAGCCCAGGTTCATGGACATGGACACGGCATCGCCACCGGTCTCCCCCAACGTCGTGGCGGCGATCTTGATGATCCAGAAGAGCAGCGTGATCTCTGGCACCTTGCTCAAGGTTGCCTCATAGGTGTTATTCATCGTGCGTTTACTCTATTGAACCCGGAAATGACGCCGACGCCGCAGTTGAGCCGCGAGACCGGCGGGCCGGATGACTGGGGTGCAAAACGCAGGTTCGCTCACCCATCGGCCAACCGTCGCCTCGGCAAGGGTTAAGAGACGGATTCAATCGCCACCGGATCCAGGACGTCTTTCCGAGTGATGGTCAGATACGCGACGAGAGCCAGGATGGTGGCGAGGAACGCCACGCTGGTCACCACCGCGCCCAGACCCAGACCACCATCGGCGACCGGCTGCGACAGGTAATCGCCAAGCGAGGCCCCGAGCGGGCGCGTCAGGATGTAGGCGATCCAGAAGGTCGCGACCGCGTTCGCCTTGAAGCCGAAATGGGCGACGGCGACGACGGCAATCGCCCCGGCGAAACCGAGCGCAGCGGTCGCATAACCCAGACTCAACCCCTCGGACGCGAGATCACCGGCGGCGGTGCCCAACGCGAAGGTGAAGAGGATGGCGGCCCAATAGAACAGCTCGCGCCGCAGGGTGACGATGGTGTGAATCGACAGGGTGCGCTCGCTCCAGTACCAGGCACCAAAGGTCGCCACGAGCGCAATGGCGAAGACGATGGTCGTGGTTTCAAGCGCGACGCCCAGGTTATCCACGAGGTTATCGGAGATCAGCGTGCCAACGATGCTGATGAGTACGACGGCAACCCAGTAGACCCAGGGCACATAGGCGCGGGTACGTACCTGTACGATGAGGAAGGCCGCCAGCAGTGCGCTCATGAGAAGCGAGGTGCCGGTCAGACCGACATTCAGATTGAAATTGAGGAAATCGGCGGCGGTTTCGCCAACGGTGGTCGCCAGGATCTTGATGATCCAGAACCAGAGCGTGACCTCTGGCACCTTGTTCAGGAGTCCTCTGGCGTTTTCTTTGGGCATCAGGACGTGCATGTTGGAGCCTCGCATGATGATCGTTCAGGCTAACAATGGCTGGGATCTGGAAACAGCCGGGGCGAACCTGCCGCCCCGGTTCTCGGAACGCCGTGCAATCATCAATCGGGCTGTTCCTGCCCTTCTCCTTGCTCGCCCCGATCCGCTTTATCCTCATGATCAGCCTGATCCTCGCTGGTCGCCAGCACCTTGCCGCTCGCTGGATCGACCGTCACGTCCATGACCTTGGTACCGTTCACGACTTCAATATCGAAGACCCACTGGTCTTGGTGCCGCGCATACTCGGCACGGGATGCCTTGCCGCCGACCTGCTGCTCGGCGGCGGTGACGGCCTGAATCAGGCTGGTTTTTGCATCGGCAATGCCGAGTGCATCGTTGTCAGCGGAGTTGGCGGCAAAGGCACCACCAATAACCGTGATGGAAAGGGCGGCAATGGCTGCCGCGTGATGGAATTTGCGTTTCATGATGATCGTCTCTTCGGGGTACGCGGATAGTCGCGTGATGGAGAAGATAACGATCAAGAATTAGGCGAGCATTAGCGTTTTTGGTTATCCGCATGGACATCCAATGGCAAGACTGTCGGTGACTGGATCAGCGGCGACGCCTGTGACCCTTCCTGCGTACCCGGTCGCGCCTTCAGGATCAGCTCCGCCACGCCGGCATAGTCTTCGCCAAAGTGATGGTCGCCGGGCAGCTTGCGCACATCCACTCCGCTCCCGACCAGATCGGGACACAGGCTCTGATCATCCTCCTCCCCGTAAATGCAGAGACGTCGCGTCCAGTTGAGCGCCTGGACTTGGGGCAACTCCGGTAGGGCGTCCGACCCGCGTCCGGTGTCGAGCCAGTCAGTCAGGTGAAACTGGAACAGTGCAGTGCGACCGACGCTAAGCAGGGCAACCAGCTCGACCTGGGAGCGCAGATCATCCGGCAGCCGGTTGGCCATGAAGGGCAACACCTCAGCGCCAAAGGAGAAGCCGATCAGGATCACCCGATCTTTATGCCAGATCCGCTGGTAATGACGAATGACTCTGGCCAGGTCAGCGCCAGCCTCTGCTGGCGAACGCGCCGACCAGAAATAGCTCAATGAATCCCAGCCGACGGTGCTGATGCCCTGGGCGGCTAGATGTGCACTCACCGTGCGGTCAAGCTCGGCCCAGCCGCCATCACCCGAAAGCATGATGGCAAAGGTTGTGGCATCTGGCTGAGGCGCAGGCACTTCAATCAGCGGTAGTCCGGCAGTTTCAGTCTGCGCGGACACCACGCTAACCTGATCGGGGATGCGCGGATCAAGCCACTCAAAGAGCGAGGCCAGTGGACTCAATACGTCCTCATCCTCATCCGTAGTGGTGGCGGGCATCGCGTCAGGCGGCGCGGTGATGGTCATGCGGGCATTCGCCATCTGTTTGATGAATTCCGCTGACTGAGACGCTGAACAGGCGGGTTGGTCATTTGATTCAAACAGAAACCAGGCGCTTGGCACCTGAGCCGCAGGGCGTAGTTGCTGATCCTGAACCAGTGCGACGCCCAGACCCGCCTGCGGGCAGGCAGGCGGTGCTGCAGTCGGCCATGTCGGGCAGAAGCCTCGGCTGACTGCGGCATGAAAACTGCCAGACGGTGACTGGAGCAGCGCGGCATAGACCAGTGCCGCACCATCTGACTCGCCCAACAGGATGGGCAGCGTATCTTGGGGCAGGGTTTCGTGCGCCTTCAGCCATTGCGTCACGTCTGCCAGATCGGCGCTCAGATCCCAGCAGGACGCAGGCGCTGTTTCCTGGTCAGACCACCAGGCCGTGAGCCATTGCCGCAGACGGGAGACTGTCGCGCTCAATTGCCACCAGTGCGTCACCGGGCGATTGGCGGCCAGCGTGCGCCAGTCGATTCCGGCAACCAGGTGTCCCTGATCCGCGACCTCGCGGGCGGTTGCCACAGCCGCCGCATCCCAGCCCTGGCTACCGGGCAGAAAGAGCACTAGCCCCTTGGGTGCGTCTTCTGGGTGAACCAGATGCAGGATGCCCTTGTCGCTGGTCACGGTGTTCTCAGTGATCTCCGCTGCGGCGGTGTGACAGAGCAAACAGAGACACAGTGGCAGCAGCCAGCGGCGACTGATCAGAATGAACGGGACATGAGTCAGCAACATGAGGTCAGTCTCTCTTGACAGGCATGGGAGCCTGAAATCATCAGGGTTTCATCAGAATCTGGCGATAACCGCCGGCCACCAGTGCAGCGAGATCAACCAGCAGCATGGGCAATGGCCGAGACAGTGGGTAGGCAATATAACGGCTCTCCCAGACCGGATGGAATTTCTCCTTGAAACTGCGCAGACCCTTGTAGTTATAAAGATGGTTACCGTAATCATAGGCCAGACGCGCCAGGCGCTCATCCGGGCGGGCATAGCGGATATTGCCGACGCCGCTTAAAGGAGCCATGCCCAGATTGAACCAGGTATAACCCTGATCCCGCGCCCATTCGATAATCCGGGTGAAGAGGAAATCCATGGTGCCGTAAGGCGCATTGGGAAGCTGACGCATTAGATCCACGCTCAATTCATGACGATTCTGATAGGACGGCATGAGGTTCGCAAAGGCGATGATCTGCTGCTCACGGCGCACCAGAAACAGTGGCGACCAAGACAAATAATCGCGGTCGAACGCACCCAGTGAGAAACTTTTTTCGCTGGCGCTACGCTGGTGCAGCCAGGCGTCAGAAACCGCCTTGAGCGATGTCCAGATCGCCTCGTCAAAAGGCGGTTGCAACAACTCCAGCGTCAGTCCTTCGCGGATGGCGCGATTCACCGCGCCGCGCAGAGACTGGTTACGCTGTCCTGAAAGAGTAAAGTCACGTACCGGCACCTGCGCCATTTCGCCAGCCTTGAAGAGCGCGAACCCACAGTCATGATAAAGATGCAGGTGCGCGTGAGCCACTTCATAGCACACTGGATCAAGATCATGGCGATCGGCCAGGTCGCGGAATTCCAGCAGGGCGCGTCCATAATCTTTCTCCGCACCCAGTGGATCACCCAGCGCCACCAGACGGCTGCGGATGCGTTTGTACTGGATCAGGCAGCGCCCCTCAGCCGCATACAGCAAATGTTTATCGCGCATGAACAGCAGATGGGCAAAGGTACCGCCGCCGTGGGTTTCCAGCCAGTCACGCGCCTGGATCACAGCCGCTGCATCGGTCTCCGGGAAGCTGGGGCGGGGCATACGGAACAGCCCCCAGGCCAGCCAGCCAGCCAGCGCCAGCAGCACCAGAGGCAGCGAACGCAAAAAGCGGGCGGCATGGAGAGTGGGTTCGGACTGTAGCCACAGTCCGCCCTGCGCCAGCTCGTCGGTGTGCAGCCAGGAACCGAGCAGGATATACGCCGCGACACTGCTGACCAGTGCAAGCAGCCAGAGCAGACCGCGCTGACCAAATAGTGGATAGGAAATCCGGTAAAAAGCGTCCCGACGTAACCAGAGCAGACCAGCCACAGTCAGTAAAAAGAGCACCTGGCTGGCTGCCGCACCCTTGAGCAGGCTCAGCAATGCTCCGGCCAGGAGCAGTGGCATGGCGACCTGGTAGGCGCCGCGTATTTGTAGTCCGATCCCCCTGGATAGCGCCAGCAGCAGTACACCCACGCCCACCGAGAGAAAATGCGACAGTTCGATTGCGCCCAGCGGCAACACTAGCAGCAGGCGCTCGATCCGTTCCTCCAGTGCAGGGATGGCCGCCGAAACCAGGAGCACCAAACCTGTGGTGAAAGTCAGCAAGCCGAGTAGGCGCACACCGAGGGTGGCAAGAAAGTGCAGTGGCAGACGTAGCAGACCCAATAGCGGATGATCCTGCCACTGGCGCACCAGCCGGGTGTGAATAGGCGATGCCGTGCGTGTCAGCAGTTCGCTCCCTAGCGAGATCCCGATCAGCCAGGGCACCAGATAGTAGACCAAACGGAAGATCAGCAGTCCGGCGACAACGGTTTCTGCCGTGGCTCCGGCGCGTGTCAGCATCACCAGGAGCGCCGCGTCAAAGACCCCGATCCCGCCAGGAATCAGGCTCAGGATTCCGAGCGTGGCGGCCAGGGTGAAGGCGCTCAGAAAGATCCCAGGTGCGACCCAGGCACCGGAGGCCGCCAGACAGCACCAGGCTACCGCCACGGCGAAGAGCCAGTCGAGCACCGAGATGCCGACCAGGGTCAAACCGCCTATCCAACCGATCCGCGTCTCGCCGCTCAGGACGCGGTGCAGAATCGCCCGACTCGACGACAGCGCGAGAAAGACCGGCAGATAGGCGGCATAGGCAATCAGTACCGTCCGCACGATCCAGCGTGGAATCGCGGCAGGCACCAGACTGGCATGACCCTGCGCCAGGGCGCAGATCACCAGCACCGACAGACCCACTGGAACCGACAGCATGATGACGCCTGAATAGAGCGAGGCGGTGCGCGTTGTCACGCCGTCGCGGGCAAGCAGCAGGATGCGAATTCCGGCGCCTGCCAGCCCCGACAGCCCGATCAGGTTGTTCATGGTGTTGGCAACCCAGCTATAGCGGATCAGTCGCGCCAGCGGCAGGTGGAGACTGAGCCAACGGCTGCACCACCAGTCATAAAGCACCATGGACAGAACTGCCGTCAGCGCCAGCATCTGAAGTCCCAGCAACGTCAGCAGCGGAAGACGGCGCACGCTCTCAAGCAGTGCGTGAACATCAAAGCCCTGTAGCTCGAACCAGACCGCCAGCAGCGCCATGATCGCCAGCATCGGCGGGACGGCTCGCCGCAGCCAGCCGAGGATCAGGATAGCGCGACGGTTGGGATCGGTTCGTGCGTCTGGTCTCAGGGTAGAAGCGGTAGGTGAATCACGAGAAGTCATGGTGTCAGGGATAGCCTTCGGAAGCGGCAGAATTGGATTAGGATGCTCCCAGTTAACGATGTCTTCAACAGCATCACGCGCCGCACTGAAAGAAGGAACTCAAGACGCTCGCATCGGCACTCAGTGTGCCTCTTCAAACAGTTTGATCACGCGCTTGACGCCGGGAACATAACGGATCTGCTCGGCAGCGGCGTCGCCTTCCTCCTGACTGACCAGCCCCAGGAGATAGATCACGCCATCCTCGGTGACGACCTTGACGCGGGTCGGGTTGAAATCCGGGAGCGCGATCTGAAGCATCGCCAGCTTGGCGCGGGAAGTGATGTAGACATCCTCAGACTTGCGCATCAGGTCGAGATTGGAACCAACAGTGATTTCGTCAATGACGCGCTGCACCCTGGCCAGATGGCTGATGTGATCAATCGCGCTGTGAATCACTGATTTGGATTCAGCCTGGCCGGTCAGCAGAACAGTCCGGTTATAGCTGGTCACGGCAATGCTGGAGTGCCCCTGAACCTTCGAGTCCTGCATCAGCGCCGACATGCCCATGAGTTCAATCTTCTGGTCATCAAGCACCACCTCAGCGGGACGCCGGTCATAAATAGCAGATGCCCCGACGGCGGCAGCCCCGCCGATGACCACCGGAGCACAGCCGCTCAAGACGGACAGCAGCAGGATCAGACCAATTAGGAAACCTTTAGGCATCAGCGGTAAAGGCCTGTCTGATCCAGTAAATCTGATCCTGGCCGTCGATGGCGACGACATCGAAGCGGCAGGGCAGGCGGCTGGGATGCGCCTGAAGATAGTGACTGGCGGCGGCGATCAGACGGCGCTGTTTACGCAGATCGACTGTATCGGCGGGCGTGCCAAACTGCGTTGAACGGCGAAAGCGCACTTCCGCGAACACCAGCACGCAACCATCATGCAGGATGAGGTCGATCTCGCCGAAACGGCAGCGATGGTTACGGGCGATGCAGCGCAGACCCTGGCGGGTCAGGAACGACTCGGCGCGACGCTCCATCGACGCGCCGACCGTTTGGGCACTGTCTGCATCGCGTGTCATCGTCAACGCGCCTCTGGCACCGTGGCATCGACCCGACGCGGGCCGGCGTCAGTGAAGCGTCCCAGCTCAAGCTGGCGCTGAATCCGCCCGATCCGGTCGATCGACAGCCCGCCGGTTTGGCCTGGATAGTACGCGCCTGGATTTTTGGTGAGTTCGACAAGACGCGGCGCCAGCCGGTAGGCATCGATGCCCATGGCATAAAGCCGTGCCAGCGGGTCTGCGCCGCGACCGAGATGATCACGCGAGATCTGGCCGACACTGGCATCAAGCATCCAGGGGATATCCACAAAATAGAGTCCGATCAGCCCGGCATCGCGTTTGGGGTCAAAGGCGCCGGAGTAGACATGCGAGGTTGAGATGACAGTAATGGGTTTAGCTGAAGCGTTGCGGATGGCCGGATACAGTTTGCGCGCGATGTCGGCAGTGGTGATCAGAAACAGCAGATCCGCATTGCTTTTATCGAGTCCCGATTTCAGGAGCTTATCGTTTGAACCGGACGGGTTGTAACGCAACTGTCCTGACAGACTGCCGCCGAGACTGTTCCATTGCTGCCTGAATGCCAGTGCCAGACGTTCACCCCAAGCACCCTCGGGGTAGAGCACCAGGGCACGTTTCAGACCCATGGAATAGGCTTTGTTGGCGACTTCGGTGGCTTCATTCTCAGGTGAAAGCGAAAACTGGAAGAGATTTTTTGCGAGTCTATCGGTGCGCGTGGTTTCATTCAGCGCCAGGGTTGGCACCGTCAGAACCCGCGAGGCGGCTAAAGCATCCACGGCCGGTTTCTGGAGCGGGCCGATGACATAATCAGCACCCTGCTTGATCGCCTTAGCGTAACTGGTTTGGGAATAATCGGCGCTGGACACATCAGCAAAATCCAATGCCGGGCGCGTGTTGGCCTGATCCTCGTGGTTGGCCGCCTCGATGCCTGAACGGATGGCGTTAGCGGCGGCGGCAAAACGGCCACTGCGAGGAAGCATGATCGTCACCTGATCACCCTTGGCATAACCACCAGAGAGATGCTCAGATGTCGCGCGAGCCAGTTCGGGAAGCGCCGGATGTCCTGAATGTCCCTGACGCCACTGACGATAGCGGGCATCCATCTGGCTTTGATTGATGCCGGATTCCTGTATCAGAAGTGCAATCTCGGCCCAGCCCTGCATCGTGCGCTCGCCTTTGCGAGCCAGATCCTGCAAGGCACTATTGCCGAGCAGGTTCAGCGTGGAGATCAGCGAGACCTGGTTGAGCAGACGTTCATCGCTGTGACTCAGCAGCCGATCCAGTTCATCCAGGGTATGCGCCGCCGCAAGTGGATCGTTGACGAGCCGCTGGGCGGATGCCAGAGTTCCCAGCCGTTTAAGCTTCAACTCCTTGGGCAAGGACTGAACCTGCGCGTTCTGGAGCAATTTGATCGCGTCTCTGGGATGATCCTGCAACAGCGCCAGATCCGCCTCGGTGAACAGCAGCATGTCGCGCTGCGAGGGCGTCAATTCCTGACGCGAGATGACATCAAGAGTCTTTTGGGCGGTACTGGTCTGACCAGCCGCAACCGCCGTGCGCACCGCCTTGATTTGCAATTGAGCGCGGGCGGGGGGCTGTGCTTTGCCCGCCAGTTCAAGATAGAGTGCGACCGCATCAGTCGCCTTGCCCTGGGATTCAAGCGCGCTGGCGCGATTCAGTTCGGCGACCGGAACCGCAGCGAGCAGTCTAGTTTCCTCCTGGTTCGGATTGTTCGCGCAGCCGGACAGGATGCCTGTCAGGATCAGGATCAGGAAACTGGTCAGCGTTTGTGGGGTGATGCCGTGGCGGGATAACAGGGGGCGAGCAACGCGATTCTTGGGCATGTTCAGTTCCGTTAAAGAGTCTGTCGAGGGCACAAGATGCAGCAGCAAAGAGGGGTACTATACGTGGTGGCAACGCCAATCGGCAATCTTGCCGACATGACCGAGCGCGCCCGCACGACCCTGGCGGTGGTCGATCTGGTTGCCG
This sequence comes from uncultured Chromatium sp., assembly GCA_903897335.1. Taxonomy (GTDB): domain Bacteria; phylum Pseudomonadota; class Gammaproteobacteria; order Chromatiales; family Chromatiaceae; genus Chromatium. The sequence goes on along the minus strand of CAIUAY010000001.1, from coordinate 1,212 downwards.
CCGAGGATACCCGTGAAACCCTGCGCCTGCTGGCGCATTGGGGTCTGAGCGCCACGCTCGTCGCCTATCACGATCACAATGAGAGCCGGGTCGCGCCAACGCTGCTGGCCGCGCTGGAAGCCGGACGCAGCGTGGCGCTAGTGTCTGATGCCGGAACCCCGCTGATCAACGACCCCGGCTACAGCCTGGTTGCCGCTGCCCGCGAACAGGGCTTTAGCGTCGTCCCCGTGCCGGGCGCCAACGCGGCGATCTGTGCGCTGTCAGCCGCTGGACTGCCAAGTGACCGCTTCCTGTTTCTGGGTTTTCCGCCACGGACTCAAAGTCAGCGTCGCGCCTGGCTGGCGGCGGTCGCCGCTGAGCCCGGCACTCTGATTTTGTACGAAAGCGCCAAACGGGCGCTGGCGACACTCGCCGACCTGGGCGCGGTGCTGGGCGAGACCCGGCGCGTAGTGCTGGCGCGTGAGCTCACCAAACGCTTTGAGACTTTTCTGAGTGGCCAGCCACAGGCACTGATCGAGCGATTGAAGGCTAATCCCGAACAGCAGCTCGGCGAGCTGGTGATGCTAATCGAAGGTCGGCGCTGTGCTTCAGATCAACTGGAAATCGCTGAACAGGAGCGTGTCCTGCGGATTCTGGCCGAGGCGCTGCCATTGCGTCAGGCAGTCGATCTGGCGTCGCGCGTGACCGGCGCCAAGAAAAACGCACTCTATCGGCGGGGGCTCGATCTGGGTTTAGGCGCGTCGGACTGACCATGATCGCCGTCATCGCAAGCACGAAAAAGGGCGATCACAGTTCCGCGCGTGGATCGGTTCACCGCCTCGCCAGACGGATAGATCCCACCTCTTGTTTACAAAAAGCTGTTTGGAAATTCGTAGGTCAGCCTATGAATGGCGGGTGGATCGCGGCGAAACTTCAATTCAGACGGTGATCAGCGAGCTGACTGGCTTGAGCCGAGGGTTTTCAAACAGATTCTAAAGGAGGGGGGCGAACTCCATAGGCGCCAACATAGCCGACAAGCCCTTGAAAATCAGTGGAGAGCTGCGAGCTGTTGGCCATTTTACCGCCATGTCCCATGCACCCCAGCCGTTGGTGTCGCGGGCCTTGATCATCGTTCCGGCCACCCCCTACACGGCAATGGGTAGAAGGTAGATCGGTTTCGGAGGCCGGGGTCGTCGACGTGCCGGGGATGGAGGCATCGGCATTCGTTCCAAC